>JAYVLI010000296.1:0-18147 GCA_043759535.1 Betaproteobacteria bacterium | reverse complement strand
GCCGCTCCAGCAAGCGATGGTGGTTTTTTCGAGCGGGAAGTCGGCGGTGGCCTCGTAGGCCAGCAGGCGCGCCAGCTCATGCGTCAGCTCGCGAAACTTTTTGGTCGAGATCTTGTCCTCGCGCAGCAGGCCGATCTTGTGGCGCACCAAGGGGTGCGAAAGGGCGATGACTGACATGGCGGCGGCTCCTCGCGCCGGGGCCGGCGCGTTCAGGGTCTAAGAAGTTGTGAACGCACCCGCCATGTCCGCTCATGCTGCTCGGCCACGCCGGCTGCATTCACAAATCTGCGCGCCCGGGGCGGCGCACGCCAGCCATTGTGGCTGCGCCGCAGCGGTGATGCACCCAGGGCCCACCAGCCCGAGATCGCGCCGCGCGAGGCATCGGAACGGCCCACGAACAGCAGGCCGCCAGCGCTGCTGTTGGCATGCATCCTCAGTGGGTCAGCCTGGGCGTCGCGCTGGCCCATCAGGCCAGAGACAGGGCTCAGCGCCGCTGGCGCACCGCCTCGAACAGGCAGATGCCTGAGGCGACCGAGACGTTCAGGCTTTCCACCGCCCCGGCCATCGGGATGCGCACCAGCAGGTCGCAGGTCTTGCGGGTCAGGGCCCGCAGGCCCGGGCCCTCGGCACCCAGCACCAGCGCCACCGGGCCGCGCAGGTCGATGTCATAGATCGTCTGCTCGGCGTCCTCGGCGGTGCCGACCACGGTGATGTCGCGCTCCTTCAGCTCATTGAGCGTGCGCGCCAGGTTGGTCACCATCAGGTAGGGCACGGTCTCGGCGGCGCCACTGGCCACCTTGGCCACGGTGGCGTTCAGGCCCACCGCATGGTCCTTGGGGGCCACCACCGCATGCGCCCCGGCGCCGTCGGCCACCCGCAGGCAGGCGCCCAGGTTGTGCGGGTCGGTCACACCGTCCAGCACCAGCACCAGCGGTGGGCCTTCCACACCATCCAGCACGTCATCCACCGAATGCAGCTTGGTCAGGATGTTGACCTTGGCCACCACACCCTGGTGGCGCGGGCTGCCGGCCAGGCGGATCAGCCGGTCGTCATCACTGTCCACCAACTTGGCGCCGGCGGCCTGCACTCGCTCGGTGAACTGGCGCATGCGGGCATCACGCCGGGAGGCGTCGATGTGGATCTCGACGATGGATTCGGGGGCGGTTTTTAACCGCACGGTGACGGCATGGAAGCCGAACAGGATCTTGGCGCTCATGCCAGGATTGTCACCGCAGGCTGTCACGCCACACCACGCAGCGCCGCCAGGCCGCTCAGCGCGCCGATGATCAGCGGCTGGTGCAGCATGTAAACCGTCAACGGCCAGCGGCCCAGTGTGGCCAGCGGTGCCAGCCAGGTTGGCAGCGCAACGCCCAGCAGGCCGCGCCGGTGCGCCAGCAGCCACTGACCCGCCGCCAGCCCCCACAGCAGCACACCCAACCAGGGCAGCACCGGCACAAAGTCTTCGGTGATGGGCTTGTGGGTGACCAGGCCTGTCCAGTTCGTCCAACGGCTGTCAAACACCGGATGCTGCACCAGGCGTGGCAAGGCCAGCAGCAGGACACCCAGCGGCCACAACCAGCGGCCCAGCGGCGCCAGCAACCTTGCCGCAATCAACATCACGGCCATGCCGTGCAGCACGCCAAAACTGATCCAACTGGTGGGAAACATCCAGGCTGAGCCCAGCGACACCGCCAGCGCACAGCCCGCTACCTGGGCCCAACGGCGCCAGAAGCGGGGCCAACCCACAGCGGCCTGCTGCGCCAGCGCCTGGCCCAGGCCGGCACACAGCAAAAACAGGCTGACGATCAGGGTGCGCTGCAGGGTCCAGAACGGGTCGCGGTAAAAGTCTTGCGGCGGGTTGAAAAACCGCAAGTGGTTCAAATCGAAACTGGCGTGGAAGGCCACCATCCAGACGATGGCCGCACCACGCAGCGCGTCCACCGTGTCAAAGCGCTGGCCGGTGGCCGCAGTGGCAGGGGTGCTGCGGGTCACGGCAGCTTCTCGTACACATCGGCAAAGCGTTGGCCGTCCCAGACGTACAGCAGGTGGGCGGCATGCAGACACTGGCTGGCACCTTGCGGGCTAAACAGGCCGATGTTGTGGCCACCTGCATGGCGCACGCTGCGGTAGGCCACGCCGGCTGAGCCAGCAGCCCGCAAACCGGCGGCCAGGGTGCGGGCGGCGCTGTAATCGTCCGGGGCATGCACGGCGGCGGGCGCGGCGGCCAGCGGGCGCAGGTCATGCAGGCAGGCGTCCACCGCCAGGTGGTACAGCCGCATGGGCAGGTGTAGCGCCGGCTGGGCGGTGGCAGCCAAAAAGCGGCCGTGGTGGTAGCGCGTTTCGGCAATGGCGGTGGCGCGGTCGCGTGCAGCGTAGAACACGCCGTAACTGCCGTCCGAGAACCGGCTGCCGGCCAGGTTGACATGGGTGAACGCCGCCATGATCGGCCCGCTGCCCGGCCCGAACAGGCGCTGTGCGGCGGGCACCCGCTCAATCTGGCCCAGCTCATCGCGCAGGCGCTCATTGCTGAGCGCCTCCAGTGCGTACAGCGCGTCAAAGTCGTCGGCGTCGGCCACCCGGTCGTACAGGTAGACGCTGGGGTAGCGGGTGGGCACGATGCGGCAGGCCGGCTGCCAGCGGATGCGGCGCAGCGCGGGCTGGATGGGGTCGGTTTCGGGCTGGGCGGGTTGGATTTGAGGATGTTGCACCGTGCTCAAGACCAGCCCCCACCACGCACACCGTCCAGGTAGCGGCGCACCAGGTTGATGTCGCTCATGTTGCCTGCCAGCATGTGCTGCAGGGCCGACCGGCCACCAAACAGCGGCGCCTGGTTGGGCTGGCGCAGCCAGGCATCGGCGGCAGTGGTGTCGGGCAGCAGGATTTGCAGGCTTTTGTAAATGCCCAGCAGGTTGGACAAACGCTCCAGGGTGTCACGTGGCAAGCGGGCGCGCTCGGGGTGTTTGCGCCAGGCAAAAAATGTGGACCGGGGCGGCTGGCCCAGCAGGCACAGTTGCTCGTCCACGGTCAGTTGCCACAGCTCGGCCATGCGGCCAAACGCCCGCAGGCCGGCGGCGGACATGCGGTCAGCCGATGCGGCTGCGTCGAGCGGCCGGGGTTCTTCTGCAGTGAGCATGGCGGAATCCTGTTTTGGATTTATGAATAATTTTAGTCTGTTAACGGATTTTTGCGCAAGTGGCTTGATGGCGCGGCGCCTAGAATCTCGGACTCATTTCTGCCCGTAGCTCAATTGGATAGAGCAGCTGCCTTCTAAGCAGCAGGTTGTGAGTTCGATCCTCGCCGGGCAGGCCAGGCGCGCAACGCGTCAGGCATCACGGACAGGGCCCACCTGTGGCCCAACAGGGTGCAGCCGGCAGCAGCCGCGCCGATAGGCCGATGGCAAGGGCTCAGTTGCCCTCTCAGTTGCCCTCTCAGTTGCCCTGCCACCCAGGCGCCCACGCCTGCCCTACCCCAATAGTCCACAAGCCTGCCCATGCGCACCCACCCTTTGCTGGCATTGCTTGCCAGCGTATTGACCACCACGGCACAGGCCGGATTTTTGAGCGACACCGCACCCGACGTGACGCTGCGCCTGAGCGGCTTTGCGCTGGGTGCGGGTGCGGTGGACACCTCCAAAACCGGCTGGGTGAATGCCGGTGAATTCACCGGCCAGATCACCCGGAGTGGTGTGACCAGCTCGTTTTTGACCTACTGCACCGACATCTACCAGAGCTTCAACTGGAACACGATCTACACCTACAGCCCCGTGGTCACCGGGTCGATCAACGGGTTCAGCACCCGGCAAGAAGACTTGCTGGGCAAGCTCTACAGCCTGGCGGGCAGTGGCGTGGACAGCACGCTTAAGAGCGCTGCATTCCAACTGGCGGTGTGGGAGATCGTGACCGAGACAGCACCCACGCTGGACCTGCTGGCGGGCAACTTTTTTCTTGAACAAACCGCCACCCCGGCGCAGCGTGACGTGGCCAGCGGCTGGCTGCAGGCGGTGAGCGCCAGCAACGCCGCCAAGGCCTACAACGCGGTGCGGCTGTACAACGCCAGCACACAGGACTTTGTGGTGTTTGAGCGGGTACCGCCGGCCACTGTGGTGCCCGAGCCCACCAGCCTGTTGCTGGCCAGTTTGGCCATGGCCTGTTTAGCGCTAGCGAGCATGGCTGCCGCTGCACGACGCAGAAACATGGCGCAAAAAAAAGCCTGGTAACCGCATGACGGTGACCAGGCTCTGATCTTTTAAAAATGGTCGGGGCGATAGGATTCGAACCTACGACCCTCTGGTCCCAAACCAGATGCGCTACCAGACTGCGCTACGCCCCGAAGCCTTGCATTCTAGCCTGCGCTTTGGCTGCTACAGGTTCAGGGTGCTGGCAACAACAGTTGGCGGGCCACTGCCTCGCACTGGCGGATGTGTTGTTCACACACATAACGCAGGGCAGAAAAGGTCAACGCGGCGGACACCACCTGCCCGGCCACCGGCAGGTATTTGGCGGCCTGCTGGGTGCTCAGGCGCACACCCACGGTCTTGAGCACGGCCATCACCAGCTCACGTGTCACCAGCCGGCCCAGCACCATGCTGCCGCCGGCGGAGATGGCCTTGTAAACCACCACCCGGCGCTCAGGTGCGAGTTGCTCAACCTGGGCCGGGCTGAGGCCAAAGGCGGTCGTGATCTCGGGCAGCAGCTTGAGCAACAAGCCCACATCGGTGATCCAGTCCACCCCCGGCACCGGCACCATGGCCACGCCGGCGGCAAACAGTGCGCGTTGGGTGACACGCTTGCGGCAGCGGGCGGCGGTGCGGGCCAGGTTGTCTGGCGTGGCGGCGGCTTGGGTGGTGGCCCCAGCGGCCGGTTTGAGGGTGAAGAGCGAGGTGGCCATGGTGCGGATCAGGCGGTGGTTGCCGTCTTGGTGGGTGCGGTCTTCATGACCACGATGCCGTCGGCGTCGGCCAGCAGCCAATCCCCAGGCCGCACCGCCACGCCTTGCACCTGCACCGGCACATCCACCAGGCCGGCATGGCGGCGCTCGGTGGGCAGCGGCAGCAGGGCCAGGGCGCGGATGCCGATGGCTGTGGCGTTCAGCTCGGCCACGTCGCGCACACAGCCGTCCACCACCAGGCCAGCCCAGCCGTTGCGGGCGGCTGCAGCGGCCAGGTTGCCACCCACCAGCGCGTGGCGCAACGAGCCACCACCGTCCACCACCAGCACCCGGCCATGGCCGGGTGACTCCACTGCCGCTTTCACCGAGGTGTTGTCCTCATGGCACTTGACGGTGCTGACCAAGCCAGCAAACGCGGCGTGCGCACCATAGGCCTTGAACACCGGCGGCAGCACGCGGAATGCGCCGCTGGTGTCGAGCTTGTAGACATCACACAGATCACAGGTGGACGGCAGGCTTGTTCGGCTCACGGTGGGCTCCTTCAGGACATCGATGGACCAGTGGATCAAGGCAGGATGTCGCTGATCTGCAACTGCAGGCCGCTGGCACCCACCGCCACGGTGGGCGTCAGGCCTTGCAGATCACCCGGCTGCGGCATGGCATTGCCACTCTTGCTGATGCGTGCGCCCACCACCACCTGGCTGACCCCGGACAGGCGCAGGGCCGGGCTCATGGCCATCGAGTCATCCAGCGTCACGGTGAGTGGCAAATCCTTGACCTGGCGGCGCTGGATGGCCAGCGGCGCTTTTGGGCCTTGGCCCTGCACTGCGCGGGCAAAGATGAACAGCGTGTCGTCGGGTGCGGCTTTGGCAGCCAGCGCAGGCGCCAGGCTGATGCGCACTTGCACCGTGCCGCTGCTGGTGGACGCTTGAGTTGAATTTGGGGCTGATTTTGAGGCTGCCGTTGCGGCTGACGTTGCGGCTGAGGCCACAGGTGCAACGGCCGCAATCACCGCTGCTGCGGGCAATGCCGGCAAGCCGGCCCGCTGGCGCGCTTCATCAATGCCACCCCGCAACCGGCTGGCCATCTCACTGCCGGGCTCGGTTTTGCGCAGTGCGTGTTCCCACTGTTTTGCGGCGCCGGCAGCGTCCCCCTGGTCCAGCGCCATGGTGCCCAGCAGGGCCAGCGCCTTGACGTTGTCGGGGTCCAGCTGCAGCGCTTTGGCCAGCAACTTTTCAGACTCAGGCCCCAGCTTGCGGCCACTGGCCATGCCCAGCGCATCGGCCATGTCGGCATAACCCTGGGCGTCTTGCGGGCGCAGGATGATGACTTGCTTGAACGCTTCCAGCGCCTGCGGAAACTGGTCTAACACGCTGTACGAGCGGCCCAACATGGACCAGCCTTCAGCGTCGTCCGGCTTGGCCTTGAGGCGCTCGGCCAGGCGTGCGGTCATGGCCTCAAACTGGGCCCGGTCGGGTGCTTGCTCCGCCGCGCCGCTGGCGGCTGTTGCGGCCCCCGCTGCCGCCACGGTTGCCGCCTGGCCGGGCGCCACCGCCAGGGCCGCCGGGTTGCCCAGCCAGGCGTAACCGGCAGCGCCAAAAGCCAGGACAAATACCACCAGCCCCAGCAGCAGGCGGCGTGACGGGCTTGCGTCGGCAAGCGCGGGCAACGCGGCATCTGCAGGTGCGGTGGTGGCAACAACGCCCAGTCTGCTGGCCGCTGGCAGCACGGCAGCCAGCACCTGGGCCTCCAGCGTGTCACGCGCCTGGCGTGCGGCATCGCCCGTCAACACACCACTGCGCACCAAATCATCCAACTGGGTGAGCTGGCCCTTCAATTCTTCAAGGCGGCTCATCGCGGGTCGTCGTCTCCAGGCGTATCGGGGTCAAAAGCATCAGCGCCCAGGCGTTGGCGGCGGCGCAGCACCACAAGCAACGTGCCCAGAGCGCCCACCATCAGCAGCGCCGGGCCCACCCACAACAGGGCAGTGCTGGCTTTGAAGGGCGGTTTGTAGAGCACAAAGTCGCCGTAGCGCTGCGTCATGTAATCGCGAATCTGGTCTTCGGTCTGGCCCTTGACCAGCATCTCGCGGATCTGGCGGCGCAAGTCATCGGCCAAGCCGGAATGGGAATCGGCAATGGTCTGGTTTTGGCACACCAAACAGCGCAGTTCAGCGGCCAGCAGCATCATGCGGGCCTCGATGGCCGGGTCCTGGGCGGCCGATGGGGCCTCGGTAGCCCAGGCGCGTGGTGCCAACACACTGGTGGCCAGCACGGTGGTCAACAAGCCCGCAAACAACACGCTCCAGCGCAAGCCCCGCAACAGCCGCTCACGCATTGAGCCTCCGCAGCAGCGGCTCCAATTTGTCGCGCAGCACCTCGGGCGTGATGGGGCCGATGTGTTTGTAGCGGATGACCCCGGCGCGGTCGATCACAAAGGTCTCAGGCACGCCGTAGACGCCATAGTCGATGCCGATGCGGCCGTCGGGGTCAAACAGCGAGTCGGTGTAGGGGTTGCCAAACTGCTGCAACCAGCTTGAGGCCTCAGCGCGCTGGTCCTTGTAGTTGAGGCCGTAGAGCGGCACCAGGTTTTTCTTGGCAAAGCCAACCAGCACCGGGTGTTCATCGCGGCAGGCACCACACCACGACGCCCAGACGTTGAGCACCCACACCTTGCCCAACAAATCATCACGTTTGATAGTCGCCTGGGGCCGGGCCAGTGCGGTGGCCTGGAAGGCCGGCGCGGGCTTGCCGATCAACGGGGACGGCACTTCACGCGGGTCCAGCCGCAGGCCCACCGCCAAAAACGCGGCCAGCACCAAGAACAGGCCAAAGGGCAGCAAAAAACGCTTCACAGGCTTGCCCCAACCCCAGCCGGTACCGCCGCACTGCGGGTTGCCCGCGCCCGGTAGCGCCTGTCACTGGCCGCCACCAGCCCGCCCAGCATCATGATGAGGCAGCCGCCCCAGATCCAGGCGATGAAAGGCTTGTGCTGCACCCGCACGATCCACTCGCCGGTGGGCAATTGCTCACCCATCGAGACATACAAATCACGCAGCAGGTTGCTGTCCACTGCGGCTTCGGTCATGGGGTTGCTCTGCACCTTGTAGACGCGCTTTTCGGGGTACAGCGTGGCAATCAGCGTGCCGCCCTTGCTGACCTCCACCAAGCCTTGTGCGGCCTGGTAGTTGGCGCCCTGCACCGGCTTGATGGACAGCATGCGGAACTGGTAACCGGCCACGGTGGTGCTGGTATCAGGCCCCATCTTCACGTCACGCTCGGTCTCGTAAGTCTTGACCATGGCCACACCCAGCGAGAAAACAGCCACGCCAGCATGCGCAATCATCATGCCGATCATGGCGCGCGGCAGCAGCCGGGCGCGGCCTAGCACCGTGCCGCCCAGGCCCAGTTTGGGGCGCAGCCGCTCCACCAAATCGGTGGCGATGGTGAAGATGATCCAGTAGGCCAAAAACAGCCCGCCGGTGGTGGCCGGGCTGATGCGGCCCATCAGCCAACCCGTGAGCAGCGCGGCCACGATGGCCAGCACAAACGCCGCACGCAGCCGGCGCGCCAGGCTGCCGGCGTCATCTTGCTTCCAGCGCATCATCGGGCCCACGCCCATGGCCAACAGCAGCGGCGCCATCATCAGCGTGAACACGGTGTCAAAGTACGGCGGGCCGACCGAGATCTTGCCGCCGCCCACCGCGTCCAAAAACAGCGGGTACAAAGTGCCCAGCAGCACACCACCGCAGGCCACCGCCAGCAGCATGTTGTTGACCAGCAGCATGCTTTCTTTGCTGAACAGCCCGAAGCGCTGACCCAGGCCCACGCTGGGCGCACGCCAGGCATACAGCAGCAGCGACGCGCCAATCACGACCACCAAAAACACCAGGATGAACAGGCCGCGGCGCGGGTCAGTGGCAAAGGCATGCACCGACGACAACACGCCCGAGCGGACCAAAAACGTGCCCAGCAGCGAGAGTGAAAACGCCAGGATGGCGAGCAGCACGGTCCAGACCTTGAAGCCACCGCGCTTCTCAGTCACGGCCAGCGAGTGGATCAGCGCGGTGCCAATCAACCATGGCATGAAGGATGCGTTTTCAACCGGGTCCCAAAACCACCAGCCGCCCCAGCCCAGCTCGTTGTAGGCCCACCAGCTGCCCAGGCCGATGCCAAAGGTCAAGAAGATCCACGCGGCCGATGTCCAGGGCCGGGTCCAGCGCGCCCAGGTGGCGTCCAGGTTGCCGCCGATGAGGGCGGCAATGGCAAACGCAAATGCCACCGAGAAACCCACATAACCCATGTACAACATGGGCGGGTGGATGACCATGCCGGGGTCTTGCAGCAGCGGGTTCAAATCACGCCCGTCGGCGGCAGCCGGGATCAAGCGCTCAAACGGGTTGGACGTGATCAACATGAACAGCAAAAAGCCCACCGACACCAGCCCCAGCACCGCCAGGATGCGCGCCACAAACACGGGCGGCAGGCTGCGTGAGAAGCGGGCCACTGCGGCTGTCCACACACACAACATCAACACCCACAGCAGCAACGAGCCCTCATGCCCGCCCCACACTGCAGCGACACGGTATTGCAGCGGCAGACCCGAGTTGGAGTTGGAGGCCACATACAACACTGAAAAATCATGCTGCACAAACGAGATGGTGAGGCAGACAAACGACAACGCCACCAGCAGCAACTGCAGATAGGCCGCCGGCCGGCCCAGCGCCATCCAGTCCGCCCTGCCCCGCTGTGCGCCCAGCAGTGGCAGCACACCTTGCACCAGCGCAATGGCCAGCGCCAGGATCAGGATGAAGTGGCCCAGTTCGGGGATCATTGTTGGCCTCCGGCCGGTGTTGTGGCCGCTGTTCCAGCCGATGGTGTGGTGGACGGTGCCGCCAGCGTGCCGCCCATCTTGGCGCGCATCTTGTCGGCCTGCTGCAGTGCGTCTGCCGCCTCGGGTGGCATGTAGTTTTCGTCGTGTTTGGCCAGTACTTCGCGGGCGGCAAACACGCCGTCACCGCCAAGCTGGCCTTGTGCCACCACGCCTTTGCCCTCTTTGAACAAATCGGGCAGCACACCTTCATAACGCACCGGCACGGTCTGGATGGTGTCAGTGACGTTGAAGCGCACGGTCACGCCTTCTCGCACCACGCTGCCGGCCACCACCAGCCCGCCGACGCGGAAGGTGCGGCCCTGCGGCGCCTCTTTGGACGCAATTTGCGCCGGGGTGTAAAAAAACACCAGGTTGCTGTTGAAGGCATTGAGCACCAGCGCCACCGCCACGCCCACAGCGGACAACACGCCCAGCACGATGGCGGCGCGTTTGTGGCGTGGCTTCATCGTGGTTTTCATGGCGGGTTTCATGGCGTCTGTCATGACGTACCTCCGTGCAGCGCTTCGTCACGCGCATTGGCAAACGCCAGCCGCTGGCGGCGGCGCACGGCCAACGCCTCGGCGGCCAGCACCGCCAGCGTCATCGCATAGCTGCCCCACACATACAGGCCATAACCACCCATGTGCAGGAATTGATCAAGCGACTGCCAGTTCATGGCCCAGTTCATACGTTGTCCATCGCAAAGTCAGGCTCAAGCGGTGCGTGCAGCGGTCAGCGCCTTGACCCAGTCGGTGTCGGACTCCTGCTCCAACACCACCGCCCGGGCGCGGGCATACACCACCGCAAAACTGTAGGCCCAGAAGCAGATCGTCATCAGCAACAGGGCTGTCAACATCGAACTCGCCATCTTGGGCGCTGCAGCGATGGAGGAGCCCTGGTGCAAAGTGTTCCACCAGCGCACTGAAAAATAAATGATGGGCACGTTCACCGCGCCCACCAGGGCCAGCAGCGCACCGGCGTTGGCGGCGCGTTTGGGGTCGTCAATCGCCTCGGTCAGCGCGATGTAGCCGCCGTACATCAGCAGCAGGATGAATTCCGACGTCAGCCGCGCGTCCCACACCCACCAGGTGCCCCAGGTGGGTTTGCCCCACAGCGCACCAGTCCACAGCGCGATGAAGGTGAACAGCGCGCCGGTGGGCGCCAGGGCGCGGGCGTACATGGCCGCCATGCGGGCGTTGAGCATCCAGCCCCACGCAGCCCAGAAGGCCATGACCAGGTAAATCAACATCGACATCCAGGCCGCAGGCACGTGGATGAAGATGATGCGGTAGGCATCACCCTGCTGAAAATCAGTGGGCGCAATGCCAAAACCGATGAACAGGCCGGCAGCACCGGTCAGCAGGGTGATGACCCAGAACCAGGGAATCCAGGCGCCGGCCATCGCGTAAAAGCGCGACGGGGCGGCGTAGGTGGTGAATGTCAGCGGCATGGTCGAGAGCAAGATTCAACAAGGATTGTCGCAAGTGGTGGCGCCGCGACCGGCGGCGCGGACTTTGGCGGTACGGACAAGCCGCCTCAATCCAGCGCAATGCGCAGCGCAGCGGCGGTGGCCAGCGGTGCGCCCAGCAGCGTGAGGATCAACAAGGCCCCCAGCAGCGACAAATGCGCCTGCGCCGGCAGGCCGGCGTCCACCGCCACCACCGCACCGGTGCCAAAAATCAGCGCCGGTACGGTGAGTGGCAACACCAGCAAAAACACCAGCGCCGCACCGCTGCGCAGGCCCAGTGTGAGCGCCGCGCCCACCGCGCCCAGCAAGCTGAGGATGGGCGTGCCCAGCAGCAGCGTCAACGTCAGGATGCTGACGGCGCTGGTCTGCATGCCAAACAGCAGGCCGATCAGCGGTGCGGCCAGCACCAGCGGCAGGCCCGAACTGACCCAATGCGCCAGCACCTTGCCGCCCACGGTGGCCACCAGTGACCCGGGTGCCAGCAGCAACTGCTCCAGCGACCCATCCTGGTGGTCACTGGCAAACATCTGGGTGACCGACAACATGGCCGCCAGCAACGCGCACACCCACACCACGCCCGGTGCGATCTGGCGCAGGGTCTGCGGCTCAGGCCCCACGCCGATGGGGAACAGGCCTGCGGCGACGATGAAAAACCCCAGCGGCAGCAGCGCCTCGATGCGGCGCCGGCCGGCCAGCAGCAGGTCACGACTGGCCACGGTGAGCAGCAGGCTGGTCATGCTGCGCGGTAAGGCTCAAGGTCAAACTCGACCGCACCGGGCAGGTGGACAGCCTGGTGGCTGGTCATCAGCACCGCGCCACCACGGGCGGCATGGGCGCTGACCAAGCCGGCCAGCAGCGTGACGCTGTCTTGGTCCAGCGCATCAAACGGCTCGTCCAGGATCCAGCTGCGGGGTGCATCGTCCAGCGCCAGCCTAGCCAGCGCACCGCGCCGGCGCTGGCCTTGGGACAGGGTGCGCACCGGGGCGTCCTGGCGTGAGGCCAGGCCCAGCGTGTGCAGCGCGGCACGCGCCCGCGCCGGGGCGTCATCCAGCCCCTGCAGGCGGGCCAAAAACGCCAGCGCTTCGGCCAGCGTCAAATCGTCTTTCAGGGCATTGGCATGGCCGATGTAGAGCAGCGCGCCGGCCGCCGCGTTGGCGGCCGCGCTGCCCCCCGCCAGCGGCTGGCCGCCCAGCAGCACCGTGCCGTGTGCCGGGCTGGACAGCCCCGCCAAGATGCGCAGCAGGCTGGTCTTGCCACTGCCGTTGCGGCCACGCAGCCAGGTGATGCTGCCGGCTGGCAACTGCAAATTCAGGCCTTTGAACAACAGCCGCCGGCCACGCCGGCAGGCCAGGTCTTGTGCCTGCAGCACAGCAGCGGCCAGCGGCTGGGATGGTGGGGCGGCTGGAACGCTGCGGCTGGAGGTGGCGCTCATCAAGTGCAAGGTGGCTGGCCGCGCAAGCGGCAACGGGCAAGGACTGGGGTTGGAGACAAGGGCGGCGCATCGTAACGGTGCGGCGGCGGGCTTTCCCTGTCTCGCGCTGGATTGACGTGTGCGGCAACCCGTCCTTCAATCATGGCGTTGCGCGCGCTGTCAGCCCCTTGGCCACGCGGCTGCACCCCACCCACCCGGAGACACCCCGTGCAATTGACTGCCGAACACCGCGCCCTGGCCGACACCGTCACCAAGTTTGTCGAAAAAGAGCTGAACCCGCACATCCCCGCCTGGGAGGCGGCCGAGATCTACCCCGCCCACCAGGTGATGAAAAAGCTGGGCGCGCTGGGCCTGCTGGGCCTCAAATACCCCGCGCAATTTGGCGGCGCCGGGCTGGATTTCAGCTACTCCGCCGTGATGGCCGAGGCCATGGGCGCCTGCACCTGCGGCGGTGTGCCCATGAGCATTGGCGTGCAGACCGACATGTGTACCCCCGCCCTGGCCCGTTTTGGCAGTGATGAGTTGCGCCAGCAGTGGCTGGCACCGTCCATCGCCGGTGACATGGTGGGCTGCGTGGGCGTCAGCGAGGTGGGCGGTGGCAGTGATGTGGCTGCCCTCAAAACCCGCGCCAGCCATGACGGGGCGGACTACCTGATCAACGGCAGCAAGATGTGGATCACCAACGGGCTGCAAGCCGACTGGTGCTGCCTGCTGGCCAATACCAGTGATGCCGGCGGGCCGCACAAAAACAAGAGCCTGATCATCGTGCCGATGGATGCAAGAGGCATCAGCAAGCAGAAGATCAAGAAGATCGGCATGAATGCGTCCGACACCGCACAACTGTTTTTTGACAACGTGCGGGTGCCGCGGCGCTACCTGATTGGCCAAGAGGGCATGGGCTTTGCCTACCAGATGCAGCAGTTTCAAGAGGAGCGGCTGTTTGGCGCCGCCGGCGCACTGCGCAGCATGGATTTGTTGATCGACCAGACCATCACCTACACGCGGGAGCGCAAGGCCTTCGGCAAAAGCATCCTCGACAACCAGGTGGTGCATTTCCGCCTGGCCGAGCTGCGCACCGAGGTGGCCGCCCTGCGCGCCCTCACCTACCACGCGGTGGATTTGTATGTGAGCGGGCAAGACGTGACCAAGCTGGCGTCGATGGCCAAACTCAAAGCCGGCCGCCTGCTGCGCGAGGTGGCCGACAGTTGCTTGCAGTACTGGGGCGGCATGGGATTCACCTGGGACAACCCCATCAGCCAAAGCTTTCGCGACGGCCGCCTGGCCAGCATTGGCGGTGGTGCGGACGAGGTGATGCTGGGCATCATCTGCAAGCTGGAAGGCACCATGCCGCGGGGTGGGCATTGAGGCTGGTGCAGCGCGGCCGGCATTGGGGCTGGCCCAGAGCCAGGCAAACACCCCAAAGGCACATCAGCCGCCGTTGACCAGCCCACGCAGCGTGGCCGCCAGCGGGTCCAGCACCTCGTCGTCACGCCAATATTGCAGGTGTGACAGCGGGTTCCAGCTGCGGCTGATCCAGCCAAACAAACCGCCACCGGCATTCACCGGCACATCGGTGACTGCCGCCCGGTACTGGTCGGACAAATCGGCCAGCGGCCAGCCCAGCACATCGTCTTTGTCGTAGTAGTTGCGCCAGGTGAAGCTGGTGTTGGGCTGCATCGGCAAGATCTCGGCCACCGCATGCGCGGCCACAAAAATCGGGATGTTGCAGCCCGTGGTCAGCACATTCCGGACGGTGCTGCCACGCAAAAATCGGATGTCGACATCGGTGAGTGGTTTGGCGCCTGAGATCTGGGGCTGGAAGGCCAGGATGTCTTGCCAGATGCCCACGGTGGCTTTGGCCCCATGCGCCTCACCCTGCGCGTCCCAGAAGTAACACGACATCACATGGCCGCCCAGGGACTGGGCCAGCAGCACCACCGGGCCGTCATGGCCCATGGCCTCACGCGCCAGGTACAGCTCGCGGGCAATACGCGCCTGGGCCATGGTGTAGACGCTGCCACGCAAGGTCTTGGCGCTCTCCAGGCCGGCCGCGTCGGCAAAGCCGTACAGCAGAAACTGGCGCATGTCGTCCCAGCGCACTTGGCGGCCCATGCGGTTCCAGACACGCTGCTCGTTGGCCAGCAGCAAACCCTTGTAGTACACGGCGCCCACATGCACCGCCGCAAACGCGCTGCCCAGCCGGTGGGCCAAATCCTGGCGCAGCTCGTTGACGTAATCGGGCTGGGTGATGCCCATGCCGTGCAGGGTGATGAGGGCGACTTTTTTCATGCTCGGACTCCGGGGTATAGCGGCGCTCAGTGTTTGGCGTAGAGCTTCTCGGCTTTGCCAATGGCGTCTTCCAACGCGGCCAGTGTTGGCGCCAAAGCCGCTGAGCCGCGCCGCGCCTGGTCCAGTGCCAATTTCAGTGCGGTATCAGCGCCGGCCCGAGCGCTGGATTCTGGCCCGGTGCTGGCCAGCGTGGATGCTGCTGTGTGCAGGGCGGTCATCGCATCGGTGGCCCGCTTGTGGGCGGCCGCCACGTCGGCCTGCGCTTGAACTGCCACTTTGATCGCTTCGGTCACTGCTTGTCTGTCAGACGCTGCTGCTGGGTCGACAGCGTTCAGTTTGTCCAGGCGCTGGTCCAAGGACTTCGACCGGCTTTCCAGTCGGCTGAAATCGTCGTCCAGCGCTTTGGCGTCCGCGCTAGCCGAGGTGGTCGATGCATCGGGCTTGTCCGTCCGCTCGGCCTTGTCGCGCTGACCGTCGGCGGCGCCCTTGCTGCCGAAGTAGAAACCGATCACGGTGGTCAGCAGCGTGACGATGCTGGTGAGTAGTTGCTTTTGCGCGTCGGATACCTCTGCCGGCAACTTGCCACGCAACAATTTGACCTTTGCAGGTGTGGCAACGACTACCGGCGTCGCGTCTTTCGCTGATGCCTCTGTGCCCGGTTGCATCACCAAAACAATAAAACCCTCGTCCTGCAGACGCTTGATTTCGGACTTGTCGCTGGCTTTGGAAGCCGGCATCTCGATATCGAACGCGTCGAGCGAGCGAAAGTAGCTCAGCCCGAACACCACCAGCAACACCATGATGCCGATGGCTAGCAATGTACGGATCGAGCCCGACGGCAAACCGAACGCATCGCTGTCGTTGGCCAGACCCATGCCGCGGAACACCATGGCGGTGAAGCTGAGCGCAGCCATGGTCAGGATCAGCAGGCCGACAAACCAGAACGCGTTGACGGGTTGGTCGGTCGTTTTGCCAGACAGCAGAAAGGTCAAAATGATTGCGGCCGCTGCCAGCGCCAGCCCGCCGGCAGTCACCCAGCTTTTGTATTCCTGCGTATTGCCCGTATTGCTCATGTCCGCACTCCTTGGGCTGACCACCAGCCGAAAGCTTTTTACGGCGCGTGCCGGCGGGTGGCATCAGCAACTTGCCGGATGCTGCGCGAACTGTCCACATGTCGCGCCCCGGCGCGCCGCAGCCACGCCACAGGAGCCGATCACCGACAATCCTGTATGACCGATATCACCGCATCGCCCTCAGCCAAGCCATCCCAGACGCTGGTGGGCACCGCCTTCAGCACCTTGCCGCTGAGCCCCGCCACCCTGGCCAATCTGCAGACGCTGGGTTACTTGGTGATGACACCGATCCAGGCCGTCGCCCTGCCTTTGGCCCTTGCCGGGCAAGACCTGATCGCCCAAGCCCAGACCGGCAGCGGCAAAACCGCCGCCTTTGCGCTGGCCCTGCTGCACCGGCTGGACGCCAAACGCCCCGACACCCAGGCCCTGGTGCTGTGCCCCACCCGCGAGCTGGCCGAGCAGGTGACGCTGGAGATCCGCCGCCTGGCGCGCGCGGCCGACAACATCAAGGTGCTGACCCTGTGCGGCGGCGCGCCCATCCGCAGCCAGCTGGACAGCCTGGCGCACGGTGCGCACATCGTGGTGGGCACACCCGGTCGCATCACCGACCATCTGGAGCGCGGCAGCCTGCTGCTGGCGGCGCTGAACTGCCTGGTGCTGGACGAAGCCGACCGCATGCTGGACATGGGCTTCATGGACGACATCGCGGCAATCGCCGCCAAGTGCCCCAAAAACCGCCAGACCCTGCTGTTTTCGGCCACCTACCCCGAGGGCATTGCCCAGATTGGCAAAAAATTCTTGCGCAACCCGCAAGAGGTCAAGCTGACCGACCAGCCCACCGCCAACGCCATCCGCCAGCGGTTTTATGAGGTGACCGAAGACCAGCGCCTGCACGCGGTGGGCCTGCTGCTCAACCACTACCGGCCCGAGCGCACACTGGCGTTTTGTAACACCAAAGCGCAGTGCCGTGACCTGGTGGCGGTGCTGGGTGCGCAGGGCATCACCGCGCTGGCCCTGCACGGTGATCTGGACCAGCGCGACCGCGACCAAGTGTTGATCCAGTTTGCCAACCGCAGTTGCCCGGTGCTGGTGGCCACGGATGTGGCCGCGCGTGGGCTGGACATTTCTGAGTTGGAAGCGGTGATCAATGTGGACATCACGCCCGACGCCGAGCTGCACATCCACCGCGTGGGCCGCACCGGCCGGGCCGGTGCCCAGGGCTGGGCCTTCAGCCTGGCCAGCCTGGACGAGATGGGCCGGGTGGGCCGCATTGAGCAGTTGCAAGGCCGGGCCAGTAGTTTTCATCCGCTGGCGGAGCTGACTCCCAGCGGCAGTGGCCCGCTGTTGGCACCGATGGTGACCTTGCAAATTCTGGGTGGCCGCAAAGAAAAAATCCGCCCCGGTGATGTGATGGGCGCCTTGACCGGCAGCGCCGGTTTTGCCGCTGCACAGATTGGCAAGATCAACGTCAATGAGTTCAGCACTTACGTGGCGGTGGCGCGCGAGATTGCTGAGAACGCGCTGAAGGCGCTGAACAACGGCACCGTCAAGGGCAAGCGGGTGAAGGCGCGGCCGGTGCTGGGCTGATTGCGCTGCGTCGCCTACCGGGCCACCAGTGGTCTGCGACGCCGCAGCGGCACGGCGCCAGCCAGGCGGCGCGGCTTGCCGGTGTCACCCAGGTCGAGCGCCTCCCCCCTGCTGGCGGCTCCTGCCAGATGCGCACGGCTGCGGCCAAACGCCTGAGGCTGCTGCCAAACACCTGCCGCCGCTGCCGACGTTCAGCCCTGCCGAGCTGATCACCAGCGTTTGCCAAGCTGAACGCGGCGCTTGACCCTCGTCAAGGCGAACACCCGGTACAGGCGCACACTGCGGGTGTGCCGGGCAGTGTGCCCGGTCGCCACCGACCTGGAGCCCACCATGTACCAACGCATTCTCGTCCCCACCGATGGCTCTGACATCACCGCCAAGGCGGTGGCCACTGCGGTCAGCATGGCCAAATTGACAGGCGCTTCGCTGGTCACGCTGTGCGTGAAAGAGCCCTTCCCCTACAGCGCGATCTCGGAGATGCAACCGGTGCCGCCGCAGGAGTTCTACGACGCCCAGGAGCGCATCGCCGCCGGTCGCGT
>JAYVLI010000295.1:0-3423 GCA_043759535.1 Betaproteobacteria bacterium | reverse complement strand
CTGGCCGTGCGCTGGGCGGCAGACAACGCGCAAAAGTACGGTGCTGATCCATCCCGCATTTTCGTCATGGGCCACAGCGCTGGCGCCTACAACGCAGCCATGATTGCACTCGACAAGCGCTGGCTGGGCGGGGTGGGATTGAGCCCGTCCAGGCTGGCCGGCTGGATAGGCCTGGCAGGCCCGTATGACTTTTTGCCAATTGGGGACCGCCAGACGCAGGTCGCATTTGAGTGGCCCAAAACGCCGCCCGACAGCCAGGCACTGTTTCATGCCAGTAGCGCGTCGCCACCTGCCTTGCTGCTCGCGCCTGAAAAAGACAGCCTCGTCAACACCCAGCGCAGCACCGTTGGCATGGCGCAGCGCCTGAAAAACAGCGGCGTGCGGGTTGAATCAGAGCTGTACGACACAGTCAGCCATGTCACGATCGTTGCCGCGATGGCCTCCGTGCTCAGAAGCCGCGCGCCAGTGCTGGAGCGGGTGACGGCTTTCGTACAGACAAATCAGGGCAAACGGTAGAATCCAGGGCTTGGGTTACAGGGCAGTTACCAGGTTCTGAATCGCTTTCCCGTCTTTACAAACACTCCATTTTTGAGGATTTCACCATGCCACTCGTATCCATGCGCGAGCTGCTGGACCATGCAGCAGTCAACACCTACGGCATTCCAGCGTTCAACGTCAACAACCTGGAGCAGGTGCAGGCTGTGATGCAGGCCGCTGACGAGGTAGGTGCACCGGTGATTTTGCAAGCCAGCGCAGGCGCACGCAAATACGCTGGCGAGTCCTTCATCAAGCACCTGATTGCCGCCGCGATTGAGGCCTACCCGCATATCCCGCTGGTGATGCACCAGGACCATGGCCAAAGCCCGGACGTGTGCCAAGGCGCGATCAATCTGGGCTTCAGCTCGGTGATGATGGACGGCTCTTTGATGGCCGATGGCAAAACCATTGCCGACTACGACTACAACGTGGACGTGACCCGCAAGGTGGTGGACATGGCGCACAAGCTGGGCATCACGGTGGAGGGTGAGCTGGGCTGCCTGGGCTCATTGGAAACCATGAAGGGCGACAAAGAAGACGGCCACGGTACCGAGGCCACCATGACGATGGAGCAGTTGCTGACCGACCCGGAAGAAGCCGCCGAGTTTGTCAAGCGCACCCAGCTGGACGCGCTGGCCATTGCCATCGGCACCAGCCACGGCGCCTACAAGTTCACCCGCAAGCCCACCGGCGACATCCTGGCCATTGAGCGCATCAAGCAGATTCACAAGCGCATCCCCAACACCCACCTGGTGATGCACGGCAGCAGCAGCGTGCCGCAAGATCTGTTGGCCGTGATCCGCCAATACGGTGGCGACATGAAAGAGACCTACGGCGTGCCGGTGGAAGAGATTCAAGAAGCCATCAAGTACGGTGTGCGCAAGATCAACATCGACACCGATGTGCGCTTGGCCATGACCGCTGCCATCCGCAAGTACATGGCGCAGAACCCCGACAAGTTTGACCCGCGCGACTACCTCAAGCCTGCACGCGAGGCCGCCAAGGCCATCTGCCTGCAGCGTTATGTGCAGTTTGGCTGCAGTGGCCAGGCCAGCAAGATCAAGCCGATGTCACTGATCAGCGTGGCCCAGCGTTACGCCAACGGTGAGCTGAGCCAAGTGGTGGCTTGAGGCGCTGCGCAGCGGCCGGTCTTGGCGGCTTACTTGCGGGCGTGGCCCAGCGCCACCGGCATGGCATGGCCCAGGGCTGCGGCCCGCGCCTCAAACTGCGCCGCCAGCAAGGGCTGCGCAGACACCCGGTAGTGCAGCGCCAGCGCATACGCCGCCTGCTCACTGCCCAGCGCTGCGGCGTAGTGCAGCCAAGCGATGCGGCGATGCGGGTTGGCCGCTGCAGCCAGCGGCAAGACGGCACGGTCGGCCTGGCGGCAGGCGGCGGCAGCATCACCCAGAGCAGCCAGCCGCACGTCGGCCAGCGCGCCGCCGTCCCCCACGGCAAGCTCGACAAACGCAGGCCGAAACAAGGGCACATCATTGCGGCGCAGCAGCGCAGCTGCCAATAGCGCCCGCTGCTGCAACACTGCGGCCTGGGCGGCCCAACCGTACTGGCCATGGTGGCGCAGATAAGCACCCGCTAGGCGGGCGATGTCAGCAGGCCAAGTGGCTTGCAATACGGCATGCCGCGCAGCGGCCTCGTCACGTGCCAGCTCAGTGCCCAGCTCAGTGCCCAGATCGGCGGCCAGGCCAGGTATGACGTTGGGTGCTGTGTTGGCTGCGGTGGTTGCGTTGGGGGCCAGCAGCAGCGCCGATTCGGCCGCTGCATCCGGCGTGGTGGCAAAGGTGATACCCGGCGCCACCACCAGCACGCAAAACAGCGCCAGGCCGGGGCAAAGGCAGCGCCAGAGGGGGTTGGTGTGCATGCCGCCGCAGGCCTTCTGTGATTGGCCACCCGGTGCAAGTGGCCATGGGTGGTATTTCGGCAAGGCGGGGGCTCAACTTGAGCCGTGTGAGGGGCCGCGCTGGCGGCGCTGCCCAGCAGCGAGCAGAAGGGCACCGCAAACCCCGGAGGCAAAATAGTGTTGTCTATTTTTTAGCCCCAGCGGATGCCCAACATGTCGACCACCACTCTGTTTGAAACCAGCCTGCACTCACTGCCGCTGCTTGCCCGCGGCAAGGTGCGCGACAACTACGCGGTGGGCACAGACCGCATCCTGATGGTGGCGTCAGACCGTATTTCAGCCTTTGATGTGGTGATGGGCCAACCCATCCCCGGCAAGGGTGCGCTGCTGACACAAATGGCGCTGTTCTGGTTCAAAAAACTGGCCCACATCGTGCCGAATCACCTGACCGGCGAGGCGCCCGAGAGCGTGGTGGTGGCCGATGAAGTGGCCCAAGTCAACGGCCGGTCCATGCTGGTGAAACGGCTCAAACCCTTGCCGGTAGAAGCCGTGGTGCGGGGTTATCTGGCCGGTTCAGGCTGGAAGGAATACCAAGACAACGGCCACGTCTGTGGCGTGCCTCTGCCACCCGGCTTGACCATCGGCAGCCGCCTGCCCGAACCCATCTTCACCCCTGCCACCAAGGCCGAGATGGGTGAGCATGACGAGAACATCAGCTTCGAGCGCATGGCCGACACCATTGGCGCCGACCTGGCCAATCAAGTCCGCCAAATCGCCATCCGCCTGTACACCGAAGCCGCCGAATATGCCCTGAGTCGCGGCATCATCATTGCCGACACCAAATTTGAATTTGGTTTAAGCCCGGACGGGACCTTGACCTTGATGGACGAAATACTGACACCAGATTCATCCCGCTTCTGGCCATTAGCGTCTTACAAACCTGGCACAAATCCACCGAGCTACGACAAGCAGTATTTGAGGGATTGGCTGGAGACGGTGCGGATTGATGGGGCGGCTTGGGATAAGAGGGC
>JAYVLI010000294.1:0-3660 GCA_043759535.1 Betaproteobacteria bacterium | reverse complement strand
CTACGCCCAGTACCGCAAGCGCGGCGGCAGCAAGCTGCAGGTGCTGCCAGACTTCTTCATCGGCGCACATGCCGCTGTTGAGGGCTGGCCACTGCTGACGCGCGACGCCAGCCGGTTCAGAACCTACTTTCCCACCTTGGATGTGGTGGCGCCCTGAACCGCAGCGCTGAAGGCCCAGCGGCCAATCGCTGCCAGGCCGTGCAAACAGGGTCAGACGGTCAAGCGCCGATCACAACAAACCCGCGCTGCGCGCCGCCGCTTCAATGCCTTTGTAGTTGTCCGGCTTGGTGGGCACAAATCGGGTGGCACGCTGCAGCTCCAAGATTTCTTTGCCTTCAGCCGTTTCACGGCTCAATGCCAGCAGGGCTTGGATCAGCTTGTCGCGCAGCGCCGGGGCCATGTCGGCATGCACCGTCCAGTTGTAGTCAAAGTACGGCGGGGTGGTGAAGAACACCGTCACCTTGCTGGTGTCCACTTTTTTCTCGGCCACAAAACGGTCCCACACCGAGATGTTGAGCGCACCGGCCTGCACCTTGCCGGACGCCACCGCCGCAATCGTTGCGTCATGCGCGCCGCTGTAGGCCACACGCTTGAAATCCTTGTCCGGGTCCAGGCCGGCCTGCAGCAAAAAGCTGCGCGGCATCAGGTGGCCAGAGGTGGAGCTTTGCGAGCCAAAGCTCACGTCCTTGCCCTTCAGGTCGGCCAGTTTGGTGATGCCAGGCTCACTGGTGATGAACACCGATTTGAAGCGCTCGTCTTCCTCTCGCTGCACCAGCGGAATCACCTTGCCGCCCGAGCGCACATTGGCCTGCACAAAGGTAAAGCCACCAAACCAGGCCAGGTCGACCTTGCGGTTGACCAGGGTCTCCACCGCAGCGGCGTAGTCGGTGACTGGGGTGAACTCCACTTTCATGCCCAGCTTGGCCTCCAGGTACTTGACCAGCGGCGCGGCTTTGCGGGCCAGCTCGGTGGGGGATTCATCGGGGATGGCAGTGACGCGGAACACCGCCTGGGCCTGAGCCACTGCAGCAAAGGCGATCAGGCTGCAGGCCAGCGCGGCTTTGGCGGCCTGCACAGAAAACCGCGTGGAAAACGACATGGACATGGGCGAAACTCCTGAGGCGATCAGTTGAGATTGCAGGGCCGCCACCGCAAGCCAGCCCCAAGGCAAAGGATGATTGGAACCGATCCCACAAAGCCCGGTAAAACGCCGGGTGGGCGGGCGGCATGCCAACAACGACAGGCCAGCACACCGCCCCACTGCTACATTGCGCCCCGTCCCCACACGGCACTGGCCACCGCAATGCACACCCCGCAATTCCTCCAGCTGCACCAGCACGACCAGGCCGGCCAGGCCGCCGAAGCCATTGCCGGCCTGCTGGCACAGCCGGCCCAGGTGTCGCCCAAGTTTTTGTATGACCCGCTGGGTTCACGCCTGTTTGAGGCCATCACCGTGCTGGACGAGTACTACCCCACCCGCACCGAGGCGGCCATCCTGCAGCAGCAGTTGCCGGCCATCCGCAGCGCGGTGCAAGCCTGCTTTGGCCCGGCTGGCCCCAGCGCGCTGGTGGACCTGGGCGCCGGCAATTGCGCCAAAGCGGCCAGCCTGTTTGCCGCGCTGGCACCGCAGCGTTATGTGGCAGTGGACATCTCGGTGGATTTTTTGCACGGCGCATTGCGCCAGTTGCAACTGCAACATCCAGCGCTGGACATGGTGGGTGTGGGGCTGGATTTCTCCGCCGACCTGGCCTTGCCAGTGGGTGTTGTCACCGGCCCGGCGCTGTTGTTTTACCCCGGGTCCAGCATCGGCAACTTTCAACCCGCGCAGGCGCTGCGCCTGCTGCGCCAGGCCCGCGCCCTGGCCCACGGTGGCGCATTGCTGATCGGGGTCGATCTGGTCAAGCCAGCGGATGTGCTGGAGCCGGCTTATGACGACGGCCTGGGCGTGACGGCGGCCTTCAACCTCAACCTGCTCAAGCATTTGAACCGGCTGCTGGGCAGTGATTTTGAGGTGCGGGACTGGCGCCATGTGGCGCTGTTCAACACCGCGTTAAGCCGCATCGAGATGCACCTGGAAGCCCGCCACGCCCTCACCGTGCGCTGGCCCGGTGGCCAGCGGGCATTTGCTGCCGGTGAGCGCATGCACACCGAGAACTCTTACAAATGGCGGCCGGCTGATTTTGCCGCGCTGTTGCGGGACGCGGGCTTCAGCCAACTCACCACCTGGACCGACCCGCAGGACTGGTTTGCGGTGCTGTTGGCCGAGGGTTGAGGCACCCTGCCCCGGCGGGCCACACAGCCACGCCGCCATGCCGCTGCAGCCCACACCTGAACCCGCCACTGAGCACGTCAAACCGCATGTGCAGCACAGACTGACCGCCCGCGCCCTGCACTTTTCGGTGAGCGAGTTGCAAAGCCGCACGGACCTGCGCGACCCCGACGCGCTGGACCTGGAATACACCCGGCTGGTGATGGGTTTTTTGTTGTTGGTGCCAGCGCCAACGCAGCTGGCCATGATCGGCCTGGGGGTGGGTCACTGGCCAAGTTCTGCCACCAGCACCTGGCCCGCAGCCACATTTGTGTGGTCAAGATCAACCCGCATGTGATCGCGCTGCGCGAGGCCTTCAAGATCCCACCGAACGGCCTGCGCTTGCAGATGCTGCAGGCTGATGGTGCCGCCCTTGTGCGCCAGCCACCGCAGCGTTTTGAGGTGCTGCTGGTCGATGGTTTTGACCATGACGGCCTGCCCGAGGCCCTGAGCAGCCAGCGCCTTTATGACAACTGCGCCTAGGCTATCCAACCCGGCGGCGTGGTGGGGGCCAACCTGCACTTGGGCCATGCGCAGTACGCCCAGCAACTGGAGCGCTTCCGCCGCAGCTTTGCCGGCGCGGTGCTGGCGGTGCATGACAGCGACGGCAGCAACGCCATCGTGTTGGCCTGCAAAGGTGACGCGCTGGTAGCCGTGAGCAAGCTGCTGGCCAGCCCGCTGCGCCGCCCCAAGGCGCTGGCTGCGGCCGGCTGGAAACCGCTGCAGGCCGCTTTTGCGCGCATTGCGTCCGCACTGCGGCTGGAGACCGGCCAAAGCGCTTGAGGCTCCGAACCCCAAGCCTCAAGCTGCCGCAGCCCCGGCCGCGTCACAACAAACCCGGAATCCGCAACTTGCAGCGGATGCCACCCGGCAACTCCTGCTTGGCATTGGGCAAGCGCAGCACCACGCCAAAGGTGCCGGCGGCTGAATCGACCACCCGGTCCACCGTGGCGATGGTGGTGCTGATCTCACCGGAAAACGGTTTCTCGGGCATCACCACCGCCGCCGCGCCCACCTTGACCTGCGGAAAGTAGCGAAACGGCAAGATGGCCTGCACCGCCAGCGGCATGGTTTCAGCAATCTTCAGGATCGGTTTTTTGCTGTCACCGCCGTCCACCAGCGCGCCGGGGAACAGGTATTAGTCCACCACCACACCGTTGAACGGGCTGCGCAGCACCCGGCGGTTGAGCTGCTCCACCGTCTGGCGGTGCTCCAGCCGCGCCAGCTCGGTGTTTTCAGTGGCCGTCTTGAGTTCGGCTTCGGCTTGTTTGGCTTCGGCGGCGGCGTCGTCCTTGGCCTGGGCGGAGACAAACTCTTCCAGGTACAGCTCGGCCATGCGGCGGGCTTTTTCG
>JAYVLI010000293.1:0-12040 GCA_043759535.1 Betaproteobacteria bacterium | reverse complement strand
GACAGCTGGTTTGACAACTACGTGGGCGTGGTGATGCTGGTGCGGGTGGTGGACGGTGTGCTGAAAAAAGGCGACCGCATCCGCATGATGGCCAGCAATGCTATTTACCCGCTGGAGCAACTGGGTGTGTTCACCCCCAAGAGTGAACCCCGCCAGGAGTTAAAAGCCGGTGAGGTGGGCTTCTTGATCGCCGGCATCAAAGAGCTGCAAGCGGCCAAGGTGGGCGACACCGTGACGCTGGAAAAAAAGCTGCCCAACAACGCCGGCCCGGCGCTGGAGGCCTTGCCCGGCTTCAAGGAGATCCAGCCCCAGGTGTTTGCCGGGCTCTACCCGACCGAGGCCAGCGAATACGACCAACTGCGTGACGCGCTGGAAAAACTCAAGCTCAACGACAGCAGCCTGCGCTACGAGCCCGAGGTGAGCCAGGCGCTGGGTTTTGGCTTCCGCTGCGGCTTTTTGGGCCTGCTGCACATGGAGATCGTGCAAGAGCGGCTGGAGCGGGAGTTTGACCAAGATCTGATCACCACCGCGCCCAGCGTGGTCTACCAGGTTGAGCTGAATGACGGCATGGTGCTGCAGGTGGAGAACCCGTCCAAGATGCCCGAGCTGGGCCGCATCAATGAGATTCGCGAGCCCATCGTCACGGTGCATTTGTACATGCCGCAAGACTATGTGGGCCCGGTGATGACACTGGCCAATTTGAAGCGGGGTCTACAGCTCAACATGGCTTACCACGGCCGCCAGGTGATGTTGACCTATGAGATGCCGTTGGCCGAAATCGTGTTGGACTTCTTCGATAAATTGAAGAGCGTCTCGCGCGGTTACGCCTCGATGGACTATGAGTTCAAAGAGTACCGCGCGGCCGATGTGGTCAAGGTGGATTTGCTGATCAACGGCGACCGGGTGGACGCGCTGTCCATCATCGTGCACCGGGCGCAAAGTTTGTTTCGCGGCCGGGCGGTGGCGTCCAAGATGCGGGAGCAGATCCCGCGGCAGATGTATGACGTGGCCATCCAAGCGGCCATTGGCGCCAACATCATTGCCCGCGAGAGCATCAAAGCCCTGCGCAAAAACGTACTGGCAAAATGTTACGGCGGTGACATCAGCCGCAAGAAGAAACTGCTGGAGAAACAGAAAGCCGGCAAGAAGCGCATGAAGCAGATTGGCACGGTGGAGGTGCCGCAAGAGGCCTTCCTGGCCATCTTGCGTGTCGAAGACTAACAAGCCTCCAAACGAGGCTCACAAACCCATGATGAGTGCCCTGACCGCCGTGTTGTACGGCGCCTTGCTGTTTTACGGCGCCGGCTGGTGGCTGGGCTATTGGATTGGCAATTTTTCGCTGCTGCTGTTGGTGCTGACGCTGGCCACGCTGGCTTACTGGCTGGCTGAGCGTTTCAAGTTTGCGCCAGCCCGTGTGGCAGCAGCCGATGCGTTGGTCAGCCAAGACGCGCAGCGCCGCACCGAGCTGGGCAAGCTGGGCATCCACCGGGTGGATGGGGATGTGGACGCCGCGCGCGAAAAGCTGCTGATGCAACCCTGGTGGCTGGACTGGACGGCAGGGCTGTTTCCGGTCATCTGCGCGGTGTTCTTGCTGCGCTCATTCTTGTTTGAGCCGTTCAAGATCCCGTCCGGTTCGATGATCCCCACGCTGCTGGTGGGTGACCTGATCCTGGTCAACAAATTCCAGTACGGCATCCGTTTGCCGGTGACCGGCACCAAACTGATTGCCAACAAAGACCCGCAGCGGGGTGATGTGATGGTGTTCCATTACCCGGTGGACCCGCGCATTGACTACATCAAACGGGTGGTGGGTGTGCCGGGTGACGAGGTGGTCTACACCAACCAAACCCTCAGCATCAACGGCCAGCCAGTGCCGGTGGTGTCGCAAGGTGATTTTTACGACGAAGACAGCCTGCGCTACGCGCCGAAGTTTGCCGAGACGCTGGGCAAGGTGCCCCACGGCATTTTGGTGGACCCCAAACGGGCATCGATTTACCGGCCGATGGAAAGCTTTGTCAATTTCCGCGACAACTGCCGCTACACCGCTGAGGGCATCAGCTGCAAAGTGCCGGCCGGTCATTACTTCATGATGGGTGACAACCGCGACAATTCACAAGATTCCCGCTTCTGGGGCTTTGTGCCGGACGAAAACATCGTCGGCCGGGCCTTTTTGGTGTGGATGAATTTTGGCAACCTGCGCCGCATCGGGGCGTTTGACTGATGCAGGTATGGATCGGGTCACGGATGCGGGTCACATGAAGCACAGTACACAGCGGCGGCGGCGAGCGCAGCGCGGCCTGACCCTGATTGGTCTGCTCAGCTGGGCCGTTGTGGTTGGCCTGGCCGGCTACCTGCTGGTGCGGGTGGTGCCCACGGTGGGTGAGGCTTACACCATCCAAGGCGTGGTGGACCGCCTGGCCGCAGCGCCGCCGGCCACCGTGCCCTTGATCCGCGAAGCCTTTGACCGCCAACGCCAAATTGATGTGTCCATTGTCTCGGTGACGGGTGCTGAACTGGACATCACCAAAGAGAGCGAACGGGTGGTGATCAGCTATGCCTACGAGAAGGAAATCGAGCTGTTTGGCCCGGTCTTTCTGCTGATCAAGTACGCTGGGCGCTCCAAGTGATGCTTGCCGGCAGCCCGCTGCGGCATGCCGGTAACCCGCACTGACCAACACCATGGACTACCGCCAGGACACCCGCACCGACTTGCGCAACGACGCGCTGCAATCCCGCCTGGGCCACCGCTTTGCCGACGTGCGCTTGTTGCAGCGTGCGCTGACCCACCGCAGTTTTGGCGCTGACCACAACGAGCGGCTGGAGTTTTTGGGCGACGCGGTGCTCAATCTGGCCGTCTCCAGCCTGCTGTTTGAGCGCTTCTCCGGCTCCGATGAAGGTGATTTGACGCGGGTGCGCGCCCATCTGGTGCGTGAGGACAGCCTGCACCGGGCCGCCTTGGGCCTGGGCCTGCCCGAGGTGCTGTGCCTGTCGGACGGTGAAGCCCGCGCCGGTGGTGCGCAGCGCCCATCCATGCTGGCCGACGCGGTGGAAGCGCTGATCGGCGCGGTCTACCTGGACGGTGGCTTCGAGCCGGCGGCACAGCTGGTGCGCCAGTTGTTTGGTGAGCTGATTGACAGCACCGAGGCCGACAGCTGGGCCAAGGACGCCAAGACTGAATTGCAAGAGTGGCTGCAAGGCCGCAAGCTGGCGGTGCCCGCTTACCGCATCGTGGCCACCCGGGGCCAGGCCCATGCCCAGACCTTTGAGGTGGAATGCGCGGTGGCCACGCTGGGTTTGGCCGAGCTGGGTGAAGGCCGCTCGCGCCGTGTGGCTGAGCAAGAAGCCGCGCGCCGCATGTTGATCAAGCTCAAGGCCAGTGACCGGCCGGGCAGCGCCCTGCGGTCTTGAGTCTTGGCGCGGGTGGGCAGGCCTCAACAAGTGACCGCCGCCGCCGCGCCCACCACCGCCACCGTCCACTGTTTGTCTGCAGGTGATGCCACCTGACCGGCCCGAAGGGGCCGCCAACCCGAGCTTCACCATGACTGCCAAAAAACCCGCTCCCGACCTTGCCCAACCCGTTGCCCAACCCGTTGCCCAACCCGTTGCCCAGCCTGGCGCAGGCCGCGATGACGGCGCTGCCACCAACCCCGACGACCTGGAGGCCATGCTGGCGGCAGCCAAGCCTGCGGCGGCGGCGGTGGAGGACGGCCAGCGCTGCGGCACCATCGCGATCGTCGGCCGGCCCAACGTGGGCAAGTCCACCCTGCTCAACGCGCTGGTGGGGCAAAAAATCAGCATCACCTCGCGCAAGGCGCAGACCACCCGCCACCGCATCACCGGTATCCGCACGCTGGACAGCACCCAGTACGTGTTTGTCGACACCCCCGGTTTCCAGACCAAAGAGGTGCGTGGCCGCACGGCGCTCAACCGCAACTTGAACCGCACGGTGACGGCCACCCTGGGTGATGTGGACGTGGTGTGGTTTTTGGTGGAGGCCGGCAAATTTGGCCTGGACGATGCCAAGGTGCTGGCGCTGATGCCACCCGACCGACCCGTGTTTTTGGTGGCCAACAAGCTCGACACCATTACCCGCCGCACCGACGTGATGCCCTGGCTCAAAGGCATGCAAGACCGTCACCCGTTTGCCGAGTACGTGCCCATGTCGGCAACCCGGCCCGGTGATGTGGAGCGGCTGTTCAAGATCGTCGAGCCCTACCTGCCGCAGCAGCCGTGGATTTACGGCGAAGACACACTGACCGACCGCAGCGACAAGTTCATGGCGGCCGAGTTGATCCGTGAAAAACTGTTCCGCCTGACCGGCGATGAGCTGCCCTACAGCGCCACCGTGGTCATCGACAAATACGAAGAAGAGGGCAATCTGCGGCGCATCGCCGCCACCATCGTGGTGGAGCGTGAGGGCCACAAAGGCATGGTCATCGGTGAGGGTGGTGACCTGCTCAAACGCATCGGCAGCGAGACCCGGCAAGAGCTGGAAAAACTCACCGGTGCCCGGGTGTTTTTGGAGCTGTGGGTCAAAGTGCGCTCGGGCTGGGCCGACAGCGAAGCGCATTTGCGCAGCTACGGTTACGAGTGACCATTGGCCACCGGTCGCGCCAGCCCTCAGCCCGCTTTTGTGCTGCACCAGTGGTCGTGGAGCGAGACCAGCCTGATCCTGGACCTGCTCACCCGTGATCACGGCCGCATCGCGGTGGTGGCCAAAGGCGCCAAGCGGCCGTATTCCCAACTGCGGCCGGTGTTGATGCCCTTCCAGCGCCTGCTGGTGCTCACCACCAGGCCCAAGGGGGATGGTGGTGAGGGTGGCGCCGACATCCTGACCCTGCGCACGGCTGAATACGCCGGCGCCGGTGCAGCCTTGCCGCCGGCCCGCCTGATGGCCGGCTTCTACCTCAACGAATTGTTGCTCAAGCTGCTGGCGCGTGGTGATGCCCATGCGCGCTTGTTTGATGCCTATGCCGACGCATTGCTGGCGCTGGCCGCAGCGCCGCTAGGCGATGACGAATCCGCGCTGCGCGCGTTTGAGCTGGTGCTGCTGCAAGAGACCGGTGTGCTGCCCGAGCTGGGCCACGTCACCAGCACCCAGGCTGCCGTGCAAGCCGCTGGCCACTACCAGTTGCAGGCCGAAACCGGTTTGCTGCAAGCCCCACCCGGGGATGCCGCCCTGCCCGGTGCCGCCTGCCTGGCGTTGCAGGCCGCCCTACAGCAGCACAATTTGCCGGCCCTGCGGCAAGCCTGCCAACTGTGCCTGCCGGCGCTGAAAACCCAGTTGCGTGCATTGCTTGCCTATCATCTTGGCTCACCGTTGTTGCGCACCCGCCAGATGATGCTGGACGTGCGCCGCTTGCTTGACCCCCGCACCCCCGTGCCGACCTTCGCAGGCCCGCCATGAACCCGTTGATCGCCCCAGAAGCCCACGCCAGGCCACACCGCACTGCGCTGTCGGTCAACGTCAATAAGATCGCCTTGCTGCGCAACACCCGGCATTTGGGGTTGCCGGACGTGGTGGCCTTGTCGCGCCAGGCGCTGCAGGCCGGCGCCCAGGGCATCACGGTGCATCCCCGGCCCGATGAGCGCCACATCCGCCCGCAAGATGTGTTTGACCTGGCCGACCTGCTGCAGCAGTGGCCGGCGGCCGAATACAACATCGAGGGCAACCCCTTCCACAACCTGATGCCTTTTTTGCAGGCGCTGGTCGACAAGGGCCAGCGGCCACAGCAAGTCACGTTTGTGCCGGACAGTGAAGACCAGTTCACCAGTGACCACGGCTGGTTGTTTCCGCAGGATGCCGCCCGCCTGCAGCCGGCCATTGAGCAAGCCCACGCACTGGGCGTGCGGGTCAGCCTGTTCATGGACCCACTGCCTGAGCAGATGGCGCAAGCCCGCGCCACCGGCGCCGAGCGGGTGGAGCTGTACACCGAGGCTTACGCCAGCGCCCACGGCACAGCCGCCCAAGCTGAAGTGCTGGCGCGCTACACCGCTGCGGCCAACGCTGCGCTGGCCGTGGGCCTTGAAATCAACGCCGGCCACGACCTGAACCGCAGCAACCTGACGGATTTTTTGCGCGCCGTGCCGGGTGTGCTGGAGGTGTCCATCGGCCACGCCTTGATCGCCGACGCGCTGGAACTGGGCCTGACCGAAACCGTGGCGGATTACCAGCGGTGCATCCAGGCCGCGTTTGCGCCGTCCGCACTGGCCGCCGCCTGATGATCCACGGCATCGGCACCGACATCTGCGACATCCGCCGCCTGCGCGCCACGCTGGCGCGGCGCGGTGACCGTTTTGCCGACAAGGTGTTGGGGCCGGATGAATTGCTGACCTTTCACGCCCGCCGCGCCCGGGTGGACGCGCGTGGTGTGTCCTACCTGGCCACCCGCTTCTCGGCCAAAGAGGCCTTCTCCAAGGCCATCGGCCTGGGCCTGCACATGCCCATGACCTGGCGTGCCTGCGAGATCCTCAACCGCCCCAGCGGCGCGCCCTACATCCGCCTGCACGGCGCGCTGGCCGACTGGTTTGCAGCACTTGGCCTGCGCGCCCATGTCACCCTCACCGATGAAACCGATTACGCCGCCTCGTTTGTGGTGGTGGAGAAAGACTGAGCAACCATGACGACCGCCAAAGCCGCAAACGCCAAATCCGCCGCCGCCAAACCCGTGCCCACCGACGCCGGCCACGCCCCGCTGGTGCTGGACATCGCCGGCACCACGCTCAATGCCGACGACAAACGCCGCCTGCAACACCCGCTGACCGGTGGCTTGATCCTGTTTGCCCGCAACTGGGAGAGCCGGGCGCAGCTGACTGCGCTGACCAGCGAGATCAAGGCCGTCCGGCCCGATGTGCTGATCTGTGTGGACCATGAAGGCGGCCGGGTGCAGCGCTTCCGCACTGACGGTTTCACCCACCTGGCACCCATGGCCAGCCTGGGCGCGCTGTGGATGCAAGACGCGATGGGCGCCACCAATGCCGCCACCGCTGCCGGTTATGTGCTAGGTGCCGAGCTGCGTGCCTGCGGTGTGGACCTGAGCTTCACCCCGGTGCTGGACCTGGACCACGGCGGCAGCGGTGTGATCGGCGACCGCGCTTTCCACCGTGACCCGCGGGTGGCCACACTGCTGGCCAAAAGCCTGATGCATGGCCTGCTGCAGGCCGGCATGGCCAATTGCGGCAAACATTTTCCCGGCCACGGGTTTGTGAAGGCCGACAGCCATGTGGCGGTGCCGGTGGACAAACGCAGCTTGAAAGCCATCCTGGCGGACGACGCCAAGCCTTACCAATGGCTGTCCACCAGCCTGTCCAGCGTGATGCCGGCGCATGTGATCTACCCCAAAGTGGACGCCGCGCCGGCTGGTTTTTCAGCGCGCTGGCTCAAGCACATCCTGCGCGGTGACCTGGGCTTTCAAGGCGCCATCTTCAGCGACGACTTGAGCATGGAAGGCGCCAAAGTGGCCGGTGGCCCGCTGGACGCCGCACTGGCCGCGCTGGGCGCTGGCTGCGACATGGTGCTGCTGTGCAACCAGTCGGTGGACGGTGGCCAGGCGGTGGATGCGCTGCTGGACGGCTTGCAATCCGCCCTGGCCAGCGGCCGCTGGTCGCCCGATGGCGACAGTGAGGCACGCCGCCTGGCCCTGCTGCCACTGACCCCGCCGCTGCCTTGGGATGAGCTGATGCATGAGCCGGCCTACCAGCACGCGCTGGAGATGTTGCCGTGACGGTGTGACGGTGTGACGGTGTGATGGTGTGACCGCCCAGCCGGCTGGCCCGCCGGCTGCAGCTTGGCACCGTTTCAGCGCCCGTAACGCTGCTGCAAATGGGCCAGCAAGGTGCGGATGGTCTGCGCCTCACCACCCACCGGCCGGCCGGGGCGGGCGCTGTCGTTCCAGGCGTACAGGTCAATGTGCAGCCAGTCCTGGCTGATTGGCACAAAGTCAGCCAAAAACAGTGCGGCATTGATGGCGCCGGCCTGCGGGCCCCGGCCGGTGTTGACGATGTCGGCGATGTCGCTCTCGATGCCGGGGTGGTAGTCCTGCCACAGCGGCAAATGCCACAGCGGGTCATGCAGCGCCAGGCCGCTGTCCACCAGGCCACGCGCCAGGTCCATGTCGCGGCAAAACAGCGCCGGCAACTGGCCGCCCAGGGCCACCCGGGCGGCACCGGTGAGGGTGGCCAGGTCGATCAGCAAGTCGGGTTTGGACTCCACCGCATACGCCAGCGCATCACACAAGATCACCCGGCCCTCGGCGTCGGTATTGCCGATCTCGATCTGCAGGCCATTGCGGGCTTGGATCACATCACCGGGCCGGTAGGCGTTGCCGGCAATGGCGTTCTCCACCGCCGGGATCAGCAGGGTCAGGCACACGTCCAGTTGCAGTGCCATCACCAGGCTGGCCAGGCCCAGCGCGTTGGCGGCGCCGCCCATGTCTTTTTTCATCTGGCGCATGCCGTCAGCGCTTTTGATGTCCAGCCCGCCGCAGTCAAAACACACCCCCTTGCCCACCAGCGTGAGCTTGGGAGATTTGGGGTTGCCCCAGGTCAGCTCGATCAAGCGGGGCGCTTGCGCGGCCGCCCGGCCTACCGCGTGGATGGCCGGGAAACCGGCTTTGAGCAGCGCCGCACCCAGCGTGATCTTGACCTTGGCGCCGTGGGTCTTGGCCACCTGCTGCACGGCCGCAGCCAGCTCGGCCGGGCCCAGGTGCTCGGCGGGGGTGTTGACCAAGTCACGGGTCTGGCTGATGGCTTGCGCCAGCAGCAGGCCATGGCGCGTGGCCGCGTTGGCGGGCAGTTGCAGCGTGGCGGGTGCGCGGCGCGGCTGCTTGTAGCGGCTGAAGGCGTAGGCGCCGAGCTGCCAGGACAGGGCGGCGGCCTCGGCATCGGCGGCCAGGCCGGGGTTGTCTTGCCGTTGATCGGCCAAACAGTAGTTGCCCGGTGGCAGCAGGCGCGGCAGCGACGCCAGCGCCCACGGGTTGTGCGGGCTGCGCACACCGGCCCACACCGCCTGCAGCCGGCCATCGACACCAGGCAGCAGCACATGGCTGTCGGGCGCGCCGGTGAAGCCCACGGTGGCCAGCCACTGCCGGCTGGCCGGCGGCAGTGCAGCAGCGTGCTGGGCCAGATGCTCGCGGTCGGTCAGGTGGACCGGGATGCTGGTTGCGTTGGATTTTTTCAGCTGGACGGTCATGGTGCGCAACGCCGGGTGAGAGGGATGCAAAACGCCGCCGCAGCTTGGGGCAAGCTGGGGCGGCGCGGGGGCCACCGTGCAGTGGCGCAGCAGGGTGTCAGGCGCTGGCCGGGCAGCCAGCGCCCGAGCCGTCAGGCTTGTGGCGGCGCCGTTGCAGCAGCGCCAGCGGCGCCAGATGCACCAGATACGCCGGTGTCAAACGGCAGCTTGAGCTGGGCCAGGCTCTTGCGTGTTTCCACCAGCACCAGCGGGCCATCGTCCACGGCCACCAGCGGCGGCCGCTGGCGCGGCACATGCACGGGGGCAGGCTCGGCCGCCATCACGGCCTGTGCAGCGCGGATCTTGTCGGCATCTGAGTTGACCCAGGTCAGGCCCGAGCCCTCTGCGATGCGCTGCAAGTCGGCCATCGGCAGCACGAATGCGGCAGCGGCAGCGGCAGCGGCCGCAACGGCGGGCGCCAGCGCTGGCTGGTTGGGCGCTGCGGGCACGGGTGTGGCTGCAGGTGCGGCTGCAGGTGCGGAGACCGCATCGGGCGCCAGTGCGACAGCAACAGCCACCGCCGCAGTAGCGGCTGGCGCAGCAACCGGTTCGGATTGCGCCGCCACATCCGCTGCGCGCGCCACCAATGGCGTTGCGGCGGTGCCGGCGGCGGTATCGCTGGCCAGGTCGCTGACAGTGTTCACGCCATCCACGCCATCCACGCCGGGCGCGGTGGCGGCCTGCTCATCACGGCGGGCCCGGTCACGGCTGCGGCCACGGCGGCGCGGGCCGTCGCGCTCAGCGCCTTCAGCGGCCGGGGCGCCGTCGGCTGTTTGTACAGCGACACCCGCATCGGCAGCCGTTGCAGTGCCCGCAGCGTCAGCCGGTTCAGCGTTGCCATCGGCCGGGCTGCCGTTCTCGTCAGCAACGGCGGTGCCGGCCTCGTCGCGGTTGCCACGGCCACCACGGCGGCGACGGCGGCGGCGCTGCTCTTCACCGGCGGCGTCGCTGCCGTCGGCGCCAGCAGCGGTGTCAGCGGTGGTGCCGGGCGGCAGGCTGCCGTCGGCCAGCACCGGTGCGGCACTGTCAAACAGGTCTTGCGGCCGGGGCTCACGCGCTTCACGCTCAGGGCGCGGGCTGCGGCGTGGGGTGTCGCTGGCCGGTGTTTCGGCCAGGGCGCGCACATCTGCCTCGGGCTGGCGCTCAGGGCGGCGGCCATCACGGCGGCTGTCTTGCCGGTCAGGGCGCTCGTTGCGTTCTGGGCGCACGTCCGGGCGTGTGTCCGGGCGTGTATCCGGCCTGGTCTCCGGCCGGCTTTCACCCCGCACCTCGGCGCGGGCATCACTGCGGGCAGCACGGTCAGGGCGGTCACCACCACGTTCGGTATTGCGCTCACTGCCACGCTCGGCCGGCTTGCCGTCGCGGCCACGGCCACCGCGCTCATTGCGGTCACCACGGCCACCCCGATCACTCCGGTCATTGCGGCGTGGCTCACGTTTGTCGGTGGCGGTCTGGTCCCCCGCACCCGCTGCGGCGGCGGCCGGTGCCGCCACAGGCGCTGCGGCAGGTGCGGCCACCGGTGCCGGCGCATCACCGCCAAACAGCTTTTTGACCCAACCAAAAAAGCCGCTGCCCGCCGCTGCCGGCGTGCTGCTGGCCATCCAAGCTGGCGCCGTGGGCGCTGCCGGTGCGGCTGCCACAGGTGCAGCAACCGGCACAGCTTTGGCCACAACATCCACCTTGGGTGCCGCCACCGGGGCCGGCTGGTCGGGCAGCACACCTTTGATGATCGGCTCTTGTTTCGGCTTGACAGCCTTCTCGCGGCGGCTGATGGCCACCTCGTCTTCCGGCTCCTCGATCATGGTGTAGCTGGCTTGCAGGTTCTCCAGCCGCGGGTCGTCGTGGCGCAGCCGCTCCAGTTTGTAGTTGGGCGTTTCCAGGTGGCGGTTCGGCACCAGCAACACGGTGCAGCGCTGTTTCAGCTCGATCTTGGTGATCTCGGTGCGCTTCTCGTTCAGCAAAAAGCTCACCACTTCCACCGGCACCTGCACATGCACCGCGGCCGTGTTGTCCTTCAGGGTTTCTTCTTGAATGATGCGCAGGATTTGCAGCGCGCTGCTTTCGGTATCGCGGATGTGGCCGGTGCCGTTGCAGCGTGGGCAGGTGATGTGGTTGCCTTCGCTCAACGCGGGGCGCAGGCGCTGGCGGCTGAGTTCAAGCAAACCAAACTTGCTGATCGACGAGAACTGCACCCGGGCGCGGTCTTGGCGCATCGCGTCACGCAGGCGTTGCTCCACCTCGCGGCGGTTTTTGCTCTCCTCCATGTCGATGAAGTCAACCACGATCAAGCCGCCCAGATCCCGCAGCCGCATCTGGCGCGCGATCTCGTCGGCCGCTTCCAGGTTGGTGCGGGTGGCGGTTTCTTCGATGTCACCACCCCGGGTGGCGCGCGCCGAGTTGACGTCCACCGATACCAGTGCCTCGGTGTGGTCGATCACAATGGCACCGCCGGCCGGCAGATTCACGGTGCGGCTGAAGGCCGTCTCGATCTGGTGCTCGATCTGGAAACGGCTGAACAGCGCCGCATCATCCCGATAACGTTTCACACGGTTGGCCGTTTCCGGCATCACGTGGTTCATGAACTGCTGGGCCTGATCGAAGATGTCGTCCGTGTCGATCAGGATCTCGCCGATGTCGGCGGTGAAGTAATCGCGGATCGCGCGGATCACCAGGCTCGATTCTTGATAGATCAGGAACGCACCCTTGCCCGCTTTGCTGGCGCCGTCAATCGCGCTCCACAGCTTGAGCATGTAGTTCAAGTCCCACTGCAGCTCAGGCGCGCTGCGGCCGATGCCGGCGGTGCGGGCGATC
>JAYVLI010000292.1:0-3981 GCA_043759535.1 Betaproteobacteria bacterium | reverse complement strand
GGCCGGCCTGCGCCACCGCCCGCGGGTCGGGCTGGGTGCCGCGGGCAAAACCGTGGGTGCCGGCAGAATCCACCGCCACTTGCCCGTCCAGCCCGGCGGCGGTCAGTTTGCTGCGCAGCACCGCCTCGGCCATCGGCGAGCGACAGAGATTGCCAGTGCAAACCATCAGCACCTGCAGGCGGGGTGGCGCGGCGCGCCGGAACCAGACCTTGAACAACATCGGCGACAAGGACAAGTGCGCGCCGGCTCAGCGCGCCGGCTTGGCAACCGGGTTGGCAAGCGGGCTGGCAACAGCCACCAGCGGCAGCACATTGCTGTCATGCCCGCCGGCGCCAAACGCCTGCTCACGCAGCAGCGCCAACTGGTCACGCACCCGGGCGGCTTTCTCAAATTCCAGGTTTTTGGCATGGTCCAGCATCTGCTTTTCCAGCAGTTTCATGCGCTTGGCCAGGTCTTTTTCGCTCAAAGCCTCCACTTCGGCCGCGTCCACCAGGCCGCGCACTTTGCTCTTGTCGTCTTGCGCGTTGATCACGCCATCGATCAGCTCTTTGACCTGCTTCCTGATGCTGCGCGGTGTGATGCCCATGGCCAGGTTGTGGGCGATTTGCTTTTCACGCCGGCGCTCGGTCTCGCCAATCGCCCTGGTCATGGAGTCGGTCATCTTGTCGGCATACAAGATGGCGCGGCCGTTCAAGTGACGCGCCGCCCGGCCAATGGTCTGGATCAGGCTGCGCTCTGAGCGCAAAAAGCCCTCTTTGTCGGCGTCCAGGATGGCCACCAGCGACACCTCCGGGATGTCCAGCCCCTCACGCAGCAAGTTGATGCCCACCAGCACATCAAACACGCCCAGCCGCAGGTCGCGCAAGATTTCCACCCGCTCCACCGTGTCGATGTCACTGTGCAGGTAGCGCACCTTCACACCGTTGTCGGTCAGGTAGTCAGTCAGTTGCTCGGCCATGCGCTTGGTCAGGGTGGTGATCAGCACCCGCTCATGGATGACCACCCGGTCGCGGATCTCCTGCAGCACGTCGTCCACCTGGTGGGCGGCGGGCCGCACCTCCACCATCGGGTCCACCAGGCCGGTGGGCCGCACCAGTTGCTCCACCACCGCGCCGGCATGCTCTTTTTCGTAGGCCGCCGGGGTGGCCGAGACAAAGATGGTCTGGCGGATCTTGCCCTCGAACTCCTCAAACTTGAGTGGCCGGTTGTCCATCGCGCTGGGCAGGCGGAAGCCAAAATCCACCAGCGTGGCCTTGCGCGCCCGGTCGCCGTTGTACATGCCGCCAAACTGGCCGATCAGCACATGGCTTTCGTCAAAAAACATGATCGCGTCGGCCGGCAGATAGTCCACCAGCGTGGCCGGTGGGTCACCCGGTTTGCCACCTGACAAATGCCGGCTGTAGTTCTCGATGCCTTTGCAGTGGCCCACCTCCTGCATCATTTCCAGATCAAACCGGGTGCGCTGCTCAATGCGCTGGGCCTCCACCAGCTTGCCACCCTCCACAAACTGCGCCACCCGTTCACGCAACTCTTGCTTGATGGTTTCAATCGCCGCCAACACCCGGTCGCGCGGCGTCACGTAATGGCTTTTGGGGTAGATGGTGAAACGTGGCACCTTTTGCCGCACCCGGCCGGTCAGCGGGTCCAGCAAGCTCATGCTGTCGATCTCGTCGTCAAACAGCTCCAGCCGGATCGCCAGCTCACTGTGCTCGGCCGGGAACACGTCAATCGTGTCGCCGCGCACGCGGAAGGTGCCGCGTGAAAAATCCACATCATTACGGCTGTACTGCATGCGGATCAGCTGGGCAATCACATCGCGCTGGCCGATCTTGTCGCCCACCCGCACGATGAAGCGCATCTGCTGGTAGTCCTCGGGCGTGCCGATGCCGTAAATGGCGCTGACCGACGCCACGATCACCGTGTCGCGCCGCTCCAGCACGCTCTTGGTGGCGGACAGGCGCATCTGCTCGATGTGCTCGTTGATGGCGCTGTCCTTCTCGATGAACAGGTCACGCTGCGGCACATAGGCTTCGGGCTGGTAGTAGTCGTAATAACTGACAAAGTACTCGACCGCGTTCTTGGGAAAGAACTCGCGGAACTCGGCATACAACTGCGCGGCCAGGGTTTTGTTGGGCGCAAACACAATCGCCGGCCGGCCCAGCCGGGCAATCACATTGGCCATGGTGAAGGTTTTGCCTGAGCCGGTGACACCCAGCAGCGTCTGGTAGGCCAGGCCGTCGCCCACGCCTTCCACCAGCAGGGCTATGGCCTGCGGCTGGTCACCCGCCGGTGGGTAGGGCTGGAACAGCTGGAAGGGGGAATCAGGGAAGCTCACGAAGTGGCCTTCACCCACCACCTCATCACCGGCGCCGTCCAGCAGGCTCAGCTCGGTTTTGGCGATGGACAAGGCGCGGGCGCCCGGCAGTTGTTCTGGTTGCAGTTCTGGCGGTGCTTTTGACATCTGGTTTCCCCTGGGTGCGGTTTGAATCGCCCCTAAAATTGCGGCCTGCCGGTGCCCGCACCGGTGGGCCCAAAAACGCAACCCAACAGGGTATCGCAGCCGGGCCCAAGCTGCAGGCCATCGACCCCAGCAGCAACGTTTCTCTCCTGCCACCGACTTTTTCAGGACCAACCCCATGACGCTTTTTGCCGCCGTTGAACTTGCCCCGCGTGACCCCATCCTCGGGCTCAATGAGCAATTCAATGCCGATGCGCGCGGCACCAAAGTCAACCTGGGCGTGGGGGTGTACTTTGACGACGCCGGCAAGCTGCCGCTGCTGGCCTGCGTGCAAGCCGCCGAGCAGCAGTTGAACGACGCCCACAAGCCGCGTGGTTACCTGCCGATTGATGGCATTGCGGCTTATGACAAAGCCGTGCAGCGCGTGGTGTTTGGCGTCGACGCCCCTGTGCTGCAAGCCGGCCGCGTGGCCACGGTGCAGACCCTGGGCGGCACCGGTGGCCTCAAGGTGGGCGCTGATTTCTTGAAGCGGCTCAACCCCGGCGCCACCGTGCTGATCAGCGACCCGAGCTGGGAGAACCACCGCGCGTTGTTTACCAACGCCGGCTTCCCGGTGGACACCTACGCCTACTACGACGCCGACAAGCGCGGTGTGCGGTTTGACGCCATGCTGGCCGACCTGCACAAAGCCGCCGCCGGCACCATCGTTGTGCTGCACGCCTGCTGCCACAACCCCAGCGGCTACGACATCACTCCGGCCCAGTGGGACCAGGTGATCACCGCCTGCAGCAGCCGCCAACTGGTGCCATTCTTGGACCTGGCCTACCAGGGCTTTGGCGACGGCATCACCGAAGACGGCGCCGTGGTGCAGCAGTTCATCGCCGCCGGGCTGGACTTCTTTGTGGCCACCTCGTTTTCCAAGAGCTTTTCACTCTACGGCGAGCGGGTGGGCGCCTTGAGCGTGGTGTGCAGCAGCAAAGACGACTGCACCCGCGTGCTGTCACAACTCAAGATCGCCATCCGCACCAACTACAGCAACCCGCCCACCCACGGCGCGCAAGTGGTGACCATGGTGCTGGACACGCCTGCCCTGCGCGCCCAGTGGGAGGATGAGTTGGCCGGCATGCGGGTGCGCATCAAGCAGATGCGCAGCCTGCTGGCTGAAAAGTTGATCGCCGCCGGTGTCAAACAAGACTACAGCTTCATCATCCGCCAGCGCGGCATGTTCAGCTACTCGGGCTTGAACAAGCCGCAAATGGAGCGGCTGCGGGATGAGTTTGGGGTTTACGGCGTGGACTCGGGCCGCATCTGCGTGGCTGCGCTCAACACCCGCAACATCGACCAGGTGGTGGCGGCGATTGCGCGGGTGGTTTGAGCTGAAGGACGAGGGCGAGGTGGGAAAAGGGTAGCGTCCCCTTTTCCCCTATAATATTGCGTCGCATTTCTCTGGAAATCTATGCCGCGCGTTTATATTTTAGGTCTACATCCAATGGATCGTGCAGCACTTGAAGAAGTCGTATCAA
>JAYVLI010000291.1:0-3741 GCA_043759535.1 Betaproteobacteria bacterium | reverse complement strand
GCGGCGCACGGCGCACAACACTCCACCCACGACACCACCAGCGGCGGCCTGCATGCTGAAACTTGAAGCGCGGCCGCAGCCGTCGCAGGTGATGGCGATGGCGTCGCCCGTGATTGCCTTGTTGATCACCGTGGCACTGGGCGTGCTGCTGTTCAGCGCCTTGGGCAAAGACCCGCTGCGTGGGCTGCAGATGTTTTTCATCGAGCCCATCAAAAACGGCTACGCGTGGAGCGAGATTGCGATCAAGGCCACCCCGCTGGCGCTGATTGCGCTGGGCCTGTCCGTCTGCTACCGCAGCAATGTGTGGAACATCGGCGCCGAGGGCCAGTTTGTGCTGGGCGCCATTTTTGCTGGCGGTGTGGCCATGACGGCCGGGCCGGACAGCTCACGCTGGATCGTGCTGGCTGTCCTGGCCGCCGGGGTGCTGGGCGGCATGCTGTGGGCGGCCATCGTGGCGCTGCTGCGCGACCGTTTCAACGCCAGTGAAATTCTGGTCAGCCTGATGCTGGTGTACGTGGCCGAGCTGCTGCTGGGCTGGTTGGTGTATGGCCCCTGGAAAGACCCCAAGGGCTACAACTTTCCGCAGACCATCACCTTTGAGGCCATCACCAAAATCCCCAAACTCATTGAAGGCTCACGCGCCAACATCGGTGTGTTGATTGCGCTGGCTGCCGCTGCGCTGGGCTGGGTGTTGCTGTTCCGCACCTATGCCGGTTTTCAATTGCAGGTGGGCGGGCTGGCCCCTGCAGCGGCGCGTTATGCAGGCTTCTCGTCACGCCGGGCGCTGTGGCTGGCGCTGTTGTTGTCGGGTGGCCTGGCCGGCCTGGCGGGTGGGCTGGAGGCCGCAGGCCCGCTGGGCCAGCTGACACCGCATGTGCCGGCGGGGTATGGCTTTGCGGCCATCATCGTGGCCTTTGTCGGCCGGCTGCATCCGGTGGGGGTGGTGTTCTCGGCCATCCTGATGAGCATGTTTTTCATCGGCGGTGAGCTGGCCCAATCGCGCCTGGGCCTGCCCAAATCCATCACCGGCGTGTTCCAGGGTTTGCTGCTGTTTGCGCTGCTGGCGTGTGACACGCTGATCCAATACCGCGTCCGTGTGGTCGCCCTCAGGACCACTTGAACCATGGACGCTTTTGCGCTGCTCATCGCCGCCACGCTGAATGCCGGCACCGTGCTGGCCCTGGCCGGTTTGGGGCTGTTGATCAATGAACGCGCCGGGGTGTTGAACCTGGGCGCCGAGGGCCTGATGCTGGTGGCCGCCATCGCCGGTTTTGCCACCGCCGTCCACACCGGCAGTGATGTGCTGGCGTTTGGTGCCGGCATGGCGGCAGGTGCGCTGCTGGCAGCGGTGTTTGGTGTGCTGGTGATCTGGCTCAACACCAACCAATACGCCACCGGCCTGGCGCTCAGCCTGTTTGGTGCCGGCTTCTCGGCGTTTGTGGGCATCAAGTACACCCAAGAAAAAATTGGCGACCGCCTGCGCTTTGAGATTCCCGGCCTGGCCGACATTCCCTTCTTCGGCCCGGCCTTGTTCAAGCAGCATCCGATGGTCTATCTGGTGGTGATCGGCACCTTTGCCCTGGGCTGGTTTTTGTACCGCTCACGCGCCGGACTGGTGCTGCGGGCGGTGGGTGAATCACCCGAGGCCGCGCATGCGCTGGGTTATCCGGTGCGGCGCATCCGGCTGGCCGCAGTGGTGGCCGGTGGTGCGCTGTGTGGCTTGAGTGGCGCCTACATCTCGGTCATCTACACACCGCTGTGGGTGGAGGGCATGGTTGCCGGCAAGGGCTGGATTGCGCTGGCCTTGACGACATTTGCCACCTGGCGGCCGGCCCGTGTGCTGTGGGGCGCTTACCTGTTTGGTGGTGTCACCATGTTGCAATTCCACCTGCAGGGTGAGGGCGTGCAGATTGCCAGCCAGTGGCTGTCCATGCTGCCCTACCTGGCCACCATCGTGGTGCTGGTGCTGATCTCGCGCAACCCCACTTTCATCCGGGTCAACATGCCGGCCTCACTCGGCAAAGCCTTCTTCCCCGGTGGATAGCCGGTGCAAATCACCGCAACAAATGGCCGACCTATCATTTCCTGTTTTGTCCCGTCCCATCCTTCCACAACCTCTGGAGATTTCATGACGCTCGCCTCGAAGCGCTCTCTGCTCAAGCTCGCCGGTTGGTCCACCCTGGCGGCCACTGCGGCCCTGGTGGGCTGCGGCAAGAAGGAGGAGCCTGTTGCTGCTGCCCCGGCGGCCGCTGCCAGCACTGCTGCACCGGCCCCAGTCAAGCCTGAGCCGCTGAAGGTGGGCTTTGCCTACATCGGCCCGGTGGGTGATGGCGGTTGGACCTTTGCGCACGACAACGCCCGCAAGGCGCTGGAGAAAGAACTGGGCGACAAAATCGTTACCAGCTTCGTCGAGAACGTGCCCGAATCGGCAGACGCCGAGCGTGTCTTCCGCGACATGATCGGCCAGGGCAACAAGCTGGTGTTTGGCACCACCTTTGGCTACATGGAGCCCATGCTCAAGGCTGCGGCAGAAGCCAAGGATGTCAAGTTTGAACATGCCACCGGCTACAAGACGGCGGACAACCTGCGCACCTACGACAGCCGCACTTACGAGGGCGCCTACATGGCCGGTGTGATTGCCGGTGCCATGACCAAAAGCAATGTGCTGGGCGTGGTGGGCTCGGTGCCCATCCCTGAGGTCATCCGCAACATCAACGCCTTCACGCTGGGTGCGCAAAGCGTCAACCCAAAAATCAAGACCAAGGTGGTGTGGGTCAACAAATGGTTTGACCCGCCGAAAGAGACCGAAGCCGCCACCGCGCTGATCAACGGCGGGGCCGATGTGCTGATGCAAAACACCGACTCCGCCGCCGTGCTGAAAACCGCGCAGGACAAAGGCAAACGCGCCTTTGGCTGGGACAGCGATATGACTGCCTACGGCCCCAAAGCGCATCTGGGTTCGGCGGTGATCAATTGGGCGCCGTACTACATCAAGGCCACCAAGGACGCACTGGACGGCAAGTGGGCCACCGGCAAAAGCTGGTGGGGCGTCAAAGAAGGCGCGATCGACTTTGTGTCGATTGCCGACGACGTGCCGGCCGACATCAAGAAAAAGGTCGAAGACATCAAGGCCGGCCTGAAAGACGGCAGCTTTGTGATCTGGAAAGGCCCGCTCACCGACAACACCGGCAAGGTGGCGCTGGAAAAAGACAAAGCCGCCGACGATGAGTTCTTGGGCGGCGTCAAGTTCTACGTCAAGGGTGTGGACGGCAAGGTGCCAGGCGGCGGCAAGTGAGCCCGAGCGCTTGCTGATCAACAACGGCCGCCGTGTGCGGCCGTTTTGTTTTGCCAGCAGCGCTGCTCGGAGCGCACCGGCTGCGATGGGCGCGTTGCTGGCATTCCGACAGTCCGCTTCAACGGCGGCGCGAGGCCGATGCCACCGGGTGACCGGCTGACTCCGTGTCCCCCGCCGCCGGCAAAAGCGCCGACGGCTCCTCCTTTACCTCCGTCATCCGGTCACCCGGCGCCCTCGGCCCGGCACGGCCTGTGGACTCCGGCGGTCTTCAAGACCGCGCATGCCACTGCGGTGATTGAGCGTCGTGACGGGTTGGCGTGTTCTGCGCAGGTAAAGGAGGAGCCGGCGGCAGGCTTTTTGCCGGCGGCGGGGGACACGGAGCAGAACACGTCAGCGCGGCGCGGCGCTCTCGCACAGGCCATTGAATGACTGCATTCAAGCAGCAA
>JAYVLI010000290.1:0-7048 GCA_043759535.1 Betaproteobacteria bacterium | reverse complement strand
TGTGGAAAAACGGCACGCCGTTGAGCAGCGGCACCAGGCCGTCGCCACGCCACATCTCACGCGCCACCTCGGCGTAGCGGCCTTCGTCAGGCAGCAGCAACGGGCGGATGCCGGCGCTGAACAGCAGCCACACGGCCAGCAAGCCCAGCACCCAGGCGGCGGATGCCGTCCAGGCCGGCCAGGGGGTGGCGGGCTGGCCGGCCGCTGTGGGTGCGGGCCGGGCTGACGGCGACGGGATCAAGCTCAAACCGCCAGCAGGTCCACCTCAAACACCAGGGTGGCGTTGGGCGGGATCACACCACCGGCGCCGCGTGCGCCGTAGCCCAGCTCAGACGGGATCAGCAACACCCGGGTGCCGCCAATCTGCATGCCCTGCACACCTTCATCCCAACCGCCGATGACCTGGCCGGCGCCCAGGTGAAAGACAAATGGGTCGCCCCGGTCTTTGCTGGAATCAAACTTGGTGCCACGGCCGTTGGCAGCGGTGGGGGCGTGCAGCCAGCCGGTGTAATGCACCGTGACACGTTGACCAGCAGCGGCGGTGGCGCCGGTGCCCACGGTGGTGTCGTCGTATTGCAGGCCGGAGGGGGTGGTGATCATGGTGGTGTCCAGGGTTGATGGAGGGGTGGCGATGCGGCGTGGCACATCGGCAACGGGGCGCATCATGCCACCGTGTTGCCTGGTGCCTGGCCGGTGCCTGGCGTGCTGCCCGGCAGTGGCCAGCGCAGGCCCCAAGCGGCCACTGCTGAGGCCAGCCAGTCGGCCAGGGTGCTGGCCGGTGGCACTGCCAAACCCAGCGCACTGGCCGCTGCAGCCAGCGCCAACAGCGGGTTGTGCAAGTCCAGCGCCTGCGCGCCGTTCTGCTTGCTCAGCTTGTGGCCGTCGGCGCCCAGCACCAGCGGGCTGTGCAGGTAGCTTGGGGTGGGCAAGCCCAGCAGGCGCTGCAGGTGGATCTGGCGGGCAGTGTTGTCGGCCAGGTCCGCACCCCGCACCACGCTGCTGATGTGCTGGGCGCCGTCGTCCACCACCACCGCCAACTGATAAGCCCACAGGCCATCGGCGCGCCGCAGCACAAAGTCGCCCACTTCGGTGTTTAGGTTTTGCTGCTGTGCGCCCAAGCGCCGGTCTTGCCAAGTGATGGATGCACTGCTGTGGAGGCCGCACCCGGCCTGCAGCGTCAGTGCCCGCATGGCCAGTGCCGGGCTGCGCCGGGCGCCTTGCCGGCATGTGCCCGGGTACACCCGCTCCGCAAAACGCTGGTGTGGTTGGCCGGCGGCGGCCAGTGCCAGGTCGATGTCGCGCCGGGTGCAACTGCAGGCATAGGCCCAGCCACGCTGCTGCAGCACTTGCAGCGCGGCGGCATACAAGGCGCTGCGCTGCGATTGCCACACCGGCGGCGCGTCTGGCAGCAAACCACAAGCGGCCAACTGGCCCAGGATGGCCTCTGCAGCACCGGGCACACAGCGTGGGCTGTCCACATCCTCGATGCGCACCAACCAACGCCCGCCGTGGGCCCGGGCGTCCAGCCAACTGGCCAGCGCGGCCACCAGGCTGCCGGCATGCAGCGGGCCGGTAGGCGAGGGCGCAAACCGGCCGGTGTAGGCGGCGGGTGCCGTGCTCATTCCAGAGGAATCGGCAGCCCCAGCTGGTTTTCCAGCAAGGCGCGGCGGGTCACCGGGCTGCCCAGTTGGTCTAACCACCACTGCAGCGCCAGGCCTTGTGGCGCTTTGCGGGGCTGGGGTGTGGCAGCGCCGCGCCACGCATACCCAAACTGCGCCGCCGGGCGGCAGCGCTGCACCGCCTTGGCCACCAGGCGGCCGGTGCGCAGGTAGTCACGCACTTGCGGCTCGGGCACATAACCACAGCCCAGGCAGCGCAGCAAGGCCTCGGTCTTGGCGGCCATGGTGGGCACGGTCAGCACGTCCTGCCCGGGCAGCAGGTTGACGGTGACCGGTGACAGCCGCTGCGCGGAATCAGCCACCGCCACCGCCCGGTGGGCCATCACCTGGGCGTCGGTCAGTGGCTCGGTGGCGCTGGCCAGCGGGTGGTGCGGCGCCACGGCAAACACAAATTGCACCTCGCCCAGCGGCCGCAACTCAATGCCGGGCTGGGCCGGCGCGGCGCCCATCATCACGCCGATGGCCAGGTCGGCCTGGCCGGTCACCAGCGTCTCCCACAGCCCGGCCATGATCTCGCTGCGCAGCCGCAGCCGGGTGCCCGGGTCTTGCCCCTGGCCGGCACCGGGCAGCTGGCCGCCGGCCAGGCGCTGCGCGTAAAACCCCTCCACCAGCTCAAACAGCGTCAAGCGCGAGATCACGCCGTCTGCCGCGATGGTGAGTGAGCTTTCCCACCCAGTGGCCACCCGGCGCACCCGATTCGCCACCGCGTCCATCTCGGCCAGCAGGCGGCGGCCTTCGTCCAGCAGCTCCTGGCCGGCGGCGGTCAGCCGGGCCTGGCGCGAGCTGCGGTCAAACAGCAGCACATCCAGTGCGTCCTCGAGTTGGCGCACGCTGTAGGTCAGGGCCGACGGCACCCGGCCCAGCTCACGTGCGGCGGCGGCAAAACTGCCGCTGCGGGCGATCGTGTCCATCATTTGCAGCGCGTCGGGGGTCAGGGCATTGCGGCGCGGTTGGCTCATCGCTTCATCTTATTTGAACGCCTGCTTCAAGCGCAGCCCACACCCGGCAGGGCAGGCCGGTGCGACGATTCAAACCAGGAAAACGGTCTCAACCCAGAAGGAGCACTTCACCATGATCACCCTGCGCCGCAGCGCCGACCGCGGATTTGCCGACCACGGCTGGCTCAAGAGCTTTCACACCTTCTCGTTTGCCGATTACAACGACCCGGCGCAGATGGGCTTTGGCAACCTGCGTGTCATCAATGAAGACCGCATTGCCGCCGGCACCGGTTTTGGCACCCACGGCCACCGCGACATGGAGATCGTCAGCTATGTGCTGAGCGGCGCCCTGGCCCACCAAGACAGCATGGGCACCGCCCAGGCCATCTTGCCCGGTGAGGTGCAGCGCATGACGGCCGGCACGGGGGTGCGGCACAGCGAGTTCAACCACTCCAAGACTGGCGTCACCCACTTTTTGCAGATCTGGCTGCTGCCCAATGCCACCGGCATCGCGCCCGGCTACGAGCAGAAGGCGTTTTCCGACGCCGAAAAACGGGGTCAGTTGCGCCTGGTGGCCTCACCCGACGGACGCGATGGATCAGTCACCCTGCATGCCGATGCGGCCATCCGCGCCGGCTTGTTTGATGGCGCCGAGACCAGCACGCTGGTGCTGGATGCCAGCCGCCGCACCTGGGTGCATCTGGCCCAGGGCGCTTTGACGGTCAACGGCCAGGCCCTGCAAGCCGGCGATGCACTGGGTCTGGTGGGCGAGACCGAGCTGACCCTGTCTGAAGGCCAGGGCGCCGAGGTGCTGGTGTTTGATCTGCAGGCTTGAGGTGAGGGCGGGCCGCTACAGTGCCGCGCCATGGACCTCTTGCTCAAACCCCTGGCCGTGCTGCCCTGGCCTGATTGGCTGGCGATTGCGGTGTTTTTTGCCGGCTGGGTGGGCTATGTGATTTTCTCCAAGCGGCTGGCCGAGAGGCGGCCGTCCATCCTGGCCACCACCAACCAGTGGCGGCGGCGCTGGATGCGCCAGACCACTTACCGCGAGAACCGCATCGTCGATTCCGCAGTGACGCAAAGCCTGTCGGCCAGCCCGCAGTTTTTTGCGTCCACCAGCATCCTGATCATCGGCGGCCTGCTGGCCGCGCTGGGCGCCACCGAGAAAGCCAGCGAGTTGGTGCGTGACCTGCCGTTTGCCGCCCGCACCACGGTGCTGGTGTTTGACTTGAAACTGGCGCTGCTGGCAGCGATTTTTGTGCATGCGTTTTTCCGCTTCACCTGGAGCCTGCGCCAGTACAGCTTTGGCGTGATCATGGTGGGCGCTGCACCTGAGGCCAAGCTGTTTGCCGACGACGCCCAGCGTGAGCTGTTTGCCGACCGCGCCGGCCGCGTGATGGGCCTGGCCGCCGAGACCTTCAACGACGGCCTGCGCGCCTACTACCTGTCATTTGCGGCGGTGGCCTGGTTCTTCTCGCCCTGGGCGTTTATTGCCGCCACCGGCATGGTGTTGTGGGTGTTGTACCGGCGTGAGTTCCACTCCGAGGTGCTGGTGGCGCTGCGCGACGGTTTGCCGTCCTGAGGTGCGCGGCGGGTCAAGGCCTGCCCCGCTTCAAGGCTTGGCAGTCTGCAAGCCCAGAAACGCTTGCACCGCTGCCACCGTGCGCACCGGGTCCTCTTCTTGCGGCACATGGCCCAGGGCCTCAAACACCTGCAGCCTGGCGCCGGGGATGTCCGCCACAAAACGCTGCGCCAGCGCGGGTGGCAGCAGCGCATCGCGCCCACCCCACAACACCAGGGTTGGGGCGGTGATGCCGGTGACATGGTCCACGCCCTCACTGCGTGACCAGGTTTGCGCCCGCTGCACCAGCGCAGCGCGGTTGCCGGCGCGCAGCGTCAGCTCAAAGTAGCGGTCCACCAGGGCCTCGGTGATGCGGGTGGGGTCACCGTAAACAGCGGTCAAGCCTTGCACGACGGCCTGGCGCGGCAGCAGGTATTCGGTGATGTGGCCCAGCACCGGCAGCCGCGCAATCTGCCAGCCCAGCGGGATGCTGCCGCCTTGCACCGGGTAACCTGCAGCGTCCACCAGCACCAGCGCTGCCACCCGCTGCGGGGCGGTGGCGGCCAGGCGCCAGGCCACCTCACCACCCAATGAGTTGCCGGCCACCACAAAGCGCTGCACCTGCAGCCGGTCCAGCACCGCCAGCACAAAGGCGGCGTAATTTGCGCCGGTGTAAGGCTGGCCCGCGTAGCTGCCGGTGAATGGCCCCGTCAGGCCAAACGCCGGCAAGTCCAGCCGGATGACCCGGCGCTGGCCACGCAAGGCCTTGGCCCAGCCGTCCCAGGTGTGTAGGCTGGCGGACGTGCCGTGCAGCAGCACGATGGGTGCGGGGTCAGACTTCGGCCCCTCGTCGCGGTAATGCAGCAGCTGACCGAACAGGTCCAAAAACTCTGACGGCGGTGGTGCCCAGCGCGCCACCAGGCTTTCCACCGGCCGGTCAGGCACCTGCAGCAGTGGCAGGGCCAGGGCGCCCAGCAGCAAGGTCAGGCCGAACAGTCGAACCGTCAGGCGGATCAGCAGGCCGGTCATGGTGTGGCTGTGTTGATCAAGCGGCTAGACGGACAGCGAGCTGTCCAGCCCGCTGCGCTCATCAAATACAAAACAGTGGCCCACCCAGCCCGGTGCTTTGCCGCCGGTGTCCTCAAAATATTGCAGGATGCCGCCCTCCAGCTGGCAGCTGTTGGCCAGCCCCACGTCCTGCAGCAGCAGCGCGGCTTTTTCACAGCGGATGCCACCGGTGCAGTAGCTGACCACGGTGTGGCTGGCCAGTGCCGCATGGTGGGCCGCCAGCGCGGCCGGAAAGTCACTGAACTGGGCCAAGCGCCAATCCACCGCGCCGGCAAACGCACCGGCATCCACCTCAAAAGCATTGCGGGTGTCCAGCAGCAGCAGCGGCCGGCCGGCGTCATCCGCGCCCTGGCCAATCCAGCGCGCCAGCGTGCTGGCGGCCACTGCCGGCGCCCGGCCCGCAGCCGGCCGCACGGTGGGTTGGTTCATGCGGATGATTTCGCGCTTGATCTTGACCTTCAAACGCTGGAAGGGCAGTGTTTCGCTCCAGCTCTGTTTGGGCTGCAGGTCTGCCAGCCGTGCATCGGCCTGCAGCAGCGCCAGCCAGGCCGCCACGCCAGCCGCTGGCCCGGCCAGACACAGGTTGATGCCTTCTTCGGCCAGCAGCACCGTGCCTTTGAGGCCGTGGGCTTGCGCTGCATCAAACAAGTGCTGGCGCAAGGCCGGCAGGTCATTCAGCGGCACAAAGCGGTAGCTGGCGATGTTGAGGATGGGGGGATGCTGGGGCAGGCTCACGGCTGGAATTGTAGAAAGCTGGCCAGGTGCGACCCAAGATACCGATCCCTAAAATCACCCGATGAGCTTCGTCCACCTGCGCACCCACACTGAATACTCCGTTGTTGACGGCACCCTGCGGGTGGACGACGCCGCCGCCGCCGCCCGCGCCGACCAGCAGCCCGCGCTGGCCATCACCGACCTCAGCAACCTGTTTGGCGCGATCAAGTTTTACAAGGCCTGCCGGGGCAAGGGTGTCAAACCCCTCATCGGCGCCGATGTGTTCATCGAGCCTGATCCGGTGGTCTCAGGCAGTGACAAAAACGCCAGCCGCCTGCTGCTGCTGGTGCAAAACCGCCAGGGTTACCTGAACCTGTGCGAGCTGCTGGCGCGTGGCTGGGTCAAGAACGTGCAGCGCAGCCAGGCGTGGATCAAATGGGACTGGCTGGCCGAGCTGGGCGAGGGCTTGATTGCCCTGTCGGGCGCTGACTTTGGCGCTGTCGGCCTGGCCCTGCTGGCCGGTGATGGTGAGCGCGCCAAGGCCGCAGCCTTGCGCCTGGCCGGCCTGTTCCCCAACCGGTTCTACATCGAGCTGCAGCGCGCCGGGCTGCCCACCCACGAGGCGCATGTGCGCGCCGCCGTGCCCCTGGCCGCCGCGCTGGGCCTGCCGGTGGTGGCCACCCACCCGATCGAGTTTGCGGTGGCCGATGACTTTGAAGCGCATGAGGCCCGCGTGTGTGTGGCCGAGGGCGAAGCGCTGGCCAACCCCAAGCGCATCAAGCGTTTTTCGCGTGAGCAGTATTTCAAGACCCAGGCGCAGATGCAGGCCTTGTTTGCCGATGTGCCGTCGGCAATCGCCAACAGCGTGCAGATTGCGCTGCGCTGCAACCTGACGCTGGCCATGGGCAAAAACTACCTGCCCGACTTCCCCACGCCGCTGCTGCAAGACGGCCCCGACCAGGGCAAGCCGATGCCGATGGGTGACTACTTTCGCCTGGCCAGCCATGAGGGCCTGGAGGGCCGGCTGCTGATGTTGTACCCGGATGCTGCCGAGCGCGGCGCGCAACGGCCACGTTATGTGGAGCGGC
>JAYVLI010000289.1:0-4152 GCA_043759535.1 Betaproteobacteria bacterium | reverse complement strand
CCGACTGGGCGTCGACCGCCAGCGCCGGGACGTCGATGCGGGCCTTGTAGTGCTCCAGGTTCTCGAACACCACGGCCTGGCCGCGGTGTGTCAGCAAGTGGGCGCTGGCCGCCGACGGCTTGAGCACCGCACCCCGCGGCGCCAGGTTGCCACGAAGAATGGCGATGCCGGCCTTTTCCTTGAACGGCGCGGTGAACGGCTTGATGACCTCAAGGTTGAAGTTTTCAGCGTCGGCCATGTTCTCGGCCACGGTGTGGCCAGACACCGTGACCAGATCACGATGCAGCAAATGGCCAATTTCCTTCATCACCACCTGCAGGCCACCGGCGTAACAGAAGTCTTCCATCAAGTACTGGCCTGAAGGCTGCAGGTTCACCAGGCAAGGCAATTCGCTGCCCAGGCGCTCGAAATCATCGACCGTGAGCTTCACGCCCAGCCGCCCGGCAATGGCGATGAGATGGATCACCGCATTCGTGCTGCCACCAATCGCCGCCAGCGTGCGAATGGCGTTCTCGAAGGCCTCGCGCGTCATCCCGTCGGCGATCTTCTGGTCCTCGTTCACCATCTCCACGATGCGCCGGCCCGCTTGGCGGGCAATGACGTTGCGGCGGCCGTCCACCGCCGGGTAGGCGGCATTGCCGGGCAGACCGATGCCGAGTGCTTCCACCATGCTGGCCATGGTGCTGGCGGTGCCCATCGTCATGCAGTGGCCATGGCTGCGGTGCATGCAGCTTTCGGCCTCAAAAAAATCAGCCAGCTTGAGCGTGCCGGCGCGCACCTGCTCGCTCATGCTCCACACCCCTGTGCCACTGCCCAGCTCCTGACCACGCCATTTGCCGTTGAGCATGGGGCCACCACTCACACCGATGGTGGGCAGGTTGGCGCTGCCGGCGCCCATCAGCAAGGCGGGGGTGGTCTTGTCGCAGCCCATCAGCAGCACCACACCGTCAATCGGATTGCCGCGGATGCTTTCTTCCACGTCCATGCTGGCCAGGTTGCGGTACAGCATGGCGGTGGGGCGCAGCAGGGTCTCACCCAGGCTCATCACCGGAAACTCCAGCGGGAAACCGCCGGCCTCGTACACACCGATCTTGACCTGCTCGGCCAGGGTGCGGAAGTGGCTGTTGCACGGCGTGAGCTCACTGAAGGTGTTGCAAATGCCAATCACTGGCCGGCCGTCAAACTGGTCATGCGGCACACCCTTGCCCTTGACCCAGCTGCGGTAGGCAAAACCGTCTCGGTCTTGGCGGCCAAACCACTGCTGGCTGCGCAGATCTTCAGGCTTTTTCTTGGGCGACTTGGGTGATGTGGGTGAGGAGGACATGGTGTGTGCTGGCTTTCCCGGGGGCTGCTGGACAAGATTTCAGGCGTATTATGGTATGACGATTAAGTGCTGGGTTGCCCAGCTGCTCCGGCAAAACCCTCAAGGAGATCCCCTGTGACTGCCCCACTGACAGCCCCCCATGCCGCCGCTGACCCCCAGGGTCTGGCCCATGTTCTTGCCGTGGCCAAACCGTCACCGCTGCTGGCGCCGCGTCTGGCTGCCAACTTCCAGGTGCATGCGCTGGATCCAGCCATCCTGGCCATGCTTGCACCACAGATACGCGGCATTTTTGCCAGCGGTGAATCCAAGGTGCCAGCCGATTTGATCGCCCAACTGCCGGCGCTGGAGGTCATCTCGGTGATGGGCGTGGGCTATGACGGCATTGACGTGGCCGCTGCCAAAGCACGTGGCGTGATGGTCACCCACACGCCCGATGTGCTGAATGACGATGTGGCCGATTTGGCCATCGGCCTGATGCTGAGCGCCGCCCGCCAGTTGCCGGCGTCTGACCGCTATGTGCGCGCCGGATCATGGCCACAAGGCCCCATGCCACTGGCACGCAAGATGTCTGGCGCGCGGCTGGGCATCGTGGGCATGGGCCGCATTGGCCAGGCCATTGCGCAGCGTGCCATCGGCTTCAACATGACGGTGGCCTACACCGCACGCAGCGCCAAGGCTGAGTTGCCGTTTGCCTACCACGCCAGCGCAGCGGCATTGGCCGCGCAGAGTGATTTTCTGGTGGTCATCACCCCCGGTGGGGCGGCCACCCGCAAGCTGATTGATAGCGCCGTGTTGGCCGCGCTGGGCAGCAGTTCGGCCCAGGGCGGCATTTTGGTGAATGTGGCGCGGGGGTCGGTGGTGGACGAAGCCGCCTTGATCGACGCGCTGGAGCGTGGTGTGATCCCCGCCGCTGGGCTGGACGTGTTTGAGGCCGAGCCCAATGTGCCCGAGCGCCTGCGCGCTCTGCCGCAAGTGGTGCTCAGCCCCCACATCGGCAGCGCCACCGGCCAGACCCGCCAGGCCATGGCCGACCTGGCGTTTGACAACCTGCAATTGGGCTTGAGCGGCCAGCCGGTGCGCACGCCGGTGCCCGAGTTGCGCTGAATTGGCCACGCCAGCATCCCGGGTAAATCCGGGTCTGGCGCCAATCCAATCATCATACGATAAGACCAGCAGCGCGTTCGCCGCACCTGGCACCCTGCATCCCCCACAGGAGACACCGACGATGACATCAAAACCATGGATGACCGCCGCATTGGTGGCGGCCGGCCTGCTGGCCAGTGGCCCCACGCTGGCGCAGGCCCAAGAAAAACTCACCGTCTGGTGGGTCAAGGGCTATTACAAGGCCGAGGACGATGCGCTGTTTGAGGCCATCAAAAAGTTTGAGGCCAAGTACAAAAACATCAAGGTCGAGCTGTCGCAATACCCGATCCAGGACACCATCCCCAAGACCGTCTCGGCACTCGATTCGGGCTCGCCGCCCGATGTGGCGTACAGCGATGTGTTTGACTTTCAGGTCACCGCCAAGTGGGCCTATGACGGCAAGCTGGAGGATTTGAGCAAGGTAATTGACCCGCTGCGCGCCAAGTTTGAACCGGCGGCGCTGTCCACCACCTTCCTGTTCAACAACGCATCCCAGACGCGGGCGTATTACGCCTTCCCGATCAAGCAGCAGACCATGCACATCCAGTACTGGAAGGACATGCTGGGCGAAGCGGGCTTCAAAGACACCGACATCCCGAAAGACTGGAAAGGTTATTGGGATTTTTGGTGCGACAAGGTGCAGACCGGCTACCGCAAAAACACCGGCAAGCGGGCCTTTGGCACCGGCTTCCCGATGGGTGTTGACTCCAGCGATTCGTTCTACTCCTTCCTGACCTTCATGGACGCGCACAACGTCAAGCTGGTCAACGATTCAGGCAAGCTGCTGGTGGATGACCCGGCGGTGCGCACCGGCCTGATCAACGCGTTGACCGACTACACAGCGGTGTACGGCAAGGGCTGCACCCCGCCGTCGTCCACCAGCTGGAAAGACCCGGACAACAACGTCGCCTTCCACAACAAGACGATCGCGATGACACACAACGCCACCATCTCGATCGTGGCCAAGTGGCTGGACGACAGCAACAACGCCGCCCTCACGCCGGAGCAACGCGCCCAAGCCAAGAAAAACTACAGCGAGCTGATTGCCACCAGTGCCTTTCCCACCAAGCCGGACGGCAGCAAGATGGTCTACCGCGCGGCGGTCAAGACCGGGGTGATCTTCAAAGACGCCAAGAACAAAGAGGGCGCCAAGAAGTTTGTCGCCTTCATCCTGGACGAGGCCAACCTGACGCCGTATGTGGAGGGCTCATTGGGCCGCTGGTTCCCGGTCACCAAGCTGGCCCAGCAAAGCCCGTTTTGGAAAGGTGACCCGCACCGCCTGGTGGTCTACAACCAGTTCATGAACGGCACGGTGCCGTTTGAGTTCACCAAAAACTTCAAGTTCACGGTGCTCAACAACGAGAACGTCTGGGCCAAGGCCATGAACCGCGTGCTCAACGAGAAAGTGCCAGTGGACAAGGCGGTGGACGAGATGATTGCCCGCATCAAGGTGGTTGCAGGGTCTTGATGCCTGGCCGCCTGCCGCAGCCTGCGGCAGGCGGCTTTGCAACACCCATCCGCCTGGAGCCCCCACGATGAACACCGCCACCCTGCCCGCCAATTTGCCTGCGCCACCCGCCAAGGCCTTGAGCAACTTCGAGTTTTGGGGCCGCATGCTGGTGCTGCCCTACCTGCTGGTGTTTGTGGTGTTTGTGCTGTACCCGGTGGGCTACGGCCTGTGGCTG
>JAYVLI010000288.1:0-7256 GCA_043759535.1 Betaproteobacteria bacterium | reverse complement strand
ACCGGGGCCAGCGCGGTGCCCCAATCCACCGTGGCCAGCCAGCCGGCATTGCAGTGGGTGAGGATGTTGAGTGGTCGGCCGGGCGTGGTGGCGGCCAGTGCCTGCAGCAGCGCCAGGCCGTGTTGGCCAATCGCCTGGTTGCAGGCCACGTCGGCATCGGCGATTGATCCGGCCAGTGCCCAGGCGGCTGGGGCCCGCTGCGCCTGGGGCAGCGGTAGCAGCGCGGCCAGCATGCGCTGGGTGGCCCAGGCCAGGTTCACGGCGGTGGGGCGGGCGCTGTCGAGCAAGGCTTTGGCGGCCTGCAGGGCGTTGTCATCTGCCGCCAGCCGGCATTGCAAGGCCATGCCGTAAGCGGCCGTGGCGCCGATCAGCGGGGCGCCGCGCACCCACATGTCGGTGATGGCGGCACGCACCTGAGCCAGGCTGTCCAGCCGCTCAACGGCAAAGTGATGCGGCAACTGGCGCTGGTCGATGATGAACAGGGCGTCACCACCCGGCGCCGGCCACAGGCTGCGCCGGTGCTGGCCGGCAACCTTCACAACACCCGGCCGGCAATGCTGCGCAGCTTGCCCACCAGCACCGGGTCCCGCACGGCGGGGTCGGTGATCAACGCGTGGTCCAGCGCGTGGCGGCAAGCGCAGGCGGGGCCGTGCGCGTCGTGCGCCACTGCCGACGCGCCCTGCACCACCAGGTGGCGCGCCACGTCGGCATTGCCCATCAGCACGCCGATGATGGCTTCCACCGTCACGTCCTCATGCTGCGGGTGCCAGCAGTCAAAGTCAGTGACCATGGCCACGGTGGCGTAACACAGCTCGGCCTCGCGGGCCAGCTTGGCCTCGGGCATGTTGGTCATGCCGATGACATCACAATTCCAGCTGCGGTACAGGCGCGACTCAGCCAGCGTGCTGAACTGCGGCCCTTCCATCGCCAGGTAAGTGCCGCCCCGCACATGCGGCACACCCAGGCTGGCCAGCGCGGTTTGCAGGTGGTCGCCCAAGCGCGGACACACCGGCCGCGCCATCGACACATGGGCCACCAAGCCGGTGCCAAAAAATGACGACTCACGCGCCACGGTGCGGTCAATGAACTGGTCGACCAGCACAAAGGTGCCGGGGGGCAGATCGGCCCGCAGCCCGCCCACGGCGCTGAGCGACAACACATCGGTAGCGCCGAGCATCTTGAGTGCGGCGATGTTGGCGCGGTAGTTGAGCGCCGACGGCGGCAACCGGTGACCGCGGCCGTGGCGTGGCAAAAACGCCATGCGCACCGGGCCGGCGGCTGTCGCCAGCGTGCCGGTCAAGATCTCGTCGGACGGTGCGCCCCAGGGCGTGTCCACCGCCACCCAGGCGGTGTCGGTGAGGCCGGGCAGTGCATACAGGCCACTGCCGCCGATGATGGCCAGCAGGCCGTTTGGTGAGCTGGCGGGTGGGTTGTCGGATGGGTTCATGGGCACGCTCACGGACGCGTTGTTGGATGAATTTGGGCTGCTCATGCGGTTTCAGTTGGACACTGAAGGGTGACCACGGCAGTGCTGGTGGCCTGCTCACCAGGCTGCAGCTCCACCGGCCGGCCGTCCACCCTGGCAGCATGGGCACGCCGCGCAACCTCACGCACCGACACGGTTTTCAAGCGGTGGTCGCTCCACACCTGGCGCCAGCGGCGTGCGCCGGGCTGGCCGTTCCACAAGCCCAAGGCATGCCGGGTGACGTGGGTAAACGGCACGCCGTGTTGCGCCTGCTGCTGCTCGGCATAAGTCAACAGTTGGTCCTCCAGCGCCAGGCGCCAAGCGTCGTCCACCAGCGGTGCCGTGGCATCAGCCGAAGCATCAGCCAAAGAGTCAGCCGAAGAATCACCCCAGAACCGGGCATCCCAGTCGGCCATCAAGCTGGGCTGGTGATACGCCTCACGGCCGATCATCACGCCGTCAACATGCGCCAATTGCTCGGCAATCTGGTCGCTGCTGTTGAGTCCACCGTTGATGACAATGGTGAGGGCCGGAAAGTCGGCTTTCAGGCGATGCACCAGACCGTAGCGCAGTGGTGGCAGCTCGCGGTTCTCTTTGGGGCTCAAGCCCTGCAGCCAGGCATTGCGGGCATGCACGATGAACACGCTGCAGCCGGCTTGGGCCACAGTGCCCACAAAGTCGCGCACAAAGCCGTAGCGCTCGTGCCGGTCAATGCCGATGCGGTGTTTTACCGTCACGGCCAGGTCATTGCCCAGCACATCCCGCATGGCCTGCACACCGTTCCGCACCAGCGTGGGTTCGGCCATCAGGCAGGCGCCAAATGCACCACGCTGCACACGCTCACTGGGGCAGCCGCAGTTCAGGTTGATCTCGTCATAGCCCCACTGCCGCGCCAAGCGTGCCGCCTGGGCCAGGTCCGCCGGCTCACTGCCGCCCACCTGCAGGGCCAGCGGATGTTCACCAGGGTTGAAGTCCAGGTGGCGCGGCACATCACCGTGCAGCAGCGCGCCGGTGGTCACCATCTCGGTGTACAGCCGGGTGTGGCGGCTGATCAGGCGGTGGAAGTAGCGGCAATGCCGGTCGGTCCAGTCCATCATGGGCGCAACAGACAAGCGCCACGGTGAAATGGGCGTGGCTGCGGTGGTGTGGGCTTGGGCGTGCATGCGGTGCGGGGGTTGAAGCGGCACGATTATCAGGGTCGCACCGGTGGAGGCGGCGGCCGCGCCCAGCGCCGCCGCCCACCCGCGTCGGCACCACCCGGTGCCCATTTTGCCCCGGGTCAAACCCTCGGTATGCAATATAGTGCTTGACAGCGACCAGTCTCAAAATTAGAGTGAAGACACGCACAATAGTGCATATTCTGGCGGCGCACCCCACCTCGCTGCCCAGCCAGCCCCAGCGGAGACCGGCCCATGACCCAGCCCAGCACAGCCCCCGCCAGCGCCCCAGTCACGCCCCCGCCGGAGCGCTTTAACTTTGCCCAGCACCTGCTGGCGCTCAATGCCAGCCGCGCTGAGAAACCCGCCTTCATTGACGACCTGGGCACGCTGCACCACGGCACCCTGGCCGACCGGGTGCGCCGCATGGCTGCCGGGCTGCGCGCTCTGGGCTTGAAGCGCGAAGAGCGGGTGCTGCTGCTGATGCACGACTGCAATGACTGGCCAGTGAGTTTTTTGGGCGCCATGTACGCCGGCCTGGTGCCGGTGGCCGTCAACACCCTGCTGACCGCCGACGACTACGCCTACATGCTGGAGCACAGCCGGGCGCAAGCGGTGCTGGTGTCGGGCGCGCTGCTGCCGGCGCTGACCAGTGCCATGACACGGTCTGATCACGAGGTGGGCAAGGTCATCGTGTCACGCCCGGTCGCACCACTGCATCCGGCTGAAATCGAGTTCGAGGCTTTTGTCCACAGCCACGGCGCGCTGGCCAAACCCGCCAACACGGCGGCCGATGACGCCGGCTTCTGGCTGTATTCATCCGGCTCCACCGGCCGGCCCAAAGGCACGGTGCACAGCCACGCCAATCCGTACTGGACGGCCGAGTTGTACGGCAAGGCCGTGCTGGGCATCCGCGCCGATGACGTGTGTTTTTCAGCTGCCAAGCTGTTTTTTGCGTATGGCCTGGGCAATGGCTTGACCTTTCCGCTGAGCGTGGGCGCCTGTGTGCTGCTGATGGCCGAGCGGCCCACACCAGACGCCACCTTCAAGCGCTGGCTGGGCGGCGTGGGCGGTGTGCAACCCACCGTGTTTTTTGGCGCGCCCACCGGTTTTGCCGGCATGCTGGCCGCGCCTGGCCTGCCGCAGCGCAGCCAGGTGGCACTGCGCCTGGTGTCGTCGGCCGGTGAGGCCTTGCCGGCCGAGATTGGCCAGCGCTTCAAAGCCCACTTCGGGGTGGACATCATCGACGGCATTGGGTCCACCGAGATGCTGCACATTTTTGTGTCCAACCTGCCGGGTCGGGTGCGTTACGGCAGTACCGGCTGGCCTGTGCCGGGCTACCAAGTGGCTTTGCGGGACGACAACGGCGGCGCGGTGCCTGACGGTGAACCGGGCGACCTCTACATCCATGGCCCGTCTGCCGCGCTGATGTATTGGGGCAACCGGGCCAAAACCACCGACACCTTTCAAGGCGGTTGGACCAAAAGCGGCGACAAATATGTGCGCAACAGCGACGGCAGCTACACCTACAGCGGCCGCAGTGACGACATGCTCAAGGTCAGCGGCATCTACGTGTCGCCGTTTGAGGTGGAGGCCACACTGGTGCAACACCCCGCCGTGCTGGAGGCCGCTGTGGTGGGTGTGCCCGACGCCGAGGGGCTGACCAAAACCAAGGCCTACGTGGTGCTGAAACAAGGCGCTGTTGTGACTGATGCCGAGCTCAAAGCCTTTGTCAAAGACAAACTGGCGCCCTACAAATACCCGCGCCAGATCGTGTTTGTGGACGACCTGCCCAAAACCGCCACTGGCAAGATCCAGCGCTTCAAACTGCGCGCGCTGCAAGGCGACGGCGCGTGAACCCTGGTTTCGTCACCATCACTTGGCGTGGCCGCCCCGTGCGCATTGAGCATGGCTGGATAACGCCTGAGCGCAGCACCGCCCCGCTGCTGGTGTTTTTGCACGAGGGCCTGGGCTCACTGGCCATGTGGCGGGATTTTCCGCAGCGGTTGTGTGATGCGCTGGGCGTGCGTGGCCTGGTCTATTCACGCCCCGGTTATGGCCAGTCCACTCCGCGTGCGTCGGATGAGTGGTGGGATGTGGACTTCTTGCACCAGCAGGCGTTTGAGGTGCTGCCCGCCCTGCTGGCCGCGCTGCAGGTGGATGTGCAGCACAACCCGCCCTGGTTGTTTGGCCACAGCGACGGTGGGTCCATCGCGCTGCTGTACGCGGCGCGATTTCCGCAGGCGCTGGCGGGTGCGGTGCTGCTGGCGCCGCACATCCTGGTTGAAGACCTGTCGGTGGCCAGCATTGCCGCTGCGCGTGCGGCCTACTTGACCACCGACCTGCGCCAGCGCCTGGCGCGTTACCACGCCGACCCCGATTCGGCCTTTTGGGGCTGGAACCAGATCTGGCTGCACCCACCCTTCCGCCAGTGGACGATTGAAGGCGAGATCAGCACCATCACCTGCCCGCTGCTGGCGGTGCAAGGGCTGGACGACGCATACGGCACGCTGGAGCAAGTGCGCGGCATTGCGCGCCGCCTGCCGCAAACCCGGCTGCTGGAGCTGCCAGCTTGCGGCCACGCACCGCACCGGGACCAAGCTGAGGCGGTGATCAACGCAACTCGGGGCATCATCGCCCCCCTGGTGGCATCTGCATCTGCATCTGCATCTGCATCTGCCTGACCCGGCCTGCCAGACATCACCTGCAAGACCCAACACCCACATCCCCCAAGGAGACATGCTGTGACCTTTCGCCCCCTGACCGCGCTGGCACTGGCCGCCCTGGCCACGCTGACATTGGCTGCTGCCGCCCCGGCCACCGCACAAACCGCACCCAAGCTCAAAGTGGGTCTGATGTTGCCGGCCACCGGCACGTTTGCGTCACTGGGCACGGCGATTGAGAACGGCTTCAAGCTGCTGGTGGCCGAGAACGGTGGCAAGCTGGCCGGCAGAGAGATTGAGTTTGTCAAGATCGACGACGAGAGTGACCCGTCCAAGGCCACCGACAACGTCAACAAGTTGATCAAGCGCGACAACGTGGACGTGCTGGTGGGCTCAGTGCACAGCGGCGTGGCCATGGCCATGGCCAAGGTGGCCAAAGACACCGGCACCCTGCTGATCGTGCCGAATGCGGGGGCCGACGCGGTAACTGGCGCCATGTGCGCGCCCAACATCTTCCGCTCCAGCTTCAGCAATTGGCAGCCGGGTTATGCGATGGGTGAAGTGCTGGCCAAAAAAGGCGTGCAAAAAGTGGTCACCATCACCTGGAAATATGCCGCTGGCGACGAGAGTGTGCGTGGCTTCAAAGAGGCGTTTGAGAAAGGCGGCGGCAAGGTCACCAGAGAGTTGAGCCTGCCGTTCCCGAATGTGGAATTCCAGGCCTTGCTGACCGAGATTGCCGCTGCCAAACCCGATGCGGTGTACACGTTTTTTGCCGGTGGTGGCGCGGTCAAGTTTGTCAAAGACTACACGGCTGCCGGGCTGAAAAAATCAGTGCCGCTGTACAGCGCCGGCTTTTTGACTGACGGCACGCTGGACGCCCTGGGCGCGGACGCCGACGGCCTGCTCACCGCCCTGCACTACGCCGACAGCCTGGGCACACCACGCGACAACGCCTTCCGCCTGTCGTATGCCAAGACCTACAAACTGCAGCCCGATGTGTACGCGGTGCAAGGGTATGACGCAGCGCAAATGCTGGCCGTTGGCCTGGCCGCAGTGAAGGGTGACGTGGGCAAAAAGGCTGAATTTGCAGCGGCGTTGGGCAAGGCCAGCATTGACAGCCCACGTGGCAAGTTCACCCTGTCCAACGGCCACAACCCGGTGCAAGATTTTTACCTTCGCCAGGTGGTGGGCAAAGAGAACAAGGTGATCGGCATGGCCAGCAAGGGCCTGGCTGACCCGAGCCGCGGTTGCAAGCTGTGACCTGACCCACCCCCGTAGCGCCTGCGGCGCTCCAAAAGTTTGGCCCACCCCCGTAGCGCCTTCGGCGCTCCCCCTCAAGGGGGCAACGCCGCTGGCCCTACGGAGCCGGCTCCAGGGCGTTTGCTTGTTTGGACCACGCCACTGGGCAGGCTTGAGCCGGTTGCGGGGCGTCTGGTTGCTGGTAATACATCGCGCGCATCGCATGGACATCGCCACATTTTTCATCCAGTGCCTCAACGCACTGCAATACGGGCTGCTGCTGTTTTTGGTGGCCAGTGGGCTGACGCTGATCTTCGGGATCATGGGCGTCATCAACCTGGCACACGGCAGCTTCTACATGCTGGGTGCCTACATGGCGTTCGCGCTGGCACCGCTCTTCGGCGACCAGTTCATCGTCATGCTGCTGGCCGGCGTGGTGCTCGCTGCGGTGTTCGGCTATCTGCTCGAATGGGCCTTCTTCAGCTACCTGTACCAGCGCGACCATTTGCAGCAAGTGCTGATGACCTACGGCCTCATCCTGGTGTTCGAAGAGGTGCGCTCGATCCTTGTTGGCAACGACGTCCACGGCGTCAAGGCGCCACCGTGGCTCGAAGGCAGCTTCGCGCTCGGCGACCTCATGAGCTACCCGTGGTACCGGCTCTTCGCATCGGCCGCCTGCATCGTGCTGGCGGCCGCTCTCTACTTCGTCGTGAACCGCACGCGGTTGGGCAT
>JAYVLI010000287.1:0-11289 GCA_043759535.1 Betaproteobacteria bacterium | reverse complement strand
ATCATCGCCGAGGCGATGGACAAGGTTGGCAAGGAAGGCGTCATCACCGTCGAAGACGGCAAGAGCCTGAACAGCGAGCTCGAGGTGGTCGAAGGCATGCAGTTCGACCGCGGCTACCTGTCGCCCTACTTCATCAACAACCCCGAGAAGCAGTCGTCGATCCTCGACAACCCCTTCGTGCTGCTGTTCGACAAGAAGATCAGCAACATCCGCGATCTGCTGCCCACGCTCGAGCAAGTGGCCAAGGCCGGTCCTCCGCTGCTGATCGTGGCCGAAGAAGTCGAAGGCGAAGCCCTGGCGACCTTGGTGGTCAACACCATCCGCGGCATTCTGAAGGTCGTCGCCGTCAAGGCGCCGGGCTTCGGTGACCGCCGCAAGGCCATGCTGGAAGACATCGCCATCCTGACCGGCGGCAAGGTCATCGCCGAAGAAGTCGGCCTGACCCTGGAGAAGGTCACGCTGGCCGATCTGGGCCAGGCCAAGCGCGTTGAAGTGGGCAAGGAAAACACCACCATCATCGACGGCAGCGGCGCGTCTGGCGACATCGAGGCCCGGGTCAAGCAGATCCGCGTGCAGATCGAAGAAGCCACCAGCGACTACGACCGTGAAAAGCTGCAAGAGCGCGTGGCCAAGCTGGCCGGCGGTGTGGCACTGATCAAGGTGGGCGCTGCGACTGAAGTGGAAATGAAAGAGAAGAAGGCCCGTGTTGAAGACGCGCTGCACGCCACCCGTGCTGCCGTTGAAGAAGGCATCGTGGCTGGTGGCGGTGTGGCCCTGCTGCGTGCGCGCCAAACCGCTGGCGCCATCAAGGGTGACAACAGCGACCAGGAAGCCGGCATCAAGATCGTGTTGCGCGCTGTTGAGCAGCCGCTGCGCGAGATCGTTGCGAATGCAGGCGATGAACCGAGTGTGGTGATCAACAAGGTGCTGGAAGGCACCGGCACCTACGGCTACAACGCGGCCAACGGCACCTATGGCGACATGATCGAAATGGGCATCCTGGACCCGACCAAGGTGACGCGCACTGCACTGCAGAACGCAGCATCGGTGGCCGGCCTGATGCTGACCACCGAATGCATGGTGGCTGAAGCCCCGAAGGACGAAGCCGGCGGCGCTGGCGGCGGCATGGGTGGCATGGGCGGCATGGGTGGCATGGGCGGTATGGACATGTGATGGACTGGCCGGGCGGCTTGCTGCGTCTGGCCAACCCGCACCTTGCAAAAGTCACCTTCGGGTGGCTTTTTTGTTGGTCTGGCCACCTTCGGGTGGCTTTTTTGTTGGTCTGGCCGCCTTTGGGTGGCCGTTTTGTTGCCTGACGCCAGCAGCGGTGGCCGCGTCGCCGCATTGATAATCTTTGCCGATGTCACGACGACCCACGCTCCAAGATTTCATCGACGACGAGTTGCTGCGTGCGCCGCTCACGTTTGACCGGGTGATCGACGCGGTGCAGCAGCATTGGCGTGACCGGCTGCCGGCCCCGCACAGTCGGCAGGGCGGCGACCCGGTGCGGGCACTGCAGCAGCACCGCGACACGGTGGTGGCCAGCGCGGTGCGCACACTGCGGGCATCCGCCGGGCTGGAGCCTGGTGCGGGCAACGCGCCAGGCGCTGCAGCGGCGGTCGAGGCCAACTGGGAGCTGTCCCTCATCGGCGAAGCCGACGTGGCGGTGGACATCGAGATCGCCCGCTGTGTGCAGACCATCCGCCAAACGGCCGAGGTGGAGTTGCGTGAACTGCAAACCTACACGTCAGCGCTGGTGCAAGACATCAACGTGGCGCGTGACAACAATCCGTTCGGGCCCGAGCGTTACGCCCGTGCCATGTGGGCCGGTGTGCAACAAGCACCCCTCACGCAGCCGCTGCTGACCTCTTTTTTGCATGAAGCCGCCTTGCCGCTGGCCCAGGCCTTGCGCCAGACCTACGCGTCGGCCAGCCAGCGCCTGCAGAGCCAGGGTGTGGCCCCGGCGGCCTACCGCACCATCGTGCCGGTGGGCAGCAGCGCTTGGAGCCCTGAGCGCAGCCGCTCGTTGACACCGGTGGACCTGCATGCCCTGCATGACAGCATGCCGGCCCACACCGACAGGCTGGACACGGCCGCCGTGCGCAGCCGCCTGACCATGCCGGTGGCGCAGGCCACGCATGCCATGCATGCCACACAGGCCGGGCACGCCACACCCACCAACCGACCCGACCCCAAGCTGCTCGAGCTGCTGGCCCGGCTGTTCACCGCGCTGCAAAACGATGCCGCCCTGGCCGGCCCCACGCTGGACCTGCTGCAACGCCTGCAAGCCACCGTGCTGCGCCTGGCCTTGCACGACACCACCCCGCTGGACACCTACGACCATCCGGTGTGGCGCTTCATGGACGCCCTGGCGCACGATATTGCGCACTGCGCCCCCGCGCGGCAGCCACGCCTGGTGGGCCTGTGCCGCAACTTGGTGGACCACCTGGCGGCCATTGCCCTGCCGGAGGCCGGCCATTTCTCCTGGGCCGGCCAACGCCTGGCGGCGGCCCGCAAACATGCCCTGGCCCAGGCCGTGGCCGCTGCGGCGCCGCGCATCGGCAAGCTGCAGCGCCTGGTTGACCGCCACAACGACAACGACACCGCCCCCACCGCCACCATGCCGCTGGACATCGGCACGCTGGACACCGTGCCCGCCGCGCTGGTGCCCGAACCCGCACAACGCACCGCGCCCGCGCTGGGCGCCGCGTTGCTGCTGGCCTGCGTGCCGGGTTATGACCTGCGGGTCTACCTGCAAAGTGAGTGGCGGCATGTGCAAGTGCTGTGGCAAGACGCCGACGAGGCCTTGCTGCTGCTGGGCACCCCCGCCACCGGCCAGCACTGGGCCCTGCGCCAGGCCGCCCTGGCCCGCCTGCTGGACGAGGGCCTGGCGCGGCCGCTGCGGGTGCGCTCATTGGTACGGCGCGCCGCCAATCAGGTGATGCATGGGCTTTAAGCACGGCAGGCTGGTGTGGATCGTGGTGCTGGCTGGGTTGATGGCGCAGGCGCATGCCCAACCCATCACCGCCGTCCCTGTCCCCATCCCTGTCGCCAACCCGACGGCCATACCGACTGCCATACCGACTGCCGTCCCCGCCGCGATCCCCGCCGCCCGCCCCCGCATCGGCCTGGTGCTGTCTGGCGGTGGCGCCCGTGGCCTGGCCCACGTGGGTGTGCTCAAAGTGCTGGAAGCCTTGCAGGTGCCGATCGACGTGATCACCGGCACGTCCATGGGTGCCATTGTTGGCGGCCTGTATGCCAGCGGCCTGCGTGCCGACGTGCTGGAACGTGAGCTGACCGCCGTGCGCTGGGGTGAGGTGTTCAGCAACCGGGTGGAGCGTCGCCTGCTGTCGCAGCGCCGCAAGGAGGAGGACTTTGAGGTCTCGTCCGCCATCGAGCTGGGCATCAAACACGGCGAGCTGCTGGCCCCCACCAGCGCAGTGTCCAGCCGCGGGCTGGAATCGCTGCTGCGCCGCTACACCCTGCCGGTGCGCGACATTGGCCATTTTGACCAGTTGCCCATCCCGTTCCGCGCCGTGGCCACCGACATGGAAACCGGCGCGGCAGTGGTGCTGGACAACGGCGACCTGGCGCTGGCGCTGCGGTCCAGCATGAGCGTGCCGGGTGTGTTTGCGCCAACCGAGGTGGATGGCAGGGTGCTGGGCGACGGTGGCCTGGTCAACAACGTGCCGATGGATGTGGCACGGGCGCTGGGCGCGGATGTGGTGATCGTGGTCAACATCGGCACCCCGCCGGGTGGCCGCGAAACACTCAACTCTGCGCTGGGCCTGACCAGCCAGATGATCAACCTGCTGACCGAACAAAACGTGCAGCGCAGCCTGGCCACACTGGGCCCGCGTGACCTGCTGATTGCGCCGGTGCTGGGCACCCTGACCGCTGGTGACTTTGACCAAGCCGGGCGCTTTTTTGCCCTGGGTGAAGCCGGCGCACGGGGCCGCAGCGACAAGCTGGCCGCCCTGTCACTCAGCACAGCCGACTACGCCGCCTGGCGCGCCGGCCACCCCACACCCACGGCGGCCAGCACCCGGCTGGCCAGCGTGACGATTCAGGGCACCAGCCACACCAACCCCGACCGCTTGTTGGCGATGCTGGAAAACAAACCCGGTGATGTGTTTGACCCCGAGCGGGTGGAGCGTGATGCCCGGCGCCTGGCCGCCGGCGGCGACTACACCCGGGCCGACTACCAACTGCGGCGTGGTGCTGACGGCGACGCGCTGGTGTTTGATCTGCAAGACAAACCCTGGGGCCCCGACTACCTGAACGCCGGGCTGGATTTGTCCACTGATTTTCGCGGCCGCAGCGCCTTCAACCTGAAGCTCAGCCACAACCGCCACTGGCTGACTGACAGCGGCACCGAGTGGCGCAACCGGGTGCAGATTGGTGAGGTGCCGCAGCTCTACACCGAGCTTTACCATCCGCTGACCTGGACCGCGTCCCGCGCCGATGACTGGTTTGTCAGCGGCTACGCCGGGCTGGAGCGGCGCCGCCTGGCCGCCTACAGCGCAGGCAGCGGTGAGGAGGTGGCCACCTACCTGCGCAACGCCGCCACCACCGGGCTGGACCTGGGCCAGCCCTGGGGGGATGTGGGTGAGTTGCGGCTGGGCTGGTCCCGCGTGGTGTTGCGCACCGAGCCGCTGCTGGTGGCTGTGGCGGGCGCGGGCAGCGGCATCGGCAATGCCGCTGCGGCCTTGACGGAAGACGCGCTGCGCGCCCGGGTGGTGGTGGACCAGCTGGACTACGCACTGTTCCCGCAGTCGGGCTACCGGGGCTCGGCCAGCGCCTGGGTGGGCCAGCGCACGGGGGATTTCAAAGGCCAGTTCCACCGCATCGAGGCCGAGGGCACGGCGGTGCGCAGCTTTGGCGCCAACACGGTGGAGCTGCATGCCCGGCTGCAAACCGCCGGTGAGCTGGGCAGCAGCGGTGTGCTGCGCTACGGCCTGGGCGGCTTCCATCAACTTTCGGGCTACCAGACCGATCAACTGACCGGCAACCAGGTGCTGCTGCTGCGGCTGGGCTATTACCGGCGCCTGAGCCAGACACCGGCGCTGACCCGCGGCTTTTTTGTGGGCGGCACGCTGGAGGCGGGCAATGCCTGGGTCAAGCGCAGTGACGTGTCGCTGTCCGGCCTGCGCACCGGCATGAGCGTGTACCTGGGCGCGGACACCGGCATCGGCCCGCTGTACCTGGGCATCACCCACGCCCCACGCGGCCGCACCGGCCTGGCCTTGTTTATCGGCAGGCCCTGAATCAGAGGCTGGCCAGCACCGCACGCAGCCGCGCCAGCACCCAGTCGGGCTGCTCATGCACGATCCAGTGGCTGGCGGCGGGGTGGCGGTGGATCTGCACGCCCGGCACCCAGGCCGCCAGACCCTCCAGCAGGCTGGGCAGCAAGGCGTGGTCGGCCTCGCCCCACAACACGGTGGTGGGCACCGCCACCCGCACCACCGAGTCGGGCAGCACCAGGTCGTTGAGGGTGGTGTCTGTGGCCGCGCTGGCCGGGCGCAGCGGTGAAGCGCGGTAGAAGTTGAGCGCACCGTCCAGCCCTTGCTGCCACACGGCCTGGTACTGCTGGCGCAGCGCGGGGGTCAGCCAGGCCGCGCCACCAAAACGCTGCAGGATGGCCCACAGGCCGGCAAAGTTGTCGGCCGACAGCCGCGCAGCAGCGTCAGGCTGCACCAGCATCGTCATGTAGGCACTGGCGGCTTGCTGGGCCGGGCTCAGCCGCAGCTCGCGCAAAAAAGCGCCCGGGTGGGGTGAGTTGATGATCACCAGCCGGCGCACCCGCTGCGGCCGCAAGGCGGCGTAGTTCCAGGCCACGCCACCGCCCCAGTCATGCGCCACCAGCAGGTCCAGCGGTGTGTCAGCCGCCACACCAGCCGCCAGGTTGGTGGCGCTGATCAAGGCGTCCAGGTCGGCCACCAGGTGCTTGGGGCGGTAGGCCGCCACCTCAGTGGGCGCGCTGCTGCGCTCGTAACCGCGCAGGTTGGGGGCAACGCAGCGCAGGCCGGGGTCAGCCTGGCTGCACAGCGCCGCCATCACCGCGTCCCAGACAAACGCCGCCTCCGGAAAGCCATGCAACAACACGGCGCGGCGTGGTGCGTCCACAGGCCCGGCGGCGCGGCACGACAGCGTGATGCCGTGCGGCAGCGCTTGGTCAAACAAGGTGATGGTCATGCGCCCAGTGTGGGCGTGCCGGGGTGGGCTGGGGCGTCAAGCCGGCGACAGGCCGGTGCCGGTGCTGATGCCGGTACCGGCGGCTGCGCTTGCTGCAGCCTCAGCCGCAAGCGCAGCAGCGCCTGCGGCTTCTGCCGCCGCATTGCTGGGGTGGCGCCATTGGCGCAGGGTCAGCGCGGCGTCGCCCAAACCCTGACGCGACAAGGCCGAAAACAGCGACACGCTGATGTCGGTCACATCGGTGGCCAAGCCTTCCAGGCCTTTTTGCGCCTGGGCCAGCGCCCGCAGTTGCTGGTTGCGGTTCAACTTGTCAGCCTTGGTCAACAACACCAGCAGCTTGACCTCGCCCATGCCCACCCGCTGCGACACAAAGTCCAGCAACTGGTTGTCCAGCGGGGTAAAGCCATGCCGGCAATCCACCAGCATCACGATGCCGGCCAGTGCGCTGCGGCCGGCCAGGTAATCGGCCATCACCTTTTGCCAGCGCAGCTTGGCACCGCGCGCCACTGCCGCATAGCCGTAACCCGGCAGGTCGGCCCAGCGGCAGTCGGGTGCGTCCAGCGGCCCCACATCAAACAGGTTGATGTGCTGGGTGCGGCCAGGGGTTTTGGATGCAAACGCCAGCCGCCGGTGCATGGCCAGGGTGTTGATGGCGGTGGACTTGCCGGCGTTGCTGCGGCCCACAAACGCCACCTCGGGCAAATCAGGCGCGGGCAGTTGGGTCAGCAGGCTGGCGGTGGTCAAAAAACGGGCGCTTTGCGTCCAGGCCAAGGCCTCGCGCACGGCGGGGTCGGGGGAGATGTCGGGGTTCTTGCCCCGGTTGGCAGCACTGATGATCATGGTGCATTGTAAAATCGCAGGCTTTCCCGGTTTCGGTGTTGTTCCGGGCCGGCATGTCACCCTCCCTCATTTCACACCAGCAGGCTGCCTGCTTCACTCCGCCAACGGCAATTTGAGCCGCTGCAAACGGTGTTGACCACAGCCTGTGCCTTGCAAGGTTTCACGACATGAAGTCGCTGCCCGCCCTGTTGCTGTCTGCTCTGCTGTGTTGCGCCACCGCCCCGGTGTTTGCGAATGAAGCAAAAGCGCCCGCCAAAGTCGACTTGGCCAAAGGCCAGGAAAAAGCTACCCAGGTGTGTGCCGCCTGCCACACCGCTGACGGTTCGCGCGGCAGCCCGGCCAATCCCATCCTGCAAGGCCAGCACCCCGAGTATTTGGTCAAACAACTGACCGAGTTCAAGGCCGGCAAACGTGCCAACGCCATCATGAGCGGCATGGCCGCAGTGCTCAGCGATGACGACATGAAAAACGTGGCTGCGTTTTACGCCAGCAAACAAGCCAAGCCGGGTTTTGCCAAGAGCAAAGACACCGTGGCCCTTGGCGAAAAAATCTACCGCGGTGGTATTGCCGCCAAACAAGTGCCGGCTTGCGCCGGCTGCCACAGCCCCACCGGTGCGGGCATCCCGTCCCAGTATCCACGCCTGGGCGGCCAGCATGCAGACTACGCTGAGGCCCAGCTCACCGCCTTCCGCGCGGGCACACGGGGCAACTCGGCCCAGATGATGGCCATAGCCGCCCGCATGAGCGACAAAGAAATCAAGGCGGTGGCCGACTACGTGGCGGGCCTGCGCTGAGCAAACTTCTGCCCACTGCACCGCCAAAAGGCCGGTCATTGACCGGCCTTTTTTTATGGCTGCGCGGTCATTGCCGGGGCATTCTTCACGCCTGCATCCATCCGGGGGTGGTCAGACGTAAGGTTCTGTTTCACCAGACGACCAACCGTCACTTTTGTAGGAGTTTTGTCCATGCGCCCGCTGCCCGACCGTGGTTTTGACCACCCTGTCCCGTCCGAGATCACCCCACAAGCCGCTTACCTGGGCCGCCGCGCCTGGATGCAGCGCCTGGCCGCTGGCGCCCTGGGCACCAGCCTGGCCGGCTGGGCTGGGCGCGAGGCACTGGCCGCCGACCCCGCCGCCAAAGGCGCGCCGCTGCCCGGCGGCAAAAGCGCGGTGGCCGGCGCCTTGACCATGGACAAAACCACGCCCCGGGTCGACGCGCTGAGCTACAACAACTTCTACGAGTTCGGCACCGACAAGGCCGACCCGGCGCGCAACGCCCACACGCTAAAGACCCGGCCGTGGACGGTGGCCATCGAGGGTGAGGTGAAAAAACCCAAGACCTACGGCATCGACGAGTTGCTGAAGTTGGCCCCGATGGAAGAGCGCGTTTACCGCCTGCGCTGCGTGGAAGGCTGGTCCATGGTCATCCCCTGGGTGGGCTTCTCGCTGGCCGAGCTGATCAAGCAGGTGGAGCCCACCGGCAACGCCAAGTTTGTCGAGTTTCACACCCTGGCCGACCCCAAAACCATGCCGTTTGTCGGCTCACGCGTGCTGGACTGGCCGTATGTGGAGGGCCTGCGTTTGGACGAAGCCATGCACCCGTTGAGCTTGCTGGCCTTCGGCATGTACGGCGAGGTGCTGCCCAACCAGAACGGCGCGCCGGTGCGGCTGGTGATGCCGTGGAAATACGGCTTCAAGAGCGCCAAGAGCATCGTGAAGATCCGCTTTGTGGAGCAGCAGCCCAAAACTGCCTGGGTCAAGGCCGCCGCGCAGGAATACGGTTTTTATTCCAACGTCAACCCCAAGGTGGACCATCCGCGCTGGAGCCAGGCCACCGAGCGCCGCATCGGCGAAGACGGCGTGTTTGCCAAGAAGCGCCCCACGCTGATGTACAACGGCTACGAGGCCCAAGTGGCCAGCCTGTACACCGGGCTGGACCTGGCCAAGAACTTTTGATCTTGCGGCTGCAGCCAGCCCCACCACCGGCCGCTAACACCCGGCGCCCAGGCCAGGCGCCTACCCCGCCAACACCATGAACAAACTGCTGCTGCAGCCCGCCGCCAAGCCACTGCTGTTTGCGCTGGCGCTGCTGCCCTTTGCGCTGCTGCTGTATGGCGCATTGGCCAACACCCTGGGCGCCAACCCGGCCGAAGCGCTGATCCGTGGCACTGGGGATTGGGTGTTGCGCTTTCTCTGCATCACCCTGGCCGTCACCCCCCTGCGGGAATGGACAGGCTGGAGCGCGCTGGCCCGCCTGCGCCGCATGACCGGGTTGTTTGCCTACTTCTACGGCATCACCCACTTCCTGTGTTACGCCTGGCTGGACATGAATCTGGACCTGGGCGACATCATCAATGACATCCCCAAACGCCCGTTCATCCTGGTCGGCACACTGGCCATGCTGCTGATGACGCCGCTGGCCGCCACGTCCTTCAACCGGGCCATCAAGGCGCTGGGCGCCAAACGCTGGAAGACACTGCACAAGCTGGTTTACGGCATCGTGCTGCTGGGCCTGCTGCATTTTTTCTGGATGCGCGCAGCCAAGCACAATTTTGGCGAATGGTCGATTTACGCGGTGCTGGTGGCGGGGCTGCTGGGCTGGCGGGTGTGGCAGGCGACCAAGCGCCGGGCTGCGTTGCGGCGGCAAACGCTGGGGGCCAGACCGGCTACTTCATGAGCCCTGGCAACCACAAGGCCAGTTGTGGAAACACCAGCACCAATCCCAGCACCAGCGGCACGCAAAAAATAGCCGAGCCACAGAAGATCTGCGCCATGGCCACGCCTTTGAGCAGCGACTTCATCACGAACATGTTCATGCCCACGGGTGGGCTGATCAGGCCCACCTGCACCACCAGCACGATCGGCACGCCAAACCACACCGGGTCGAACCCCAGCTGGGTGACCACCGGGAAAAACACGGGGATGGTCAGCAGCACCATGGTCAGCTCTTCCATGATGGTGCCCAGCACCAGGTAGACACCCATCATCGCGGCAATCACCGCCAGCGGCGGCAGGCCCAAGCGGGTGATGCCGCTCTTCAAATCACCGGGCATGCTGGTGAAGTTGATGAAATTGCTGAACATGCTGGCGGCAATCAGGATGGTGAAGAGCATGGCCGTGATCCGGGCGCTTTCCACCAGCACCTGGGCCAGCGTTCGCCAAGTCAAAGCCCGGCGCGCCAGCGCAAACGCCAATGCACCCGAGGCGCCGATGCCTGCGCCCTCGGTGGCGGTAAACCAGCCGCCGTAAATGCCGCCCAGCACCAGCAGCACCAGCACCACCAGCAGCACCACGCCCCAGATCGCCCGCAGCGCGGCCCAGCGCTGGGGCCAGGGCACCGGCTGCCCGGCAGGCCCGGCATCGGGCCGGCGCCGGATGACCAACGCCACGGCGGCCATCAACAAACCAGCGCACAGCAGGCCGGGCAGCACACCGGCAGCAAACAGCTTGCCGATGTGGGTTTCGGTGACGATGCCGTAAATCACCAGGATGGTGGACGGCAGAATCATGATGCCCAGCGTGCCGCCGGCGGCGATGACACCGGTGCTCAAAAAATCGGCATAGCCCAGTTTTTTCGTCGCCGGATAAGCCACCCGGGTCATGGTGGCGGCGGTGGCGATGGACGAGCCGCAGATGGCGCCAAAACCCGCACAGGCCAGCACGGTGGCATGCGCCAGGCCACCACGCCGGTGGCCGACAAAGGCGTGGGCCGCACCAAACAGCGCTTGCGCCAGGCCGGCCTTGGCCACCAGATTGCCCATCAGGATGAACAGCGGCACCACGCTCAGCGTGTCGGCAAAACCGGTGTCGTACACCACCTGCGCGGCCGACGCGGCGTTGGCGCCCCAGCCGCGCAGCAGGCCCAGGCCGGCGTAGCCGACAAAACCCATCGCAAAAGCCAGCGGCAGGCGCAGCAGCGCCAATGCAAACACGGCGGCAAAGCCCAGCAGGGCATCGGTCATGGCTGGGGTTGCATGCTGGTGGCCTCAGATGGCGGCGCCGGCTGCAGCACCAGCAGGCCATGCACCAGCGCCGTCAAGCCGCACAGCCCGGCCATCAGTTGCACAAACCAACCCAGCGGCAGCTTGAGCTGGGCGGTGGTGTCGCCATCACTGGCCATGGCCACGGCCTTGTGCCACAGCAGCCAGGCCAGGCCGGCCAGCGCGGCGCAGCACAGTGCGTCCACCAGCGCCTGCTGCAACCGGCGCAGCCTGGCGGGCAGCAGGCCGTCCAGTGCGTCAAACACCACATGCTC
>JAYVLI010000286.1:0-4970 GCA_043759535.1 Betaproteobacteria bacterium | reverse complement strand
CTAACCTGGTGGACGAGACCTGCCGCCAGCTCGGCCAGATTGACGTGCTGGTCTGCAACGCCGCCAGCAACCCCTATTACGGCCCGATGGCGGGCATTGAAGACGATCAGTTTCGAAAAATCTTCGAGAACAACGTGCTGGCCAACCATTGGCTGATTGGCTTTGTCGCGCCGCAAATGATTGCGCGCAAAGACGGCTCGATCATCATCGTCAGCAGCATTGGCGGTCTGCGCGGCACACCGGTGATTGGCGCGTACGGCATCTCAAAAGCTGCCGACCTGCAACTTGCCCGCAACCTCGCGCACGAGTACGGCCCGCACAACGTGCGCGTCAACTGCATCGCGCCAGGCTTGATCCGCACCGATTTTGCCAAGGCCCTGTGGGAGAACCCGACGGCGCTGGCAGCCCGCAGCGCCAGCACCCCGCTGCGCCGCATCGGTGAGCCCGACGAGATCGCCGGCGCGGCGGTCTACCTGGCCGCACCGGCCAGCAGCTTCATGACCGGCCAGAGCCTGGTGATCGACGGCGGCGTGACGATCTGATCCCGGCAGGGGCATCGCGGACAATCCCGCCATGCCCCTGGCCTGGATCGACGATCACAGCCCGCTGCCGCCCACCCACCTGGCGCTGGGCGCCGACAGCGAGGCACCGGGCCTGCTGGCGGTTGGCGGCCGCGTCACCCCGCAGCGCTTGGCGCAGGCCTACCGGCGCGGCATCTTCCCCTGGTACAGCCCCGGTGAACCACCGCTGTGGTGGGCCCCCGACCCGCGCATGGTGCTGCCGGTGGCCGAGTTCAAGCTGGCGCTGAGCCTGCGCAAAACGCTGCGCCGCTTCATCCGCAGCCCCGGCTGCGAGATCCGCATCGACAGCGCTTTTCGGCGCGTGATGCAGGCCTGCGCCAGCGCCCCACGTGACGGTCAGGCCGGCACCTGGATTGCGCCCGAAATCATCGACGCCTACAGCGCCTGGCATGCCGCTGGCGCTGCCCACAGCGTGGAGACCTGGGTGGACGGCCAACTGGTGGGCGGGCTGTACGGCGTGGGCATCGGTGCGATGTTTTTTGGTGAGTCGATGTTTGCGCACCAAACCGACGCCAGCAAGATTGCGCTGGCCGCGCTGATCGGGTTTTGCCGCACCCACCAGATCACGCTGATTGACTGCCAGCAACGCACCAGCCACCTGGCCCGCTTTGGTGCGCGTGAGATTCCGCGGCGGGCGTTTGAGGCCCACCTGGCCTGCAGCCTGGGAGCGACCGCACCACCGGCCTGGACCTATCATCCAGTGATGTGGGCCGGCTTGGATCTTGCGTCAGCCCCTGTGGATTTGCCGCCCGCCGCCACGGCCAGCCCCAACCCCGCACCCGTGTGACCCATCCCCAAGAGCTCCCGCTGTCGTCGCTGCAGTTCTACGCCACGGCGCCCTACCCGTGCAGCTATCTGCCCGACCGCATGGCGCGCTCCCAGGTGGCCACACCCAGCCACCTGATCCATGCCGATGCCTACTCCACCCTGGTGACCAACGGCTTCCGGCGCAGCGGTATGTTCACCTACCGGCCGTATTGCGACAGTTGCCGCGCCTGCGTGCCACTGCGCGTGCCGGTGGCCACATTTGCCCCCACCCGCAGCCAGCGCCGCGCCTGGACGGCGCACAAGACGCTCAAGTCACGTGTCTTGCGGCTGGGCTTTGTGGCCGAGCACTACCAGCTCTACCTGCGCTACCAGTCAGGCCGCCACGCCGGGGGTGGCATGGACCACGACAGCATCGACCAGTACACCCAGTTCTTGCTGCAAAGCCGGGTCAACTCGCGGCTGGTGGAGTTTCGTGAGCCGTCAGAGGACAGCGCAAACAGCAGCACCGGCATCCTGCGCATGGTGGCCATCGTGGACGTGCTGAGCGACGGCATTTCGGCCGTCTACACCTACTACGACCCCGACTTCAAAGGCAGCCTGGGCACCTACGGTGTGCTGTGGCAAATTGAACAGGCGCGCCAGCTCAAACTGCCGCATCTTTACCTGGGCTACTGGATCGCCCAGAGCGACAAGATGGCCTACAAAGCCGGCTTTGGCCCACACCAGGTGCTGCAGGACGGGCAGTGGCAGTGGGCGGCCGCAGCCTTGCCCACCCCCAGCATCTGAGCCTGGTCATGGCCTTGGCGCGGGCGGTGATGCCCAGCCCCGGCAGATGACCTCCACAGATGGCCCCCGCCTACAATCGGGGCATGGCAATCTCTCCTGTTCCTGAGCTCGTGGCCGAGCTGGCCGCTGGCCGCATGGTGATCCTGGTCGACGAAGAAGACCGCGAAAACGAAGGTGATCTGGTGCTGGCGGCTGACCATGTGTCGGCAGAAACAATCAACTTCATGGCCAAGTTTGGCCGCGGCCTGATCTGCCTCACCCTGACCCGTGAGCGCTGTGAGCGTTTGCAATTGCGGCCCATGGCGGCGCGCAATGGCACGGTGCATGGCACTGCCTTCACCGTGTCGATTGAAGCCGCCACCGGCGTGACCACCGGCATCTCGGCCGCTGACCGGGCCCGCACCGTGCAAGCCGCCGTGGCCAAAGATGCCGTGGCCACTGACCTGGTACAGCCGGGCCACATCTTCCCGCTGCAGGCCCAAGACGGTGGTGTGCTGATGCGCGCCGGCCACACTGAAGCGGGTTGTGATCTGGCAGCCATGGCCGGCCTGACACCTGCGGCCGTGATCTGCGAAATCATGAACGACGACGGCACCATGGCCAGGCTGCCCGACCTGCAAATTTTTGCGCATGAGCACGGCCTGAAGATCGGCGCCATCGCTGACCTGATCGCCCACCGCGCCCACAACGAAACCCTGATTGAGCGGGTGGGCCAGCGTAGGCTGGTCACCGCCCAGGGCACATTTCAATGCACCGCCTTCCGCGACAAATCCGGCGGCCTGCATCTGGCGCTGCAGCACGGCCAGTGGGTGCCCGGTGATGAAGTGCTGGTGCGGGTGCATGAGCCCTTTACTGCGATGGATTTGCTGGACGCTGGCATGAGCGGCCACAGCTGGCCGCTGCCCAAGGCACTGGCCGCCATCCAGGCCGCACCGGCCGGCCTGGCGGTGTTGCTGAACTGCGGCAGTGATGTGTTGACCCTGCTGCCGCAAGTGCTGCCGCAGCAAATGCAGCGCGCCGAGCGTGGCCTGCAGATGGACTTGCGCACCTACGGCGTGGGCGCCCAAATCCTGCGCGAGCTGGGCATCACCCGCATGAAGCTGCTGGGCATCCCGCGCCGCATGCCCAGCATGGTGGGTTATGGCCTTGAAGTGACCAGCTTTGTGCCGTCAGGGCACTGAACTGATTTCGCTGACACCGCGCCATTGACACCGCACCACAGCATCCGCATCCCGCCCCGTTTTCCTTCTCCTGAAAGACTCCATGCAACACGCCAACCAGGGCGACGCCGGGGCCAACCGCCTCGATGGCGCGCCGCTGTCCATCGGCATCGTGCAGGCCCGCTTCAATGCCGACTTGACAGCCAAGCTGGCCCAGGCCTGCCTGGCCGAGCTGGCCACGCTGGGCGTGCTGCCCGGCAACATCCGGCTGGTCAGCGTGCCCGGCGCGCTGGAGATCCCGGTGGTCCTGCAGGCCATGGCCGAGAGCGACGACTTTGACGCGCTGATTGCGCTGGGCTGCATCATCCGCGGCGAGACCTACCATTTTGAGCTGGTGGCCAACGAGAGCGGCGCGGGTGTTAGCCGGGTGGCACTGGACCACACCCTGCCGGTGGCCAACGCCATCCTGACAGTTGAAAACGAGGCGCAAGCCTGGGCCCGCGCTGAGGACAAGGGCCGTGACGCTGCCCGCGTGGCGGTGGAAATGGCCAACCTGCTGGATGACCTGACATGAACGCGCAGATCGGCAGCGATGACCCGGCAGGCACACCACCGGCCGAGCCCGGCAACGACGCCAGCAGCAACCCGGCTGGCGACAGTGCAGCCCGCCCGGCCCGCAAGCCACAAGCCAAATCCGGCCGCCGGCGGGCTCGCGAACTGGCGCTGCAAGGCCTTTACCAATGGCTGGTCAGTGCGGCACCGGCGGCTGAGATTGACACCCACATCCGCGAGCAAGAAGGCTTTGACAAGTGTGACCGCGCCCACTACGACGCGCTGCTGTACGGCTGCATCCGCGAGGCCGCCACGCTGGACGCGGTGCTGGCCCGCCATGTGGACCGCAAGACCAGCGCGCTGTCGCCGGTAGAACACGGCGTGCTCATGATCGGCACGTATGAGCTGACGCACTGCATCGACATCCCCTACCGCGTGGCCATCAACGAGGCGGTGGAGCTGGCCAAAGCATTCGGCGGCACCGACGGCCACAAATACGTCAACGGTGTGCTGGACAAAGCCGCCACCGACCTGCGGCCGCTTGAGGTCAAAGCCCGCAACGATGCACGCCGTGCGGGCTGAGTTGCGGGTTGGGCCGGCGCAGGTTCGGATGGCGCGGGTTGGAATGGCGTGTTTGACCCCACGTCTGCAGCAACCCGCATGAAAACCGCTGGCCGGCTGGCCCATATCGAGCCTTTCTACGTGATGGAGTGCGCCAAGGCCGCGGCCGAGCTGGCGCGCAGCCCCGCCTGCGCGGTCTCGCCGATGCTCTTCCTGAACATCGGCGAGCCCGACTTCACCGCCCCGCCGCTGGTGCAGGAAGCGGCCGCGCGCGCACTGCGTGACGGCCGGACCCAGTACACCGATGCGACCGGCCTGCCGGCGCTGCGCGAGCGCATCAGCAGCTGGTATGCGAGCCGCTTCGGCCTGGCGATTGCACCGCGCCGCATCATCGTCACGGCCGGTGCCTCGGCGGCCTTGCAGCTCGCCTGCCTGGCACTGGTGGACCGCGACGACGAGGTGCTGCTGCCCGACCCGAGCTACCCGTGCAACCGCCATTTCGTCGCCGCCGCCGAAGGCCGGCCGGTGCTGTTGCCAGCCGGCGCGGCGGAGCGCTTTCAGC
>JAYVLI010000285.1:0-5406 GCA_043759535.1 Betaproteobacteria bacterium | reverse complement strand
AGGGCGCGGCGGCCCGCACCTGGCTGCGCAGCAAGGCCAATTCGATCGAGGGCGGTACCAGCGAGGTGCAGCTCAACATCATCGCCAAGCGCATTCTCGAGCTGCCGGGGGCCTGAGCATGTCGCTGATCCTCACCGACGAGCAAGCCATGCTGCGCGACAGCGCGCGCGATTTCCTGGCCGAGCAGTCCCCGGTGTCGGCCTGGCGCCAGGTGCGCGCCAGCGCGGACGCCACCGGCTTCTCGCGCAGCCTGTGGGCAAAGTTCGCCGAGATGGGTTTCACCGGCGTGCTGGTGCCCGAGTCGCTGGGCGGGCTGGGTCTGGGCCCCGTCGAGTCCGGCGTGGTGATGGCGCAGATCGGCCACCAGCTGTGTGCGTCGCCGTTGCTGGCCTCCAGCCTGGTGGCGGTCACGGCGCTGCGCCAGGCCGGCACGCCGGCACAGCAGCAGCAGTGGTTGCCGCAGTTGGCCAGTGGCCAAACCATTGCCACGCTGGCGGTGGACGAGGGCGCCAAGCACCGGCCGCTTGGTTTTGCCACCACCGCCCGGGTTGACAGCCACGGGAGCGGCAACGGTGTGGGCTGGCTGCTCGACGGCGCCAAGACCCTGGTGCTCGAGGGCCATGTGGCCGACCTGCTGATCGTTGCGGCCACGCTGCCAGGTGGTGGCGTCGGTCTGTTGCTGCTGGCGCCGCAAACCGCCGGGGTGCAGATCGAGCGCACGGTGATGGTCGATGCCCACAACGCCGCCCGCGTCACGCTGCAAGGTGTGCGGCTGAGCGCGGACGCGCGGCTGGGCGGGCCGGATGCCGGCAGTTCCGCCGTGGCCCTCGGCGCCGCGCTGGATGTAGGCCGGGCCGGCGCGGCGGCCGAGTTGCTGGGCCTGGCCGACGAGGTGTTCGACCGCACCGTGCAATACCTCAAGGACCGGCGCCAGTTTGGCAAGGCCATCGGCGAGTTCCAGGCCCTGCAGCACCGTGCCGCCCACCTCTACACCGAGCTCGAGATCAGCCGCGCCGCGCTGCTCAAAGCCGAGCAAGCCCTGGACGCCGACATCCACCGCGCGGGTGCTGCCGTGGCGGTGGCCAAGGCGCGTGCCGGGCGCACCGCCACCCTGGCGGTGCAGGAAGCGGTGCAGATGCACGGCGGCATGGGCATGACCGATGCCTTCGAGATCGGCTTTTTCATGAAACGCGCCAGGGTGCTGCAAGAGCTGTGGGGTGACGCCAATTTCCACCACGACATGCTGGCGCTGCGGCGTGGTTATTGAGCACGCGGGTTGACCATGTCCGACACCCATCACGCCATGCCATCTGCCACTGCAGTGCCACCGCTGCCCGCCTGGCCCGCCCTCACACTGGCCCAGGCCCATGCCGCACTCACAGCGCCTGGCTCACCATTTGAAACAGCGCAGGCACTGGTGGATGGTCAGCCCATGCTGGTCTGGAAAAACGCCCCGCCCACCGTGCGGGACATGTTTGTTGCCGCCCGCGTGGCGCACGGCGACAAGACCTTTTTGGTGCTGGACGACGAGCGCGCCACGGTTGAGGCTTTTGCCCGCGCCGCCCTGCAGATGGCGCATCACCTGGCCGCGCTCGGCGTGGTCAAGGGCGACCGGGTGGTGATTGCGATGCGCAACCTGCCCGAGTGGCCGGTGGCCACGTTTGCCGCCGTGCTGCTGGGCGCCATCGTCACGCCCATCAACGCCTGGGGCACCGGGCCTGAGCTGGCTTACTGCCTGGCCGATTCGGGTGCCAAGGTGGCGGTGGTGGACGGTGAGCGCTGGTTGCGCATCGCCCCGCTGCTGGATGCGTTGCCGGCGCTGCAACACGTCATCGTGGCCAGGCCAGTGGATGCCTTGGACCATGCCAAAGCCCTGCGCTGGAGCGGCCTGTTAGGCCCCACCAACACCTGGGCCGAGCTGCCTGACCGCGCCCTGCCGGTGGTGGACTTGAGCCCCGACGACGACGCCACCCTGCTCTACACCTCAGGCACCACAGGCGCGGCCAAGGGCGCGCTGGGCACCCACCGCTGCAGCGGCAGCACCTTGATGGCTGGCACGTTTTCAGCCATCCGCAACTTTGTGCGGCGCGGTGAGCCGGTGCCTGACCCGAATGCCCCGCGCACCCACCCGCGCGCGCTGCTGCTGGCCATCCCGTTTTTCCACACCACCGGCTGCCAGGTGATCTTGTTTGGTGCGTTGCACAGCGGCACCAAGTTGGTTTTGATGCACCGCTGGGAGCCTGAGCAGGCCATGGCGCTGATCGAGTCGGAACACATCAGCTCGGCCGGCGGTGTGCCCACCATTGCCTGGCAGTTGATTGAGCACCCGGCGCGCGCCAAGTACGACTTGAGCAGCCTGGAATCCGTGTCCTACGGCGGCGCACCGGCGTCCAGCGCGCTGGTGCAGCGCATTGCCGAGGCCTTTCCAAAAGCCCAGCCCGGCATGGGCTGGGGCATGACCGAAACCTCAGGCACCTTCACCCACCACGGCGCGGAGGACTACATCCACCGCCCCGACAGCGCCGGCCCGGCCATGCCGGTGGGGTTGATGAAAATTGCCGATGACGATGGCCAGCCATTGCCCACCGGCACCGTGGGTGAGCTGTGGGTGCGTGGCCCGAATGTCGTCAAGCGCTACTGGAACAAGCCTGAAGAAACCGCCCGTACCTTTGTGGATGGCTGGTTGCGCACCGGTGATCTGGCGCGGCTGGACGATGAAGGCTTTTTGTTCATCGTCGACCGCAAGAAGGACATGCTGATCCGTGGTGGCGAGAACATCTACTGCGCTGAAGTGGAGGCCGTGCTGTACCGCCACCCGGCGGTGATGGATGCTGGTGTCATCGGCCGTGCCCACACCACCTTGGGTGAAGAGCCAGTGGCGCTGGTCAGCCTCAAGCCCGACACCGCCGCCACTGAAGACGAGTTGCGCAGTTTTGTGCGCAGCCAGATTGCCAGCTTCAAGGTGCCTGTGCGCATCGTGATCCTGGCCGACCCATTGCCACGCAACCCCACCGGCAAGCTGCTTAAAAAATCCCTCAAAGCTTTGTTCGACGCTGCGGCCTGACCGGTCGCAACCCCGCCCACCCCATCCCTGTCAGGAGAGCCCACCATGCCCCAAACCGTCACCATCACCAACCACGGCCCGGTTGCCGTGCTGCACATGGACCGCCCGCCGGTCAACAGCCTGGGGTATGACCTGCGGGTCGGCATTGCCGACGCGCTGGACGTGGCCAATGCCAACCCTGCCGTGCAGGCCATCGTGCTGACCGGCACGGCGCGTGCGTTTTCGGCCGGCGCTGACGTCACCGAGTTCGGCACCACCAAAGGCGGCAAAGAGCCCAACCTGCGGGTGATCATTTCGATGTTGGAAGACAACCCCAAGCCGGTGGTCGGCGCCATTGCTGGCCAGTGCCTGGGTGGTGGGCTGGAGTTGGCGCTGGGTTGCCACTTTCGGGTGGCCTTGCCCGACGCCCAGCTGGGCCTGCCCGAGGTCAAGATCGGCTTGCTGCCGGGGGCCGGTGGCACCCAGCGCCTGCCGCGCCTGATCGGCCTGGAGGCCGCACTCAACATGATTGTCGGCGGCGCGCCGGTGGCCGCTGCCAAGTTTGCCGGCACACCGCTGGTGGACAAGGTGATTGACGGTGATCTGGTGGCCGGCGCCATTGCCTTTGCCGAAGAAGTGATTGCGAAAAAGCTGCCGGCCGTGCGTGCGCGTGACCGCAAGGTGAAAGACCCGCAGGGCGAGGCGTTTTTGCAATTTGCCCGCAACACCGTGGGCGCGATGAGCAAAAACTTTCCCGCGCCAATGCAGTGCCTGGAGGCGGTGGCCGCCAGCTACGGCAAAAGCTTTGAGCAAGGCATTGCCGCCGAGCGTGAGGGTTTTCTGTCGCTGATGGCCAGCCCCGAATCCCGTGCGCTGCGCCATGTGTTCATGGCCGAGCGTGCTGCGGCCAAGATCCCCGGTCTGCCGGCCGACACGGTGCTGCGCCCCATCAAGACCGTGGGTGTCATCGGCGCCGGCACCATGGGTGGTGGCATCACGATGAACTTCTTGAACGCCGGCATCCCGGTCACGCTGCTGGAGATGAAACAGGAGGCGCTGGACAAAGGCCTGGCCACCATCCGCCGCAACTACGAAAACAGCATGAAAAAGGGCAAGTTGAAGCCCGAGCAGGTGGAGCAACGCATGGCGCTGGTCACCGGCACCTTGAGTTATGACGGCTTCAAGGACGCTGATCTGGTGATTGAAGCCGTGTTCGAGAACATGGATGTCAAGAAGACCGTGTTCGAGACGCTGGACAAGGTCTGCAAGCCCGGCGCCATCCTGGCGTCCAATACCAGCTACCTGAATCTGGACACGATTGCCAGCTTCACCAAACGCCCTGCCGATGTGATTGGCCTGCACTTTTTCAGCCCGGCCAATGTGATGCGCCTGCTGGAGGTGGTGCGTGGCGCCAAGACCGCACCCGACGTGCTGGCCACCAGCATGGCGGTGGCCAAGACCATCAAGAAAATCGCCATCGTCTCGGGTGTGTGTGACGGCTTCATCGGCAACCGCATGCTGGCGCGTTATGGCGCGGCTGCGGCCGGGCTGATCAGCGCCGGCGCCCTGCCCCAGCAAATTGACGGCGCGCTGCAAAAGTACGGCATGGCCATGGGCCCGTTCCGCATGGGTGATCTGGCGGGGCTCGACATTGGCTGGGCCACCCGCAAACGCAAGGCTGCAGAGGCCGGCGTGGAGATGCAACCCGTTGTTGCCGACAAGCTGTGTGAGGTGGGCCGTTATGGCCAAAAGACCGGCGCGGGCTGGTACCGCTACGAAGCCGGCAAACGTGACCCCATCCCCGACGCACTGACTGAGCAACTGATCACCGAATACCGCGCTGCCAACCACATCACCGCCCGCAAGATCAGCGATGACGAGGTGGTGCAACGCTGCATCTTTGCGCTAGTCAATGAGGGCGCCCGCATCCTGGACGAAGGCATTGCCGCCCGCGCGTCCGACATCGACATCGCCTACCTCAATGGGTATGGCTTTCCGCTGCACCGCGGTGGGCCGATGTTGTATGCCGATGTGACCGGCCTGCCGAATGTGGTGCGGGCACTGCAGCGTTTTGCGGCCGAACCGGGGGCCGATGCCTCATGGCATCCGGCGCCTTACCTCGTCAAGCTGGCCGAAGACGGCAAGACTTTCAACTGAAATTCAGGGGCACACAACATGATCGACGCAGTCATCGTCTCCACCGCCCGCACCGGCCTGGCCAAGAGCTGGAAGGGTGCTTTCAACATGACCTATGGCGCCACGCTGGGCGGCCACGCGGTGCAGCACGCCGTGGCCCGGGCCGGCATCGACCCGGCCGAGGTCGAGGACGTGATCATGGGCGGCACCTTTGGCGAGGGCACCAC
>JAYVLI010000284.1:0-10679 GCA_043759535.1 Betaproteobacteria bacterium | reverse complement strand
CGCTCACTCGGTTTCAGGATGAAGGCATTGCCGGCGGCCAGCGCGATGGGGAACATCCACAGCGGCACCATGCACGGGAAGTTGAAAGGCGTGATGCCCGCCACCACACCCAGCGGCTGGCGCAGGGTGTGGTTGTCGATGCCGGTGGACACCTGCTCGGTGAAATCACCTTTCAGCAACTGCGGCGCACCGCAGGCAAATTCAACAATGTCGATGCCACGTGCCACCTCGCCTTGGGCGTCGGTGAACACCTTGCCGTGCTCTGCGCTGATCATCGCGGCCAGCGTGTCCTTGTGCTGGTTGAGCAACTGCAGGAAGTTGTTGAGCACCCGGGCGCGGCGGATGGGCGGCATGTCGCCCCAGGCCGGCTGGGCGGCTGCTGCGGCGGCCACCGCCTGGCCCACCTCATCCACACTGGCCAGCGCCACCTGGCGCGCCACCTGGCCGGTAGCCGGGTTGTAAACCGCTTGCTGGCGCCCGCTGGCGCCCGGCACTTTGCGGCCGGCGATGAAGTGACCCACGTCTGTGGTGGTGGTGAAAGCTTCTGGTGCGCCCATGCTGGTCTCCGGCAAGGTGGATCAAAGTCAGGAGGCGCAGTCTAGGCTGCTGCGCTGGCACTGCCTAGCCACCTTAGGCTAGATTCATTGTTCAGATCGGCAAACAATGTCAGCACTGAAACTCGGAACAACAGCATGGACGAACGCCGCATTGAAACCCTGTGGAGCCATGTGCATTGGCTCAGCGTGCTGGGCATGCTGGGCAGCTACACCCGTGCTGCGCAGCGCCTGGGTGTCAGCAAAGCGGCGATGAGCCAGCGCATCACCGAGCTGGAGCGTGCGGCCGGCGTGCCGCTGGTGGCGCGCACCACCCGCAGCGTGTGCCTCACCGAGGCCGGCCAGCAACTGGCCGATGCCACCACCCACGCGTTTGCTGACATCAGCAGCGCCTTTGCCGGCATCCAAGACCTGGCCGCCACACCGCGTGGCCGGCTGCGGGTGACCGCGCCGGTGGCACTGGCGCGCCAACAAATTGCGCCGCTGCTGCCGGCTTTTTTGCGCGCCCACCCCGAGGTGCGCATCGAGCTGGACATGTCCGACCGGCTGGTGCCGCTGGCCCAGGAGGGGTTCGACTTGGCCATCCGCCACAGCCCCGCGCCGCCCGAGACCCACATCGCCTGGACCCTCTGCGCCACCCGGTCCCTGCTGGTGGCCAGCCGCGCTTACCTGCGCCGGCGTGGGGTGCCGCAACAGCCGGCCGACTTGGCAGCGCATGACTGCCTGACCTACCTGCGCCCGGGTGAGGCGGCGGCTTGGCAACTGTTGCGGGGCGATGGGGGCGGGAACAGCGGTGCCGATGAAGGCAGAGCAGCCGACAACACCACCGAGAAAATAACCGTGCCGGTGAGCGGCCCATTCAGCGCCAACAACAGCGAGGCGCTGCGTGAGGCCGTGCTGGCCGGCCTGGGCATCGCCCTGTTGCCCGACTTCAGCGCCCAGGCCGCGCTGCGCAGCGCCAAGCTGGTGCTGGTGTTGCCCGGCTGGACGCCAGTGGGCAACTTTGGCGCCCACCTCTACGCCATCCGGCCCTACAGCCCGCAGGTGCCGCGTGCGGTGCAAGCGCTGGTGGCGTGTCTGCGTGAAGGTTTGAAGGCCGGATTTGGTGGTTGATGCGCCTGCCCCTGGCGCTGATCGCCACAGTCGGTTGGGGCCACCAGCACCGCCATGACCTTGCCGCACCAGTGGCCATGCGGCCTTCGCACGTGCGGTGGGTGATGTTGGTGGCGCGGTCTACCGTGCTGGGCAGATCGACCCCGGCGTTTATCATTTGTGTTGATAACCTGAAGATCTGGACCATGACAACTTCTGCGCGTGCGGCACGGCCCCCATCAAAGCGGTCCAAGAAATCGCCGCGCAGCGCCGGTGCAGCCAGGGCAGCGTCAGCCGCCGCAAAACGCGCCAAACAGTCGGCAACGAATGTGGCCATTGCCACCGAACTTGCGCCGGCGGTGGCCATTGCGTTGCTGGAAAAAACTGAACAAGCCCCGGGCGCCGCTCCCCCGGCACTTGACTGTCTCGCGGCTGGGGCCACGCCTTCGGAAACGGATGGCATGGTGCGGGTGCAGCTCATGTTTGAAAACGGCGCGGTGTTACCCGTCGAAATGAGCAAAGCAGCAGGGGCAGCACTGTCCAAAGGGCTGTCAGCGGAAGTGCTCAAGAAGTAGGCAAGGTCTGGCATCCAGACCTTGCCCGCAGGCGGGGGAAGCTTGCTTTTTGCCACGCTTTTCAACCCATCGGACGGCGGCCGGTTCGGTTAGATTGGGTGTGCGAATGCCTACATCAGCCCCATGTGCGAGCCACCGCCGCCTGCCACCCACCATGCCCGCCATTCCCGTTCTGCCAGTCACGCCCGTTGCGCTGGAGCAGGCGTTGGAGCAAAGCCATGAAATCAAAGCCAAGGTCGAAGCCTGCGCGGAGGATTTGGCCCTAGCGAATGAACAGGCAGCCAAAACAATCGCGGCGGGTGCGACAACGCTCCCGGCCAGACAGACGCTTGATCACACCGAGGCGGTGGGCGCCAAAGTGCAGGAATGCGCCGAAGATCTGGATAGCGTGACAAAAACTTTGGCGCAAGGGATTGATGAGTTGAAACGTGTTGAGGCTGCGCTGGAAAGCTCCAAAACCGCGTTGGCGGACGTCACGGTGTCACTCGTGTCGGCACTGGCAGCTGAGCAGCTGGCCAACCGCAAGGCCATGCACGACCACACAACAGGCCTGCCCAACCGAGCGCTGTTTGACGATCGCCTGTCGCACGCTCTGGCGCTTGCCGAGCGGCACCACTGGACAGTGGCCGTGATGTTTCTTGATCTCGATCGGTTCAAGTGCGTGAACGACACGCACGGGCATGCCGCTGGTGATGTTGTGTTGAAAGAAGTCGCAAAGCGGCTTGCGCAAGACGCCCGAGATGAAGACACGGTGTGCCGCAACGGTGGTGACGAGTTTTTGTACCTGTTGATGAATCCACAAGGTCGTGGCAATGTGGAGTGCATCGCTGCCGCCGTGGTCCAAAACCTTGCGCGCCCGATTCGGGTTGGCGCGCAACACATGACGGTCACGGCCAGCATCGGCATCGCCATTTATCCGGATGGGGGCATGAGCGGCGAACAATTGATTCAGAACGCCGATGTGGCGATGTACCGCGCAAAAAAGACAGCTTGTGGCTATGCGCTGCATGACGCCGCTGACGGGTCTGCTGACTGACCTGGAGACTGACCTGGACCAACACGCATTCGACCTTGCCGCTTGCGTTGGGCCAGTTGCACACGTTGGCAAGCCAATGTTGGGTTGCGCTGGCAGCGTCGGTGCATGCATCAGCACGTGATTGCGCGGCGCCACGAACGACCCAAAAAAACAACCCAAAACGACCAAAAAAAAGCCCACCGAGTGATCGGTGGGCTGCAAGCCCTCGGGTGAGGGCGTCGTTGGGAGGGAGCGGGCCGGCTGGTGCCCGCTGCAATGCCGCAGACTGTGCCCAAGACACGCCGCACAGACCATCCCTAGAAAATAAAGTGGGTTGGCGCTGTTGTGTCAACCCGCAGGTGAGGGGTGTGGCCGGGCGCCACCATCCAGCCGCACCGCCTCACAACAGCAGGCCAGCGGCGCAGCGGGCGGCGGCCAGGTCCCACAGGGCATGGCCGCAGCTTTTGAACAGCACCGGGCCGTGTGCTTGTGTGTTGGCGGCGGGCTGTTGTGTGGCCGGGCCTGGTGCCAGCAGGTCGGCCAGGGTGGGCAGGCCTTCGGTGGCCACACCAGCCAGCAGCAGGTCGCCGGCTTCATGGCGGGCGTCTGCGCTGTCCAGCAGCACCCGGCCGGTGGCGGCGATGTGGCGGGTCAAGGCAGGGTCCAGCTCCACCATGGCCGGGGTGAAGGCGCCGATGGCGGCCACCACGGCATCGGCACGCAGCGGGCCGAACAGGCAGGGTGTTTGGGCCGGCGTGGCGGTGACCACCAGCGGGCAGTGTTGCAGCGCGGTGGGCAGGTCATCGGCGGGCTGCACGGTGGTGCCGCTGGGCAGCGCGGGTTGGTTGGGTTGCCGCGCCAGCAGCGCCTGTGCAAAAGCACGGCTGCGTGCGGGCGTGCGGCCACGCACCCAGACCTCACGCACGCCGCTGCAGGCCACCAGCGCCTGCACATGGGCCAGGGCCTGCACACCGGTGCCGATGACCAGCAGCGGGCCGGCTGGTTGGGTGGCCAGGGCCGGGCCGGCCAGGGCCTGCAGGGCCAGCACGGTGACGGCCGCCGTGCGTCTGGCGGTGACGGTGGGCCCGTCCAGCAGCGCCAGACGCTGGCCGGTGGACGCCCGCAGCACCAGCACATCGCCCAGGATGGACGGCAGGCCCAGCGCCGGGTTGCCGGCGGCCCAGGTGATGAGCTTGATGGCGGCCAGGTCGGCGCTGGGGTCCAGCTCACCCGCTGCCGGCACCAGCCACGACGGCATCACAAACCAGCGGGTTTGTGGCGCCAGCGCCAGCACCTGGCGGGCCGGCACCTGGGCCCGCCCGGCGGCATGGTCGGCCAGGGTGCGGCGCAACGCGGCCAGCAGCGCTGGCCAGGGCAGGGCCTGCGCGGTGGCGGCCGCATCCAGAATTTGCATCGCGGCTTGGCTGGCCTCAACCGCTCAACGCCTGGTGGCCACGGCAGGGGCTGGTGTGGCGCTGGGCACGGCTGGCCGGGGGACTGGGTGGGTGGTTGGATGTGCGGCTGACTGTGTGGCTGTCTGCACCACCACTGGCACCACCACCGACGCCACCACCGACGCCACCACCGATACCGGCGCCACCAAGGCCGGCAGCCGGATCTCAAACACCGCGCCCCCGTCCGGATGGTTGCGGGCGCTGATGCGGCCGTGGTGGGCGGCCATGATCTTGCGGCAGATGGCCAGGCCCAGGCCGGTGCCGCCCGCGCCATCCTTGGTGCGGCTGGACTGCACAAACGACTCAAAGATGCGGTCCAGCTCGTCCTGCGGAATGCCTGGGCCGTGGTCACGCACGCTGATCAGCAGCCACTTGTGGCCGTCGCGCCCCCAGTCCAGCGTGATCACACTGCCGGCCGGCGCAAAACGGATGGCGTTGGCCAGCACGTTGCGCAGCACCTGCTGCAGGCGGAAGGTGTCGGCCAGGGCCCACAGGCCGGCGGTATCGGTCCCGGGGGCGGCCCCGGGTGCGGCGGCGGGCTCAGCGTTTTCCAGCGGGGCCACCAGCGCCAGCTTGCGGGCCAGTGCCAGTTGCCGCAACTCTTGCACCACTGCCCGCATGGCCGGCGCCACCGCCATCGGCGCCAGGTGGATCTCACCCACGGTCGATTCCAGCCGCGTCAGGTCCAGCAGGTTGTTGACCAGGGTCAGCATGCGCTGGCCGGCGCCGTGGATGTCAGCAAACATGCTGTGCAGCCGCACATCGGTGCGGCTGCGGGAGCCGCCCAGCTCAGAAAACCCCAGGATGCTTTGCAGCGGCGTGCGCAGCTCATGGCTGATGTTGGCCAGAAACTCGCTCTTGGTGTTGTTGGCATGCTCGGCCGCGTCTTTGGCCTCCAGCGTGCGCTGGGCCGCCTCGCGGAACTCGGTCACATCGGTCAAGCAACTGATCACGCCGGTCACCTGGCCACCGGCGTCGGTGAAGGGCATGACGCGGATCATCACGTCACGGGGCAGGCCGTCGTTGTCCAGCAGTTGTTCTTCGTAATTCACCGGCTGGCCCGAGATGATGGCCATTTGCTCTTGCACCTCGTGCGGCGCGGCCAACTGCGGCGGGTACAAGCGGCCCAGGTTGGCGCCAATCACCCGCTCGGTGCTCAGGCCGGTCAGGTCGGTCCAGGCTTTGTTGACCCGCACAAAGCGGCCTGCCGTGTCTTTAACCACCATCGGAATGGGGCTGACCTCAAACAAGCGGTCGGTGAAGGCATCTTTGGCGGCCAGGTTGCCGCGGGCGGCGGCCAGGTCACCACTGACCGCCTCGCGGCTGCGCAGGCTGCGCCACACCAGCGCGGCCAGTGCGCCCACGATGGCCAGCAGCCCGGCCGTGGCAGCCGCCACCTTGAGCGCGGTGCTGCGCAACTGGGCCGACACGGTGGCCGCCGGGGTCTCCACCACCAGCACCAGCGGCTGGCGCCGCGCGGTGCGGAAGGCGGTGTAGGCCTCGTCCCCATCCAGCCCCGGGCCGGTGAACGCGCCGTGCTCGGTGCGTGGCAAAAAGGTGGTGAAGGCGCGGTGGCCTTGCAGGCGGCGGCCGGCGGCCAGCCGCACGTCTTGGCTGGCCGCCAGCAACTGGCCGTCCAGCGCCAGCAGGGCGGCGCGCTGCGGGGTGTTGCTCAGCAGCAGGTCGTACTGGTTGGCAAAGTAGTCGGGGTTGAGTGCGGCCACCAACCAGTCGGTTTGCCCTGCGGCCTGTGTTGCAGCGACCCCCGCCGCCGCCGCCGCCCCCACCGTCGCCGCCCCGCCCGCCGGCACGGCTTGCACCAGCGGCAGCAGGGTCAGCGTGGCGGCTTTGCCCGGTGCGGCCAGGGCTGCGGCCTCCAGGTCGGCCAGGTCACGCCCGGGCAGCAGGGGGCCCAAGCCGGGGCGGCGGGTGGGGCCCAGCAGGCGCTGGCGGTTGATCAGCCGGCCCACATTGGCCGGGTTGGAGCTGGCCAGTACCCGGCCGCGGGCGTCCACCAGGCTGAGGCTGCGCAAAAACGGCAGGGTCTGGATGGACTGCTGCAGCAGGGCAGACAGCGGTGCGGGGTCGGTGGTGTTGGTGGTGGTTGTGGTGTTTGCGGGCGTGTTTGCGAGATTGCCCCGCATCAAACGCACCCCCTCGGTGGCCGCGCCCAGCGCCACCTCCACGCCGGCCAGGGTGCGGTCGGCCTGGTCGTCCAGCACACGCGCAAACAGCGTGTTGCGGGCCAGCGTGCTGCGCTGCAGCTCACGCTGCTCAAAGCCCACAAATGCCAGCGCCAGCAGCACCAGGGCGGCCGCCAGCACAGCGGTGCCGGCCAGCACCAGCCGGCTGTGCAGCCACTGCGGCGGCTCACGCCGGACGCTGCCCAGCAAGGCGCGGTCGGTGGTGGTTGGGCGGGCGGGCATGCTGCGCTTCAGGGCTTTTTGGCCAGGCGCATCACATCACTGTCCTGGCGCAGCGAGAAGCGGCCCAAAAAGCTGTTGCCCAGCAGCACCATCGGCATCTCGGCCGGCAGCACCACGGCGGCCACGTTGGCAATCTCCACCCCGCCCAGCCGCACCGATGTCAGGTTGACGGCATACACCGGCGCCGGGCCGTTGGCGGTTTGGGTGATGCCGGGCTTGCCACGCTTCCAGTCCAGCCCGATGCGGTTGGCCTCAGCCTGGCTCAGCGCCACGGTGGTGGCGCCGGTGTCCACCAAAAACTGCACCTGGCGGCCGTTGATGCTGCCGACGCCGCCAAAGTGGCCACCCGCGCCCATGGGCAACACGATCTCGTTGCTGGCCGGCACGGCCGCCACATCACCCACCAGCCGTGCCGGCGCGCCGCCCAACAGCAGGGTGACGGTGCGCCCACCCACCTGCACATCCACCTGGCCATCACCCACCCGGCGCAGGGTCACGCCCTGCGCGGTGCTGCCCACGGCCAGCGTGCGGGGCTGGCCGTTGATCACCAGTAAGGCTTTGTCAGCACCCATGCTGCCGGCCAGGGTGACAGCCTGCGGCGGCGGTGGTGGTGGTGGCGCGGGCTGCGCCTGTGCGCTGCCGCCGGCCGCCAACAGCCCGGCCCAGGCCGCAGCTACAGCCCACCGCGCTGGCACCGGGCACGCGGGCGGCGGGTGGCCGGTGGTGGTGTGCATCAAAAAGCGGTCAGTCGCGAAAGTTGTTGAAGGTGAGCGGCACGTCAGGCACCTCTTTGCGCAGCAAGGCCATGGCGGCTTGCAGGTCATCGCGCTTGGCTCCGGTGACCCGCACGCTGTCCCCCTGGATGGCGGCCTGCACCTTGAGCTTGCTCTGCTTGATGATGGTCTGGATTTTTTTGGCGGTCTCGCTGTCAATGCCTTGTTTGACCGGCACGGTGAGGCGCACCTTGTCGCCACCCATCTTCTCGATCTTGGCGCTGAAGTCGAGAAACCGCAGGTCAATGCCCCGTTTGCTGAGCTTGGTGGTCAGCAGGTCACGCACCTGGGCGATCTGAAAATCACTGTCGGCATGCAGTTGCAGGGTGCGTTCTTTACCGTCGGTGCTTTCCACTTTGGCGGCCGAGCCTTTGAAATCAAAGCGGGTGCCGATCTCTTTGTTGCTCTGGTCCACTGCATTGCGCAGTTCCACCAGGTCGGGTTCAAGCACGGTGTCAAAGCTGGGCATGGCGGCGCGCGATCAAAGAGGATACAAGCCAAAAATTGTGCCACGCCCTGGGCGCGCCACCACCCATCTTGCTAGACAAACCCCATGCGGTGCAGCAGGGCCTGGGTGGTGTCCAGCCGCTCACGCAGCGCGGCGGCGCTGCGGGCGCAATCGGCCGCCTCAAAGTTGGCGCCGTCAGCCTCCACCTGCAGGGCCAGGGTGTGGATGGCGCGCAGGCCCATGCTGGCGGCAGCGCCTTTCACCGCATGGGCCAGCGCCGGCAGAGCGGGGATGTCGGCGCTGTCCAGCGCGGCCAGCAGTGCGGCCTGGCTGCCCGAGACATCGTTCAAAAAGCCCTCAATCACCGACCGGTAGCCCGAGAGTGACACCCCCACGCAGATGTCGCCAATCACCGCCATGTCCAACTGCTCGGCAACATCGGCGGCACGGAAACGGCGGCGGGCGGGTGGTTTGGCGGGGGCGCAGGGGGCCGGGGGAGATGGGGTGGTCAAGGGCGTCTCGGCGGTGGCGCTGCAGCAGCGTTGCTGTGCCACGGGAACAACAAAAAGGGCGTTGGCCACGGTGCTGCCCTGCCGCTGCAGGGCGTCCGCCAGGCCAACGGATCAACCTCCATATCGTCCGCGCAGTGATATTAAGAGAGGAATTTGTTCATGCCCGGGCCACATCCCTTGTGGTCAATTTGAGGCGCTGGGCCATCGGCCAAAATCGCTGCATGTCCCCCATCTCGCCCCAGCTGCAGATTGAGCGCGCTTGCAATCTGCGCCCGCTCAACAGCTTTGGCCTGCCGGCCAGCGCGCACACCTTGGTGCGCATCCGCAGCGATGCCGACGTGCGGCGGGTGCTGGACCACCCCGAGCTGGGCCGCTCGCCCAAGCTGGTGCTGGGTGGTGGCAGCAACCTGGTGCTGACGCGTGACCCGCAAGCCGTGGTGCTGCGGGTGGAGGTGCCCGGCCAGCGCCTGGCCGCCACGCTGGACGACGCCTGGATCGTTGAGTTTGGCGCTGGCGAGACCTGGCACAACGCCGTGGCCTGGACGCTGGACCACGGCCTGCCCGGGCTGGAGAACCTGGCGCTGATCCCCGGCACCGTGGGCGCGGCACCGGTGCAAAACATCGGCGCTTACGGCATCGAACTCAAAGACCGTTTTCACTCGTTGGACGCGGTGGACCTGGTCACCGGCCGGGGTGTGACGCTGGACGCCCGCGCCTGCAACTTTGGCTACCGCGACAGCGTGTTCAAGCACGGCGGGTTTGGCGGCCTGGCCGGCAAAAGCCTGATCACCCGGGTACGCCTGCGCCTGCCCCGGCCGTGGCAGCCGGTACGCGCTTACTTGGACATCGAACGCCGCATGCACGACACCGGCAACCACACCCCCGATGCCCGCACCCTGTTTGATTGGGTTTGCGCCATCCGCCGCGCCAAGCTGCCTGACCCGGCAGTGATCGGCAATGTCGGCAGCTTTTTCAAGAACCCGGTGGTCAGCGCCGAGCAGTGCAGGGACATCACCGACCGCGACCCGCACCTGGTGCACTACCCGCTGCCCGATGGCCGCTTCAAGCTGGCCGCCGGCTGGCTGATCGACGCCTGCGGCTGGCGCGGCAAAAGCATTGGCGGCGCGGGGGTGTACGAGCGCCAGGCGCTGGTGCTGGTCAACCGCGGTGGCGCCACGGGGGCTGAAGTGGTGCTGCTGGCGCGTGCCATCCAGGAGAGTGTGTACGGCCGCTTTGGCATCCGACTGGAGCCGGAGCCGGTGATTGTTTGAGGCGGGTTGTGGGCCGGATTGGGCGCGTTGCGGTCGGATGAAAGACCGCTTCGCTGCTTTTTGAGTTTTCGCTTGCAAGGCCGAGGCAGGCGGGCGTGGCGGCTTCGATGCAGCGCCCGTCCCTACGGGCCGGGTGCCGCATCGAAGCGACACCAGCCCCACCCGTAGCCTTGCTTGCGCTGACCGCCGAACGCCTGCTTTCAGCAATTGCATCCAACCTCAGCAATGAGCCCACTGCGGACCGCCGCCAACGCACCTGTGCCGCAGCCACCCGCCAGACGGACAATCCGGCGATGAGCACCTCACCCCGCACCCCCCACGCTGCTGCCGTGCCGCCCAGTGCTCTCAGCCTGTCGCACGGCCCGCTCACCGAGGCCGAGTTGGACACCTTGCAAGCGCTGCTGGACAGCCTGCCGAGCACGCTGGAGCCGCTGGACACGGTGATGATCGACGGTTATCTGTGCGGCGTGCTGCTGCAGCCCAGCCCCGTGCCCGAGGCACGCTGGTTGGCCCACATCGCCGATGTGGAGGGCCGCAAACCACCCGCCCGGTTTGATGC
>JAYVLI010000283.1:0-6183 GCA_043759535.1 Betaproteobacteria bacterium | reverse complement strand
TGCGAATCGGTGTTGGCGGTCACGTCCACCTTCAGCAACACGGCATGCGCCAGGCGCGCGGCCACGTCAACATCACTGAAGGTGAAGCGCTCCATCTCTTTGCAGGACACACACCAGTCGGCGTAAAAGTCCAGCATCACCGGCTGACCGGCGGCAGCGGCCAGGGCGGCGTCAAATGCAGCCTCGCTGGTCAGCACCTGAAATTTGGGCGCGACAGCCTCGCCAGCGTGATTGCCCAGTTGCGCCAGCGGCCGCAGTGGATCTTGCCCACCCGAGCCGGCGCCGATGATCTGCATGGCGCCAAACAGCAGCGCCGCCGCGCCCGCTGAGCGCTGCAAGGCCGAGTGCAGGGCATGGCGGTGGCTGGCCGGTTTGCTGAAAGGCCGCAGCAAGAAACCAGTCAACAGCAGCAGCAGGCCCCACAGCGCCAGCACGGCAGCGATGGGCAGCACCGGCTGGGCCACCCACAGTGCCACCGCCAGCATCACCACACCAAAAAAGCGCTTGATGCCGTGCATCCAGGCGCCGGCCTTGGGCACCCAACGCCCGGCCGACGCGCCCAGCAGCAGCAGCGGCACGCTCATGCCACCGGCCATCGAGAACAGCGCTGCGCCGCCCTGCACCACGTCGCCGCTTTGGCTGATGAACAGCAGCGCGCCGGCCAGCGGGGCGGTGACACACGGGCTGACGATGAGCGCCGACACCCCGCCCATCAAAAACACGCCGGCCACACGGCCCGCCGGCAGCCGGTTGCAACGCGCTGTCATCTGGCCGGTGAAGCGCGCCGGCAGCCGCAACTCGTAGACATCAAACATGGACAGCGCAAATACCGCCAGCAGCAGCGCAAAACCGCCCACTGCCCAGGGGGTTTGCAGCACGGCGGAAAACCCTTCACCTGCCAGGCCGGCGGCCACACCCAAAGCGGTGTAGACCGTGGCCATGCCCAGTGCGTAGGCGCTGGCCAAGGCCAAACCGCGCCAGCGTGATGGTTGGCGGTCCAGCCCGACGATCAGCGATGACAGGATGGGCAACATAGGCAGCACACAGGGTGTGAGCGACAGCAGCAGGCCCAAACCGAAAAACACACCCACCACTTGCCACAGGTGTCCTGACCGCAGCACGCGGTCCACCATCGAAGCGTCGGCAATGCCGGCTGCTGAGGTCTTGCCAGCAGCCGTGCGGGTGGTGGCGCCAGAGTTGGCACTGATTGCAGTCCCCGCCAGTACCGCCGGGTCCAGGTGCAGATCACTGGTCATGGGTGGGTAACACAAGCCGGCATCTGCGCAGCCCTGCACCACCACCTGCAGCGTGAAGGGCGCAGCGACCTGGATCAGCGGCAAGTTGATGCGCAGCTCACCCCGGTAGGTCTCGACGTTTTTCTGAAAGTTCTCGTCAAACTTGACCTTGCCCGGCGGGATCTGGGCCGGCCCCACCGTGGCGCCCGTGGCGCTGAAACGAAATGGGTCTCGGTAGACGTAATAACCGGACGCAATCTGCACCAGCACCTCGGCGCGGTCGGCTGTCAGCAGCCTGGCACTGACCTGAAATGCCTGCTCGGGCGGCAAAAAATCCACCCCGGCGGCCAAGGCCTGCTGCACCACACCCAGCATCAACAACGCCGCACCAAGCCGCCGCGCGTGCCGCTGCAGCCAGAGTGTCAGCATCCGCCAAGAGGCGGCACAGCGCGTTATCGACATTGGGGGCTGAGTTGCTTGCATCAGGGATGGTTCCAGCAGGGAGTTCAAGCAGCATGCGGCCACGTGAAGGCTGTCGCATCAAACCGGCCGCATCCTTGCAGCCACACCAGGCCAAACAACAAAAAAGCCAGCACGCAGGCTGGCTTTTTAAACATGACGCAACCCGGTCAGGTTGCCACCAGCTCAATCGCCAGCAGCTTCTACCGCCGCAACGTCCACATCAGGCCGGTCGACCAGTTCAACATAAGCCATTGGAGCATTGTCACCCACCCGGAACCCCATCTTCAAGATGCGGGTGTAGCCGCCCGGGCGGGTCTGGTAACGCGGACCCAGTTCTTTGAACAGCTTCATCACGATGTCGCGGTCACGCAGGCGCGCAAAAGCAAGGCGGTGGTTGGCCAAGCTGGGTGTTTTGCCCATGGTGATGAGGGGCTCAACAACGCGGCGCAGCTCTTTGGCTTTGGGCAGCGTGGTCTTGATGGCCTCATGCTGCAGCAGCGAAACGCACATGTTGCGCAGCATGGCTGCGCGGTGCTCGCTGGTACGGTTGAGTTTGCGGAGTCCGTGGCGATGACGCATGGTGATGTCTTTCGATGATTGACCCCGGCCGTGTCAGGTACCGGAGGTTGCACTCGGGCCCGCCAACAAGCCGGACCAGCGGTGACGGATGCAAACGCCAAATCAGCGTTTGTCCAGGCCTTGGGGTGGCCAGTTTTCCAGCCGTGCGCCAAGCGTGAGCCCGCGCGAAGCCAGCACTTCTTTGATTTCGTTCAGCGACTTGCGGCCCAGATTGGGCGTCTTCAGCAATTCAGTCTCGGTGCGCTGGATCAGGTCGCCGATGTAGTAAATGTTTTCGGCCTTCAAGCAGTTGGCCGAACGTACCGTCAGTTCCAACTCGTCCACCGGACGCAGCAGGATCGGGTCGTGATTCTCTTTCTCGCGGCGATCCGAAATGTCGCCACGACCACCCACCATCTCATCGGGATGTACACCGGTGAACACCACCAGCTGATCAACCAGGATCTGTGCGGAGGCCCGGATCGCTTCCTCAGGCGTTACTGCGCCGTTGGTCTCGATTTCCAGAACCAGTTTGTCCAGGTCGGTGCGCTGTTCGACACGGGCGTTTTCAACCGCATAGCTGACGCGCCGCACTGGTGAGAAGGAGGCATCCAACACGATGCGGCCAATCGACTTGGTCGGCTCGTCGCCATACCGGCGCATGTTGCCCGGCACATAACCACGGCCCTTTTCAACCTTGATCTGCATGTCCAGCTTGCCACCTTGCGCCAAGTGGGCAATCACATGCTCAGGGTTCATGATTTCAACGTCGTGCGGCACCTGGATGTCCGCTGCAGTGATCGGGCCTTCACCCTCTTTGCGCACCACCAGTGTCACTTCGTCACGGTTATGCAGGCGGAAAACCACACCCTTCAGATTCAACATGATATGCACCACGTCTTCGGCCACGCCGTCGATGGTGGAGTACTCATGCAGCACGCCTGCGATTGTCACCTCGGTAGGCGCATAACCCACCATCGACGACAGCAGCACACGGCGCAGCGCATTGCCCAGGGTGTGGCCGTAACCACGCTCAAAAGGCTCCATCGTGACCTTGGCACGGTTGTGGCCAAGCGGCTCGACGTGGATAGCTTTGGGTTTCAGCAGATTGGTTTGCATCGAATCCTGTTCCTCTCAATACCCTCGGCTCGTTACACCGATAAGGCTGACGGACCATGCCGGGCAAAGTACGCCTCGTGGTGTGCCCGGCAAGCCGACACGAGGGATGGGCGCAGCGGCCACGAGGCCGTACGCCAGCGATGGATCAGCGCGAGTACAACTCGACGATCAGCGATTCATTGATCTCGGCACCGAACTGGTCACGGTCGGGCACCTTCTTGAATACGCCTTCGAACTTGGTCGCATCCACTTGCACCCAATCGGGCATGCCGATCGAGGCAGCCAGCTTCAGCGAGTCGGCAATGCGCAACTGCTTCTTGGCCTTTTCGCGCAGCGAGATCGCATCACCGGCCTTGACCAGGTACGAGGCGATGTTCACTGGCTTGCCGTTGACGAGGATGGCCTGGTGCGAAACCAGCTGGCGCGACTCGGCACGGGTCGAACCGAAGCCCATGCGGTACACCACGTTGTCAAGCCGCGATTCCAGCAAGAACAACAGGTTTGCGCCCGTGTTGCCCTTGCGCCGCTCAGCCTCGGCAAAATACCGACGGAACTGGCGCTCCAGCACGCCATACATGCGCTTAACCTTCTGCTTTTCACGCAGCTGGATGCCGAAGTCGGAGGTGCGCTGGCCCGACGTGCGGCCATGCTGCCCAGGCTTTGATTCCTTGGCCTTGTCGCTGATGGCGCGACGGGCACTCTTGAGGTAAAGGTCGGTGCCTTCACGACGGCCGAGCTTGGCCTTGGGTCCGAGATAACGTGCCACGGTGGGTCCTCTGTAAATATCTGACGCGAGGCGGGTCGCGCGAGTCTGGCGGAGTTTGTTTGAACGCTCAGACGGTGGGCTTAAACGTTGAAATGGCGCACATGCACCGGGCTGCCCCGGTCAAGAAATCACACCACTCAATGAAATCGCCGGCAGGTGCTGCGCACCCGCCGGCTGGCGGAAAACTCTTGATTATAGCGGCGCACGCACCGCAGCAAGATGGCTCAGATGCGCCGGCGCTTTTGGGGGCGGCAGCCGTTGTGCGGCACAGGGGTGACGTCGCTGATCGAATTGATCCGGATGCCGAGCGCCGCCAAGGCCCGCACCGACGACTCACGGCCGGGGCCGGGGCCCTTGATCCGCACGTCGAGGTTCTTGATGCCTTGCTCCTGAGCTGCGCGGCCTGCCACCTCCGCCGCCACCTGAGCAGCGAACGGCGTGGACTTGCGTGAGCCCTTGAATCCTTGGCCACCCGATGAAGCCCAGGCAAGCGAGCCGCCCTGGCGATCAGTGATGGTGATGATGGTGTTGTTGAACGACGCGTGCACGTGAGCGATGCCGTCCGCAATGTTCTTGCGGATCTTCTTGCTCACGCGGCGCGCTGCGGTGTTCGCTGGTGCTTTGGCCATGTCGTGTCTCGATGGAGGGCTTGTTCGGGCTTACTTCTTCAGCGCGGCGGCGCCCTTGCGCGGACCCTTGCGGGTACGGGCATTGGTGCGCGTGCGCTGCCCGCGCATCGGCAGGCCACGGCGATGACGCAAGCCGCGGTAGCAGCCCAGGTCCATCAGCCGCTTGATGTTCATTGAGATCTCGCGACGCAGATCGCCTTCGATCGTCAACTTGTTGACCTCGTCGCGAATACGCTCAAGGTCAGAGTCGGTCAGATCCTTGATCTTCTTGGAGAAGGCGATGCCCACCGCGTTGCAGATCTGCTGCGCGGTGGTGCGGCCGATACCGAAAATCGACGTCAGGCCGATCTCAGCGTGCTTGTGCGGTGGAATGTTGATGCCAGCAATACGTGCCATGCTGGTCCTCTATCTACCGAACGCGGCGGGCGGGCATCAGCCCTGGCGCTGCTTGTGGCGCGGGTCGGTACAGATCACACGCACAACACCCTTGCGGCGGATAACCTTGCAATTGCGGCACATCTTCTTGACCGATGCAGAGACTTTCATCGTCTTCTCCTTGAGCACTCCCGTCCCCAACGGACGTTCCGAGCGCGATTCAAACCTGAGGGTGGCAAACCTGGCAGCCGGTGAACCGGTTGCTTCAACTTGCCTTGAAATTCGCCTTCTTCAGCAGCGATTCGTACTGCTGACTCATGACATAGCTTTGCACCTGGGCCCAAAAGTCCATCGTGACGACCACGATGATCAGCAAGGAGGTGCCGCCAAAGTAAAACGGAACGTTGTACTTCAACACCAGAAATTCAGGCAGCAGACAAACCGCGGTGATGTAGACCGCGCCCGCCAACGTCAGGCGAGACAAAATCTTGTCGATGTACTTGGCTGTCTGTTCGCCAGGACGAATGCCCGGGATGAAAGCGCCGCTCTTCTTGAGGTTGTCTGCCGTCTCGCGGCTGTTGAACACCAGCGCCGTGTAGAAGAAGCAGAAGAACACGATCATCGCGGCATACAGCATCACGTAGATCGGCTGCCCCGGCGACAGTGCCGACGACATGTCCTTCAGCCAGCGCATGCCTTCACCGGTTGCAAACCAACCCACCACGGTGGCCGGCAACAGGATGATCGACGATGCAAAGATCGGCGGGATCACACCCGACATGTTCAGCTTCAGCGGCAAATGCGACGACTGGCCGCCATAGACTTTGTTGCCAACCTGGCGCTTCGCGTAGTTGACCAGGATCTTGCGTTGGCCGCGCTCGACGAACACCACCACGAAAGTCACCAGACCGACCACAGCAATGATGAACATGGCGGCAACGATGCTCATCGCGCCGGTGCGGATCAGCTCGAACAAGCCACCGATGGCGCCGGGCAAGCCAGTCGCGATGCCCGCAAAGATCAGGATGGAAATACCGTT
>JAYVLI010000282.1:0-11648 GCA_043759535.1 Betaproteobacteria bacterium | reverse complement strand
AATTACCATCCATTGGATTGAATCGTCAAAGATTTGACTATCAGAATTCACCCGAAAGTCATTTAAGAACAACGAGTTACGGATTCTGCAGGGCCGACTGACTAGCCAGTGATGCCGCTGGTGAGTTCAGCCATGGCTTCAATCAGTTGTGTCACCGCTAAACGTTCTGGCAAATGCAGGTGCGGATTCCAGCAGTCCATCAGCAGGATCAGGCGATGTTCGGCTGAGCGATTCCAGGCTTCGTGTTGGAAAGTGTCGTCAAACATCAAGAGTTCGCCTTCGCGCCAGCGGTGTTCGCCGATGCACGGCAAATGCAAGGCGCAATCCGCTGGTACCACCAGGGGTAGGTGCATCACAACGCGCGTATTGCTGACGCCGAAGTGCGGCCGGATGTGGCTACCCGCCTTCAACAACGAGAAGCAGATTTCAGGCGTCTGATTGGAAATCCGGCAAAGGTCCAGGCTCTCCAGCAGTTCACTGGTGCGTGGGCAGCGACGGTGGTTGTCGTCTAGCCGTTTGCCGCGCCGGTAGAAGAAATAGGCCTCCCACGCCGGTGCTGTGCCGCTGCCGCCCACGTAGTCGGCCATTTGCGCCTGACCGCTGAGCTGCACAAAATCACTGAACGCCGTTTGATCCTCTGCCAACGTACGTTGGGCCTCCTCTCGGATCACGGGGTAGGCGTCGCGCAGACGCCCGGCCCAGGGCTGCAGGTCCGGATCCAGAAACGGTGTGTCGGGTAATCCGGGGAAATACAAAAACTTTGGCCGCTGCTGTGGATTGGCCGGCATTGCGTCCCAATCACCGAGGTATCCGGTCAGCGCCCGGTCAACCCGGTGCAGTTCTGATGCACCAAAGCGCTCGCGAACGTCGGCAAATGAGGCCAAAAAGAGTGCCCTGCGGCCTTCGCGTACCACCTCGATGGCGTGCATTACGGCATCAAGCTGGTGCGCCGGTGTGGTTTTTGGCCCGTGCCACAGCCCAACCCGCTGTGCTCGTGTGATGGCTTGGTACCACGCCTTGAGCGCCCCGACCGGATCGCCTTCAACCTCTCGGACCTCACCCAATAACAACCAGGCCTCGGCATGGTCCGGATTGCAGCGCACTGCAGCCTCGAGTGCGGCCATGGCTTGTATCGGCTGCTGTAGCGACAAATGGGCAAAAGCTAGGTCAATCGACAGCGTGGCGTGGCTGAGGTCGGTCAATATCGCCGGGGCGAGCAACCGCAATGCGCGCTGTGCGTCACCGCCAGCCATGGCCAGCCTTGCCAATCGGGTTGCGGCCTCCGCATGTTGAGGCGCCATCAGCGCCACTGACTCCCAAGCTGCCTGCGCCTGTGCGAGGCGGCCGATACGATCGAACTCCCGGGCTTCGTGGACGCGCAGTTTTAGGGCCGCAGCAATGGTGTCGATAGACATATAAAGTCAGATTTCAACACATGGACCAACGGATGCAAGCGCCGCCGCAGCACCCCAGCCCCAACCCCAATCCTGTCGCGGTGCATTGGTCAGCACCGAGAGGTCGCCAAAACACGCCACATGTTTAGCCAGTCTGGTCAAACCGGCACGGGCGTTACCAATAGGCGCGTTGGTGAAAGTTCGCAGGGCGACGAGTCACAGTGCCCAAACACTTGACGTTAATCGCAGCGCAAGACGACGGCGGTCACAGCAAAAATGCTGCATGTTAGTCGCGGGCTGCGCAGCAGCCAGCGACCAACACCTGACTGCCGTACGCTGCGCAATGGCGCTACTGCAGCGCCACCTCCACCCGCCGCGCCGCAGCGGCGTCGCCGCCGGTGGCCGCCACTTCAGGCTTCTTCAATTCCACCTTGTCGTCCGCCACGCCAACCGCCTTCAGCGCGTCCCGCACCGCAAAAGCGCGCTGCTTGGCTAACTCGGCGTTTTTGTCCGGGTCGCCGGTGGTGTCGGTGTAGCCGCTGACGACGGCCTTTTTGCCATCGGCCACGCCCTTGACCACATCGCCCAGCGCTGCCGCAGCGCCGCTGGCCAGCTCGGCCTTGCCGGTGGCAAAGAAGAACTTGACCACACCACCTTCAACCTTGATGGACGCACCGTCCGATGTGGTGACGGTCGCGGTTGTGGGTGTTGCCACCACCGCAGCAGCCGGTGCCACAACGGCCGCCGCCGCATGGTTGGCCGCAGGCGCCGTGGCACCCACCGGCAGCAGCGGCACGATCATCAGGGCCACGATGTTGATGATCTTGATCAGCGGGTTGACGGCCGGGCCGGCGGTGTCTTTGTACGGGTCACCCACGGTGTCACCGGTCACAGCGGCCTTGTGGGTGTCGCTGCCCTTGCCGCCAAAGTGGCCGTCTTCGATGTACTTCTTGGCGTTGTCCCAGGCACCACCGCCAGTACACATGGAAATCGCCACAAACAGGCCGGTGACGATGGTGCCCATCAACAGGCCACCCAGTGCAGCAGCGCCCAAGGTCAGGCCCACCACCACCGGCACCACCACCGGTAGCAGCGACGGCACGATCATCTCTTTGATGGCAGCGGTGGTCAGCATGTCAACCGCTGCGCTGTAGTCTGGCTTGCGTTTGCCGGCCATGATCTGGCCGTCGGCAAACTGGCGCCGCACCTCCACCACCACCGAGCCGGCAGCGCGGCCCACGGCCTCCATCGCCATCGCACCAAACAGGTAGGGGATCAGCCCGCCGATGAACAGGCCGACGATGACCTTGGGATCGCTCAGGTCAAATGCCACCGTCATGCCGCGGCCTTCAAGTGAGTGGGTGTAGTCGGCAAACAGCACCAGCGCAGCCAGGCCGGCGGAGCCGATGGCGTAGCCCTTGGTCACCGCCTTGGTGGTGTTGCCCACGGCGTCCAGCGGGTCGGTCACGTCACGCACACTCTTGGGCAGCTCGGCCATTTCGGCAATGCCACCGGCGTTGTCGGTGATGGGGCCGTAGGCGTCCAGTGCCACCACGATGCCGGCCATGCTGAGCATGGCGGTGGCTGCGGTGGCGATGCCGTACAGGCCACCCAGCCAGTAGGCGCACAGGATGGCGGCGCACACCATCAACACAGGCCAGGCGGTGGATCGCATGGACACCCCCAGGCCGGCAATGATGTTGGTGCCGTGGCCAGTGGTGCTGGCTTGGGCGATGTGCTTGACCGGCGGGTACTGGGTGCCGGTGTAGTACTCGGTGATCCAGACCAGCGCGGCGGTCAGCACCAGGCCCACCGCACATGCGCCCCACAAGCGCATCTGGGTGTTGGCACCCAGCGCGTCGTTGGGCATCACGGCCGTGGTGACAAAGTAGAAGGCGATCAGCGACAGCACACCGGCCACGGCCAAGCCCTTGTACAGCGCCGGCATCACGTTTTTCATGCCCGGGCTGGCCTTGACAAACCCGCAGCCGATGATGGACGCGATGATGGACACACCGCCCAGCAGCAGCGGGTAGATGACCGATTCCATGCGCGCACCGGTCACCACCAGGGCGCCCAGCGACATGGTGGCAATCAGCGTCACCGCGTAGGTCTCGAACAGGTCGGCGGCCATGCCGGCGCAGTCACCCACGTTGTCGCCCACGTTGTCGGCGATCACGGCCGGGTTGCGGGGGTCGTCCTCGGGGATGCCGGCCTCCACCTTGCCCACCAGGTCAGCGCCCACGTCGGCGCCTTTGGTGAAGATGCCACCGCCCAGCCGCGCAAAGATGGAGATCAGGCTGGACCCGAAGGCAAAACCCAGCAGAGGTTTCAGCACCGCCGCCAGATTTTTGTCCGGCGTCAGATTGCCGTTGCCGGTGATGAAGAGAAAGAAGATGCCCACGCCCAACAGGCCCAAACCCACCACCAGCATGCCGGTGATGGCGCCGCCCTTGAAGGCCACATCCAGCGCCGGGCCGATGCCTTTGGTGGCGGCCTGCGCAGTGCGCACATTGGCTTTGACAGAGACATTCATGCCGATGAAGCCGCAAGCGCCCGACAGCACCGCACCCAAAATGAAGCCCACCGCGCTGGTGGCGTCCAGAAAGACCCCAATCAGCACCGCCAGCACCACGCCCACGATGGCAATGGTGCGGTACTGCCGCGCAAGATACGCGGCTGCACCTTGTTGGATCGCACCCGCGATCTCCTGCATGCGGGCATTGCCTGCGTCCTGCCGCAAGATCCAGCTGCGTTGCACAAATCCGTACAGCACAGCCGCCAGACCGCATGCCAACGCCACGTAGAGCGCCATGTTGGTTGATATCAAGGGATCTCCTTCCTCGTTCTCTTGCCATTGAATGGAAGCGCCGCCCATTTGTGTTGTGCATGCCCCAGGTACAGCGTGGATCGACGGGGCGGACAGTCGCAAAATCACTTTACGGGACAGCGCGCCCTTGTCGGAACGGTGTTTTCCTGCGTTGCAACAAGGCCTGGGTGGCTGTCAGGGCGGGGCAAGCACGCTCCGTAGAATGTGGTGTTTACCTTCTGCTGTGAGCACCTGATGAGCCTGCACAACGTCACCCCCGGCGCCAAGGCGCCCGAAGAGTTCAACGTGATCATCGAGATCCCGATGAACGCAGACCCAATCAAGTACGAGGTGGACCACGACACCGGCGCGCTGTTTGTTGACCGGTTCATGAGCACGGCCATGCACTACCCGTGTAACTACGGCTACATCCCCAACACGTTGTCGGGTGATGGTGACCCGGTGGATGTGCTGGTGATCACCCCGGTGCCGCTGATTCCGGGTGTGGTGGTGACCTGCCGCGCACTGGGCATGATGCAGATGGAAGACGAGGCCGGCACCGACAACAAACTGCTGGCGGTGCCCATCGACAAAATCTTGTCGATCTACACCCAGTGGCAAAAGCCGGAAGACCTGAATCCGCTGCGGCTTAACACCATCAAGCACTTTTTTGAGCACTACAAAGACCTGGAGCCGGGCAAGTGGGTGAAGGTGCAGGGCTGGGTGGGCAAGGATGCGGCCCACAAAGAAATCACGGATGGCATCGCCGCGTTCAAGGCGGACATGGTCAAGGGCTGACTTGCGACCGAGGCTGCACTGCGCCCCGGTGGAAATGACCCGCATCAGGTCACGGTCTTGAACGGGCTGTGCTCGCGCAATTCATCCACATAGGCAGCCACACCCTGGCCCTCACGCTGCAAAAAGTCACGCACCGCCTGCGCAAACTGCGGATGGGCCAACCAGTGCGCTGATCGGGTGCCCACCGGCAGCAGGCCACGCGCCATCTTGTGCTCACCCTGGGCGCCGCCCTCAAAACGGCGGTAACCATTGGCCATGCACCACTGCAGCGGCTGGTAATAGCAGGCTTCGAAATGCACACACGGCACGTAGTCGGTGCAGCCCCAATAGCGGCCGTAAGCCTGACCCAGCGCCGGGTCAATGGCCACCAGCGACACACCCATCGGCTGGCCATCACGCCGCGCCACAAACATCACCCAGTGCTGGGGCATGGTGGCTGCCATCGCCTCAAAAAACGCCGCCGTCAGATAGGGCGTGGATTGGTGGGCGCGGTAGGTCAGGGTGTAGCAGTGGTGGAAGAAGCGCCACAAATCGGCATCAATTGCGGTGCCCTCATGCACGGTGAAGTGGATACCGGCTTCCAGCACCTTGCGCCGCTCTTGCTGGATTTTTTTGCGCTTCTCGCGCTGCAGGCTGACCAGAAAGGTATTGAAGTCAGGCCAGGGTGTGGCCTCATCCTGCGTCCAATGAAACTGCACGCCGTTGCGCACCAACCAGTGCCGCTGCGCGATGGCCGGGGCTTCGACCTCGGGGTGGAACAAGACATGGATGGACGAGGCTTTTTCACGCTTTGCCACCTCGGCCAGGCCAGCCAGCAGGCTGTTGCGAGCAGTGTCATCCAGCGCCATCAGCCGGCTGCCCGGCACAGGGGTGAAGGGCACAGCCACCAGCAGCTTGGGGTAATAGCGTAGGCCGTGGCGCTGGTAGGCATCGGCCCAGGCCCAGTCAAACACGTATTCACCGTAAGAATGGGTCTTGAGGTAGGCCGGCGCGGCAGCCACCAATCGGTTGCCCCGCTGCACCGTGACAAAGCGCGATGTCCAGCCCGTCTCTGGCACGGCGCTGCCCGATTGGTGCAGGGCAGCCAGGTAGGCCATGCGCAAAAACGGCGTGGGCGTGTCCTGCTGCGCCAGCAGGGTGTCCCAGGCCGCGTGGTTGATCTGGGTGGGGTCATCAAAGACCCGGATAACATCGTTGGGCACGTTCTTGCTCGGGCTCTGATCCATCACCGACTTTCAACTCCAAGCATGTCAATTCCTGTCCAGGCATCCGTGCGCATCGCACTGGCCCAATTCAACGCCACCGTTGGTGACCTGTCGGGCAATGCCCGCCGCATTGTGGAGTGCGCCGCCCAGGCCCACGCGGCTGGGGCCAAGCTGGTGCTCACGCCCGAGCTGGCGCTCACCGGCTACCCGCCCGAAGACCTGCTGCTGCGGCCCGCTTTCATGCAGGCCTGCGCTGCGGCGCTGGCCCAACTGGCCATCGATCTGGCGGCGTTTGCGGGTTTGACGGTGGTGGTGGGCCACCCCCACCAGTTTGGTGACCGGGGCGACGTGCGCTCGCGTTCACATGCGGTGCAGCAGCGCTTCAATGCCGCGTCGGTGTTGGTGGACGGCGTGGTGCAGGCCACCTACTGCAAGCGTGAACTGCCCAATTACCAGGTGTTTGACGAGCGGCGCTACTTTGCGTCGGGCCGGGACGCCGGTCACGGCGCGGTGGTGTTCAACGCCGGTGGCCGCAGCTTCGGTCTGCTCATCTGTGAAGACGCCTGGTTTGACGAACCGGCCAACGCTGCCCGCGCCGCCGGTGCCGAGCTGCTATGCGTGCTCAACGCCTCGCCCTTTCACCTCGACAAAGGCGGTGAGCGTGAGGCGCGCATGGTGCAGCGGGTGCAGGCCACCGGCCTGCCGCTGGTCTATGCCCACCTGGTGGGCGGGCAGGACGAGGTGGTGTTTGACGGCGCGTCGTTTGCGCTGGACGCGCAAGGCCGTGTTGCCGCGCGGGGCGCCATGTTTGTCGACGATCTGGTGCTGCTGGACTGGCACCCCGACGGCAGCATGACCGGCACCGTGCAGCCCGTGCCTGAATTCGAAGCGCAGGCCTGGGCCGCGCTGGTGACCGGCGTGCGCGACTACATCGGCAAAAACGGCTTCCCCAGCATCATCATCGGTTTGTCTGGCGGGGTGGATTCGGCCCTGGTGCTGGCCATTGCGGTGGACGCACTGGGCGCCGACCGAGTGCGCACGGTGATGATGCCTTCGCCCTACACCGCAGATATCTCGTGGATCGATGCCCGCGAGATGGCGGCCCGGCTTGGCGTGCGGCATGACGAAATCTCCATCCTGCCGATGTTCGAGGCCTTCCGCGCCAGCCTGGCGCCTGAGTTTGCCGGCCGGGCCGAGGACGCGACCGAAGAAAATATCCAGGCCCGGGTGCGTGGCACGCTGCTGATGGCCCTGTCCAACAAGTTTGGCTCGATCGTGCTGACCACCGGCAACAAAAGCGAGATGGCCACCGGCTACTGCACCCTGTACGGCGACATGGCGGGTGGCTTTGCGGTGATCAAGGACGTGGCCAAGACCCTGGTGTACCGGCTGTGCGAGTGGAAAAACCGCCAGCCCACCGTGCGCGCTGACGGCAGCATTGGCCCGGTGATCCCCGAGCGCATCATCACCCGGCCACCATCGGCCGAGCTGCGGCCCGACCAGACCGACCAGGACAGTCTGCCACCCTATGAAGTGCTGGACGCCATCCTGGCGCGCTACATGGAGGACGACCAGTCCATCGAAGCCATCGTGGCGGCCGGTTTTGCGCCGGCCGATGTGGAGCGGGTGACCCGGCTGATCAAAATCAACGAGTACAAGCGCCGTCAATCCCCGGTGGGCATCCGCATCACCCACCGTGCGTTTGGCCGGGATTGGCGCTACCCCATCACGTCGAAGTTCCGTGCTTAAATCGATGTAACCTTTTTGCAGTTTTCGGAGCCCACCATGAAACAGATCACCGCCATCATCAAGCCCTTCAAGCTCGAAGAGGTGCGCGAGGCGCTGGCCGATGTGGGTGTGTCCGGCCTCACCGTTACCGAGGTGAAGGGTTTTGGCCGCCAGAAAGGCCACACCGAGCTGTACCGCGGCGCCGAGTACGTGGTGGACTTTTTGCCCAAGGTCAAGGTGGAGGTGGTGGTCAAGGACAGCGATGTGGAGCGTTGCCTGGACGCCATCGTCAAAGCCGCCAAGACCGGCAAGATCGGCGACGGCAAGATCTTCGTCACCCCGGTAGAGCAGGTGGTGCGCATCCGCACCGGCGAGACCGACGAATCAGCGGTCTGATCTGCCGCCGCAGCGTGTGCTGCGGTTTGGTCAGGCTCAGATCTGGTCGAAGTCTGCCGCCGGCTGTGGCATTTGCTGGCTGGCCATCGCATCCAGCAAATCATCCACACTGCTGCTGACCAGCAACGCCTCCATCTGGTGTGCGCTCATAAAGCCTTCTGCCACGGCATGCTGCAAGAAGGCCAGCATCGGTGCCCAGTAGCCGGCGGTGTCCAACAATCCCAGCGGCCGGCTGTGGTAGCCCAGGTGGCGCCAGGTCCACACCTCAAACAGCTCTTCAAACGTACCGATGCCGCCAGGCATGGCGATGAAGCCGTGTGAGCGCTCGGCCATCAGCTGTTTACGCGCGTGCATGGTCTGTACCACGTGCAGCTCGCTCAGGCCCTGGTGGCCTACTTCCAGTTGCATCAGTGACTCGGGGATCACACCCACCACCCGACCACCTGCTGCCAGGGTGGCATCGGCCACCGTGCCCATCAGGCCGGCGCGGCCACCACCGTAGACCAGTTGCCAGCCGCGTTGGCCGATGGCCGTGCCAAGAGCTTGCGCCAGGGCCTTGTAGGCTGGCTGGCTGCCCATGCGTGAGCCGCAATAGACGCAGATCGACAGCGCCGGGGTGCTTTGGGTTTCGCTGTGTTGAGGACGCATCAACAGCTCATTTTTTCTTGGGCGGCAGGGCGGGGCGCCAGTCCACCACCTGGGTGCCACACACCGCGTCATGCCAGAACTGGCGGTCTGGCCGCAACCAGGCCAGGCCAGCATAGGCCAGCACACCGGCCAGTGTGACGCCGGTGAGCGCTGCACCGCCTTGCAGGCCAGCCAGATAGGCGGCGCCCCAAGCCGGCACAAACCACAGCCAAGCCAGCAGATAACGCTGCAGCGCCTGCCACTGGCGCAGGGGCTGGCCGTCTGTGCGCAGCACACGCAGGTGCCACGCTTTCATGGCCAGCGTCTGGCCGCCACGCGACCAGAACCAGGTGAAGTAGAGGGCCAGCACCACAAACAAAAACGCCTGCATGCCGACCTTGCCGTGCAGCGCGTGGCGTTGTTGGGTAAGGGTGGAAAACAGGTAACCCGCTGCCATCAGCACACCAAACAGCAGCACCCCTTCATAGACAAACGCGGCAAGCCGGCGGCGCAGTCCGGGCAGAGCGGGCCGGGTTGGCGGTGTCGGCACAGGCTGCCCGGTGCTGACGTCGACAACGCCAGCACCAAACTGCTGACCAGCGTTGGCCTGTCCCTTGCCCGTCATGGCAGCTGGGGTGTGGACGCTGGGGCCTGCGGCCCGCGTTGCGGCAACAGCGTGGTCCGGTCAACTTGCCCGGCCTTGGCCGCAATCTTGGGCTGGCCCGGGCGGTGATGGGCGGGCGGTTCAACCGGGGTGGTCATCAGCGTGGTGGTCGCCCCGGGCTTGGCTTGCACAAGTGTTGGCGCAACCTGTTTTGCCAATGGGGCGGACGCGACATGCACTGGCGTGCTGCCCGCTTTGGGCTGGTTTGCTGCAGTTGCTGCTGCGGCACCAGAAGCGGGCTTGCGCGCTGCATCGTCGCTTGGGCGCTGCCGGTTGGCCAGCGCCCGGCGCTCGTCGTCAGGCAGGGCTTTGTAAGCCTCCCAGCGCGCCTGCTTTTGCTCGGGTGAAAACTGCTTGGATTCCTGGAACGACAGCCGCGCACGGCCACGCTCGGTGGGTGTCATGCGCGCCCATTCGGCCATGCGCTCTTGCACCCGTTGCTGGTCGGTTGCCGGCATGGCCGGGAACCGCGCAGCCACCTCCAGCCACTTGGTCTTGCGCGGTGTGTCAATGCTTGCCCAATCGCGTGCAAGTGGCGCCAGCGCAGTGCGCTGTTGTGTGCTCAGGCTGGCCCAGGCCGGGCCGCCTGCGGGTGCTTGTGGTGCCACAGAGGCCGCCACCTTTGCGGCAGGCGCACCCACAAGGCCTTGTGCTGCCACCGACACTACCCCCACACCCAGCAGGGCGGCCAGCACGGTGGGCAGGTGGCGCAGTAGCGCGGGCTGACAACTCACACCACGGTCCGATATCAAGGCAGTTCAGCGCTGCGCAGGAACTCGGTGAAGCCGGGGTCGCCGTAGGCGGCTGGGGGCAATTCATCGGCCAGCAAGGCGCTGTCAATCTCGGCTGCGGCCGAGATTTGCTCAAAGTCATGGTGGTGCTGGATCAACACCAAACCCGCGACCAGCACGACCAGCGGCAGCGCAGATGCCAGGCGCAACCAGACCGACGGTGGGCCACCCAGCACAGCTGCACGGCCGGACATCCCAACAACTTGTGCGGCAGCGACAGGCACCGCAGCACGCCGCCCTTGCGCCGCACGGGCCAGCGCACGCTCGCGGCCGAAGCGCAGGCGCTCGGTGATGTCGTGGGGCAGGTCGTCAGTGCCCCGCGTCAGCAGGGAGGTCATTCGCAATGCCAGATGACCTTCGAGTGATTCGGTGGACGCGGTGGCCAGCAGTGTCGGCGGTGGAAAGTGAGTCTGGTTCACGGCGTGATTCCCTTGGTTCGAAGTGCCTTGGCCAACGCATGAACAGCCCGTGAGCAATGTGTCTTCACACTGCCTTCGGAACAACCCATGACCGATGCCGTCTCGGCAACGTCAAGCTCCTCCCAGTAACGCAGCAGAAAGGCCTCGCGTTGACGTGCAGGCAGCTCAGCCACCTGCGCTTCGATCAAAAGCAAGATCTGTGACCGCGACACCGTGTCCGCCGCGCTTTCGGCACCCAGCATGCCGTCTGCTGACTCCAGGCTTTCCAGCAGGTCGAAATCGCCATCCCCACCGGGGGTGTCGAAATCGGACATGTTTTGCAGCACCGAGTTCCGCACCTTGAGGCGACGAAACCAATCCATGGTGGCATTGGACAAGATGCGCTGAAACAGCAGCGGCAGCTCAGCGGGCGGGCGGTCGGCGTATTTGTCCGCCAATCGGATCATTGAATCCTGCACAACGTCGAGTGCAGCATCCTCGTCGCGCACCGCGTACACGGTGCGCTTGAAGGCGCGCTTCTCGACGCTTTTGAGGAAATCCGAAAGTTCTTTGTCGCTCGCCAAGGCTTGAATCCGAGGCGCCAGAGGGCTGGCGTACGGTCCCGATGCAGCCCATGATTATGGCACTTTGCCACCCGCTCACCGCCGCTGACGCGGGCTGCTGGGCCAACTGATGTGATAATGTCAGGCCGCACAAAGCGTCACTGATCTCAAGCGGGCCCGCCTACCCCAGGGGGCTCCAGTTTTTGATCGCGCAGGCTCTGAGTCCACCCCACAAGGGTGCGAGGAGGCGCACCGATGGATTTTCGTCAGAGAAA
>JAYVLI010000281.1:0-7688 GCA_043759535.1 Betaproteobacteria bacterium | reverse complement strand
CGCATCAGCGCCCAGGCGATGTCATGGCCGTCGGTGCCCAGGTAGGCGCGGGCATGGTGGCGTTCATGGTCAGTGGCGCTGGCCCACCAGCCGGTGCTGGTGTCGTTGTCGTGGGTGCCGGTGTACACCGCGCTGTGCTGCCGGTGGTTGTGCGGCAAAAACGGGTCGCTGGCATCACCACCAAACGCAAACTGCAGGATGGCCATGCCAGGGAAGCCGGTGGCAGCCATCAAGTCCTTCACGGGCTGGGACAACACGCCCAGATCCTCGGCAATGAGGGGCACAGGGCCAAGTGCAGCGCTGATGGCGTCAAACAGCGCCGTGCCGGGGCCGGGCAGCCAGCGGCCGTTGACGGCGGTGGGCTCGGTGGCCGGGATCTCCCAGTAGTCGGCAAAGCCGCGAAAGTGGTCGATCCGCACGATGTCCACCAACTCCAGCGTGCGGCGGATGCGCCGCACCCACCAGGCATAACCCTCATCCGCATGGGCGGGCCAGCGGTACAGCGGGTTGCCCCAGCGCTGGCCGGTGGCGGCAAAGTAGTCGGGTGGCACACCGGCCACCACACTGGGCCGGCCTTGTGGGTCCAGCGCAAACAGGTCTTGTCTGGCCCAGACTTCAGCGCTCTGGTAGGCGATGAAGATGGGCGTGTCGCCGATGATCTTGATGCCCCGGCTGTGGGCATGGACCCGCAGTGCGGCCCACTGGCGGTAAAAGCACCACTGGCAGAAGCGGAAAAAGTCGACGCGGTGGCTGTGTTGCGCACGCGCGTCGGCCAGGGCTGCCGCATCGCGCGCCACCAGGCCGGGTGGCCAGGTACACCAGTCGGCCCACTGGGTGGCTTCGCACAGCGCCATGAACAAGACGTAGTCGTCCAGCCACTCGGCATGCGCGGCGCAAAAAGCGGCCAGGCTGCTGCGCTCGGCCGCGCTGGCGTTGGTGGCGAATGTTGCTGCTGCGTCTGCCAGACGCTGCATGCGCCAGGGGTAGACGGTGGCAAAGTCCAGTTTGCCGGGGTCTTTGGCGGGTGCAAAGTCCAGTGCGTTGCCGCCCAGCCAGCCGCGCTGTTGCAACTCATCCAGGTCAATCAGCAGCAGGTTGCCAGCAAAGGCCGAACTGCTCATGTAGGGTGAGTTGCCGGGGCCGATGCCACCCAGCGGCAACATTTGCCACAGCCTTTGGCCAGCGCTGGCCAGCCAGTCAACAAAGTGATGGGCCGCAGGCCCCAGGTCCCCGCTGCCGTGTGGGCCGGGCAGGGATGTGGGGTGCAGCAGCACGCCGCTGGCGCGGGGAAATCGCGTGGTGGCTCGCATGTGTGGCCTCAGGCGCCGGTGCGCGGTGTGGGGGGTGTGGTGGGTGTGGTGGGTGCGCCCGCCAGCAGCACCACGCTGCGGGCGGGTAGCGGGTAGCTGCCGCTGAGGTTGTTGGGCATGCCCAGGCTGTTGCCGGTGGCTGCGGCGCCGGGTTGGTGGGCCAGCGTGCTGTCCAGCAGCAGTTGCCAGCGGCCAGGCGGCAATTTGAAATCGGTGTCGTGCGGCTCAGCGTTGCACAGCAGCAGCAGCGGCTGCACAGCGCCCTGCGGTGACCGGCCCGGCGCGCCGATGAAGGCACCCAGCACCCGCGATGCGGATTGGGTCCAGTCCCAGTCATTCAGCGCTTCACCACCCCGCCGCAGCCAGGTCAGGTCGTACGCGCCGCGCACATCCTGCAGGCCGGTGTACCACTGCGGCCCCAGCGGCAGCCACTGGCGGCGCAAGGCCAGCACCTGCTGGGTGAACTGCAGCAGCGCGGTATCGGCGCTTGGCCAGTCCATCCAGGTGATGGGGTTGTCCTGGCAATAGGGGTTGTTGTTGCCACCTTGGGTGTGGCCCAGCTCATCGCCGGCGGCCAGCATGGGCGTGCCCTGGCTCAGCAGCAGGGTGGCCAGCAGCGCGCGTTGCAGCCGGCCGCGCAGCCACAACACTTCGGGGTCGTCGGTGTCACCCTCGATGCCGCAGTTCCAGCCCAGGTTGTGGCCGTGGCCGTCGCGGTTGTCCTCGCCATTGGCCTGGTTGTGGCGAACGCCGTAACTCACCAGATCGCGCAGCGTGAAGCCGTCATGCGAAATGATGTAGTTGACCGATTCACCCGGAATCCGTTGACGCGCCTGCAGCCGCTGCGACGAACCCGCGAGTGCTTGGGCAAACTGGCCACGCGTGGTAGCGCCACCCAGCCAGAAGGCGCGCATGGTGTCGCGGAAGCTGTCATTCCACTCCAGCCAGCCACGCGGAAAGTTGCCCACCTGGTAGCCGCCAGGCCCCAAGTCCCAGGGCTCGGCGATGAGCTTGCCGTCGGCCAGCAGGCGTGAGAGCAACGGGTCTTGCGCCACCGCCTTGAAGAAGGGGCCGTCACGCTCAAAACCCGTGTCGCCCCGGCCCAGCACCGGCGCCAAATCGAAACGGAAGCCGTCCACGTGCATGTCGGCCAGCCAGTAGCGCAGGCTGTCCATCACCAACTGCAGCATGCGGGGTTGGCGCAGGTCCAGGGTGTTGCCGCAGCCGCTGTAGTTGTCATAAGCCGCGCGCTGCTCGGCTGGCAGGCGGTAGCTGCCGGCGTTGTCCAGGCCACGCCAACACAGAGTGGGGCCGCGTTCATCACTCTCGGCGGTGTGGTTGAACACCACATCCAGCAGCACCTCGATGCCGGCGGCATGCAGCGCCTGCACCATGCGGCGGAACTCATCCCGCGCATCCGCCGGGTCAGCCGCCAGGTGCGGTGCCGGGCAAAAAAACCCCAACGTGTTGTAGCCCCAGTAATTGCGCAGGCCCATGGCCACCAGGCGTTGCTCGTCCAGCGCTTGGTGGACTGGCAGCAGGCTGACGGCGGTGATGCCCAGTTGGCACAGGTGGGCCACGCTGGCCGGGTGGGCCAGGCCGGCATAACTGCCACGCAGGTTGTTCGGCACTCCTGGGTTGAGCTGGCTGAAGCCTTTGACATGCAGCTCGTACAGCACGGTGTCGGTCAGCGGGGTGCGTGGTGGTCGGTCACCGGCCCAGTCAAAGCTGTCATGCAACACCCTGGCCTTGAGGGCGGTGGTGGCGTTGTCGCGCGGGTCGGGCTGCAGTGGGTGGTCACCGTCATGGCCAAAGTGCTGCGGGCCCCAGTCAAACTGCCCCACGATCTGGCGCGCATACGGGTCCAACAGCAGCTTGCGGGGGTTGAAGCGCTGGCCCCGGTCTGGCCGCCAGGGGCCGTGGGCACGCAGGCCGTACAACTGGCCGGGCCGGCCCAGGTTGCTGGCGGGGTCAGCCCGCAGATAACCGTGCCACACATCCTGCGTGTTGGCCGGCAGGCGGGCGCGGTGGGTTTCAGGCCCGTCGGCGGCATCGAACAAGCACAGCTCTATGGCTTGTGCCGCGCTTGAGGCCACCGCGATGTTCAAGCCCTGGCCGTCCCAGGTGACGCCCAGCGGCCAGGGGCTGCCGGTTTCCAACAACAAAGGCAACGGGGTCAGGCGGTCCATTCAAAAAACACGGTTGCCAGCGGTGGGAGGTCCACCACGATGGATTGGGGACGGCCGTGCGCCGCCAGGTTTTCAGCCCGCGCAGCGCCCAGCGGTGTGCCCACATTGCCGCCGCCGTAGTGGGCTGAATCGGAATTCAGACGCTCCACCCACTGGCCGACACGTGGCACGCCAATGCGCAAACCGTGTTGCACCACAGGGGTGAAGTTGCACAGCACCAGCACCGGCGCGGCATCCCCATCGCCATGCCGCACCCAGGCCAGCAGGCTGCGGGCGCTGTCGTCATGGCTGATCCATTCAAACCCGTCCGGCGAAAAATCACGCTGGTGCAGCGCGGGCAACTGGCGCTGCAGGGCATTGAGGTCTTGCACCAGCCGTTGGATGCCGGCGTGGGCCGGGTCGTCCAGCAAATGCCAGTCCAGGCTGGCGTCATGGTTCCATTCGCGCAGTTGCGCAAATTCGCAGCCCATGAACAGCAGCTTTTTGCCCGGGTGGCCCCACATAAAGCCGTAATACGCCCGCAGGTTGGCCAGCTGTTGCCAACGGTCACCGGGCATTTTGTTGATCAAACTGCCCTTGCCATGCACCACCTCGTCGTGCGACAGCGGCAGCACAAAGTTCTCATTGAAGGCGTAGACCAGGCCAAAGCTCAGCTCACCCTGGTGGTGGCTGCGGTGGATGGGGTCACGCGCCATGTAGGCCAGGGTGTCGTGCATCCAGCCCATGTTCCACTTGTAGTGAAAGCCCAGCCCACCGGCAAAGGTGGGGCGCGACACGGCCGGGAAGGCGGTGGATTCTTCCGCCAGCGTGATGGCCTGCGGCCGCTCACCGCCCACCACCTCGTTCAGGCGCTTCAAGAAGCTGATGGCCTCCAGGTTCTCGCGCCCGCCATGCACATTGGGGATCCATTCACCGGCCTTGCGGCTGTAGTCGCGGTACAGCATCGAGGCCACAGCATCCACCCGCAGGCCGTCCACGCCAAAACGCTCCAGCCAGTACAGCGCGTTGCCGATCAGGAAGTTGCGCACCTCGTTGCGGCCCAGGTTGCAGATCAGCGTGTTCCAGTCGGGGTGGTAGCCCTCTTTGGGATCGGCGTATTCATACAAGTGGGTGCCATCAAACTGGCCCAAGCCGTGTGCATCGGTGGGGAAGTGCGCGGGCACCCAGTCCAGCAGCACGCCCAAGCCGGCGGCGTGGGCGTTTTCAACAAAACGCGAGAAGCCGGCGGGCTCACCGAACCGGGCGGTGGGTGCATACAAGCCCAGCGGTTGGTAGCCCCAGGAGCCATCAAACGGATGCTCGCTGATCGGCAACAGCTCCACATGGCTGAAGCCCAGACCCACGGCGTAGGGGATCAGCGTGGTGGCCAGCTCGTCCCAGTCCAGCCAGCGCTTGCTGTCTTCGGGCTTGCGCCGCCAGGAGCCCAAATGCACCTCGTAAATGCTGATGGGTGCATCCAGCGCGTTGGCGGCCTGGCGGGCGGCGGAGCGGGGCACCGGCGCTGGCAGCGTGGCCACCACGCTGGCGGTGGCGGGGCGCAATTCAGCCGCACGGGCCATCGGGTCGGCCTTTTGCGGCAGCAACTCACCGTGTGGGCCCAGCAGCTCAAATTTGTAGCGCGCACCAGCCGCCACCACAGGCAAAAACAGCTCCCACACACCACATTCACGGCGCAGCCGCATCGGGTGGCGGCGGCCGTCCCAGTGGTTGAAATCGCCCACCACGCTGACCCGCGACGCATTGGGCGCCCACACCGCAAAGCGGGTGCCGTCCACACCCTCGTGGCTGCCCGGGCTGGCGCCCAGCACCTCAAAGGGCCGCAGGTGGGTGCCTTCGGCCAGCAGCCAGGCGTCCAGCTGGCCGAGTACCGGGCCGAAGCGATAAGGGTCTTCGGCGGTCTGCAGCGCGCCGTCGGCCCAGGTGATCTGCAGCCGGTAGGCGCTGTCGCCTGCGGCCAGCGCCACCGGCCCCTCAAACACGCCATCGGCATGCACTGGCAGCAGCGTGCCCAGCCGGCGCGCGTCCACCGCACCGATCACCACCACGGCCATGGCGCCGGGCAGCATCGCACGCACCCAGGCCTGGCCGTCAGTGTCGCGGTGCAAGCCCAGCAGGGCAAACGGGTCACCGCAGCGGCCGCTGCGGAGTTGGTCAATGTCGTGGCGGCTCAGCATGCGGGCAATGTAGTGCGGCGACGCCTCAGGCCTGCGGTGCAACGTGCCAGATCTGCTTGGCGTATTCCCGGATCGTGCGGTCGGCCGAGAACGGCCCCATGCCCGCGACGTTGGCGATCGCCTTGCGCGCCCAGGCTTCAGGGCTGCGGTACAGCGCATCCACCCGGGTTTGGGTGTCGATGTAGGCGCGGTAGTCGGCCAGCAGCAGGTAGTGGTCACCACCCCACAACAGGCTGTCGATCAGCGGCCGGTAGCGGGTGGGCTCGTCGGGTGAAAACGCGCCGGCAGCGATGCTGTCCAGCACGGCTTTGAGCTGCGGGTCGCTCTCATAAATGCGCATCGGCTGGTAGCCGGCGGCGCGGATGGCCGCCACCTCGGGCGTGAGCTTGCCAAAGATGAAGATGTTGTCGCTGCCCACGTTTTGGCGGATCTCGATGTTGGCGCCGTCATCGGTGCCGATGGTCAGCGCGCCGTTGAGTGCCAGCTTCATGTTGCCGGTGCCCGAGGCCTCGGTGCCGGCGGTGCTGATCTGTTCGGACAAATCCGCCCCCGGCATGATGGTCTCGGCCACCGACACGCCGTAATTGGGGATGAACACGATCTTGAGCTTGTCGCCGATGCGCGGGTCCATGTTGACCACTGCGCCCACATCGTGGATCAGCCGGATGATGTTCTTGGCCGTGGTGTAGCTGGACGCCGCCTTGCCGGCAAACACCACCACGCGGGGCTGCCAGTCGGCGTCGGGTTGGGCCAGGATGGCGTGGTAGCGCGTTACCACATGCAGCACATTGAGCAACTGGCGTTTGTATTCATGGATGCGCTTGACCTGCACATCAAACAGTGCGGCCGGGTTGACGGTGATGCCGGTAGCGCGGTGAATGAGTGCCGCCAGCCGCTGCTTGTTGGCCTGCTTCACAGCCATGAAGGCATGGCGGAAACCGGCGTCTTCAGCCTTGGGCAGCAAGCCCTTCAGCAAGTCCAGATCACGCCGCCAGGCATGGCCCAGCGTCTCGTCAATCAGTGCGGTCAGGCCGGGGTTGGCCTGGGCCAACCAGCGGCGCGGGGTGACACCATTGGTCATGTTGGTGAAACGCCCTGGCCAGAGTGCTGCAAAGTCAGCAAAGATGGTTTCGACCAGCAGGTCAGAGTGCAGCTTGGACACGCCGTTGACCTGGTGGCTGCCCACGATGGACAAATGCGCCATGCGCACCCGGCGCTCACCCGACTCATCAATCAGCGACAGCCGGCGCTGGAAGGCCATGTCACCCGGCCGCAGCGCGTCGGCCAGCAGCAAAAACTCATGGTTGATGCGGAAGATGATTTCCAGATGGCGTGGCAACACCTGCTGCATCAGGCTGACCGGCCAGGTCTCCAGCGCCTCGGGCATCAGCGTGTGGTTGGTGTAGCTGAACACTTTTTGCGTCAGCGCCCAGGCAGCAGTCCAGGCAAAACCGTGTTCGTCCACCAGCAGGCGCATCAGCTCGGCCACGCCGATGGCCGGGTGGGTGTCGTTCAGGTGGATGGCCACCTTCTTGTCCAGGTTGTCCAGCGTGCCGTGCTCGGCCCGGTGGCGGGCCAGGATGTCTTGAATCGACGCCGAGGTGAAAAAATACTCCTGGCGCAGCCGCAGCTCACGCCCGGCAGGCGTGCTGTCATTCGGGTACAGCACCCACGAGATGTTCTCGAACTGGTTCTTGAACTCGGCAGCGCGGGCGTAATCGCCCGAGTTGAAGGCCGCCAGGTCGATGTGCGCCGGCGCGGCGGCCTTCCACAGCCGCAGCGTGCTCACCCGCTCGGTGCCATGGCCGGGGATCACGTGGTCATACGCCTTGGCGCTCACCTCACCAGCGTGGCGCCACACGGGGGGTGCGTCGGCCAGCGCAGACCGCTCAACCCAGCCGCCAAAGCGCACCGGGTAGTGCACGCCCTGGCGCGGAAACTCCCACGGCGTGCCGTCTTCCAGCCACGGGTCGGGGTGCTCGATCTGGCGGCCGTCCTGGATGGTCTGGGCAAAC
>JAYVLI010000280.1:0-7104 GCA_043759535.1 Betaproteobacteria bacterium | reverse complement strand
GTTGCCCATGGGCACACCAAAGCGCTGGGTGTTGCCCACGGCAATGTCGGCGCCGTAGTCACCCGGTGGCGTGATGAGGGTGAGGGCCAGCAAATCGGCCGCCACGATGAAGGCGGCCTGGTGGGCGTGGATGCGTGCCGCGTCGGCCCGCAAATCATGCAGGCTGCCGCTGGTGGTGGGCACTTGCGCCAGCACTGCAAAGTAATTGCCGGCGGCAATTTTTGCGTCCCACTCGGCGGCGGAGTTGGCCAGCTCCACGCCCAAGCCCAGCGGCGCGGCGCGGGTGCGGAGTACCTCAATCGTCTGCGGGTGGCAATCACCCGCCACCAGCACCGTGTCGCTTTTGGATTTGACGCTGCGTTTGGCCAGCATCACGGCCTCGGCCGCTGCGGTGGCCTCGTCCAGCATGCTGGCGTTGGCAATGGCCATACCGGTCAGGTCACACACCATGGTCTGGAAGTTGATCAGCGCCTCCATCCGGCCCTGTGAAATTTCGGCCTGGTAGGGCGTGTAGGCGGTGTACCAGGCCGGGTTCTCCAGGATGTTGCGCTGGATGACACCGGGGGTGTGGGTGCCGTGGTAGCCCTGGCCAATAAAGCTTTTGTGTACGGTGTTTTGCGCGGCGATGGCACGCAGCTCGGCCAGTGCTTGCGCTTCACCCACCGGCGCTGGCAGGTCCATCGGCCTGGCGCGTGCAATGCTGCGCGGCACGATGGCCTCGATCAAGGCCCGCCGTGTCAGGCCAGCGCCTGCGGTGCTGATGACCGCCAGCATGTGGGCCTGATCCGCCACCGTGGGGCCGATGTGGCGGGCGGCAAATTCACCCGGGTTTTCCAGGTCGGCCAGCAGGGGGTTGGTGGGCTTGAGCATGGTGGTGGCAATCAGGTGGGGCGGGTGGTGCGGTGTGTGGTGCGGGTGTGCATTGCGACAGGCGAGGGCGACAGGCAGGCTCAGAGCGTTTTGAGCAACGCGCCGTAGCCCTCAAAGTCCATCAGCGCATCAAACTGCAGGCCGTCGGCCACCTTGACCTTGAAGAACCAGCCATTGCCCATCGGGTCGCTGTTGGCCAGCGCGGGGTCGGCGCGCAAGGCCTCGTTGACCTCCACCACCTCACCCGTCACCGGCATGAAGATGTCGGCCGCCGCTTTGACCGACTCGACCACGCCGGCCACGTCGCCCTGGGTGTAGCTGCGGCCCACCTCGGGCAGCTCGACAAACACCACGTCGCCCAACGCATCTTGGGCATGCAGGGTGATGCCCACAACGGCGGCGTCGTGGTCGGAAGTGGTGATCCATTCGTGGTCGGTGGTGTATTTGGTGGTCATGGTCTAGCCTTGTGTTGGTGGCTGGGTTGTTGGTCGGTTCGGCGGGACAAAAAGCAACAATTGCGCCGTTGGGCGCAATTGCATTTTTGCGGCTTGAGCCTGGCAGCTCAGCGCTTGTAGCGGTGTGGTGTGAAAGGCATGGGCGTGACCCGCATCGGTTGGCGTTTGCCACGCACCTCGGCATACACCTCATGCTGCAGGCCGGCATGGTTGACCGCCAGATAGGCCATGGCCACTGGTGCAAACACGGTGGGGCCCAAGGTGCCGCTGGTGACACGGCCCAGCGCATGGCCCAGCGCATCCACGATGGGCGTGCCCTCACGCACCGGCACTTTTTCCAGCCCCAGCAGCCCAACACGTTTCACGGCGGTGCCGCTGGTCAACTGGCCCTCGATCACGTTGGCGCCGGGGTAGTGGCCGGCGCGTGCGCCACCGGGCCGGCGCACTTTTTGAATGGCCCAGGCCAGGCCGGCCTCGATGGGCGTGGTGCGGGCATCGATGTCATGGCCGTACAAGCACAAACCGGCCTCCAGCCGCAGGGTGTCGCGGGCACCCAGGCCCACGGGTTTGACCTCGGGTGCCGCCAGCAGCGCGCGGGCCAACACCTCGGCCTGCGCGCCGGCCACCGAGATCTCAAAACCGTCTTCACCGGTGTAGCCGGACCGGGTGACAAAACAATCCACACCGGCCAACGTGAAATCAGCACCGGTCATGAACGCCATGTTGGCCACACCGGGGTTCAGCCGCGCCAGCACCTGCACCGCCTGCGGGCCTTGCAGCGCCAGCAGGGCGTGATCAGGCAGCGGCACGACGGTGCAGCGGTGGCCGATGTGGGTGATCAGGTGGCGGGTGTCATCGGCCTTGCAGCCGGCGTTGACGATCAAAAACAAGTGGTCGGCGCGCCGGGTGATCATCAAGTCGTCCAGCAAACCACCTTGGGCGTTGGTGAAAAAACCGTAGCGTTGTTTGCCCAGCGGCAAATCCACCACGTCTTGCGGCAGCAGGTGTTCCAGCGCGGCAGCGGCGTCAGCCCCGCGCAGTTGCAGCTGGCCCATGTGGGACACATCAAACAGCGCGGCACTGTCGCGGCACCAGCGGTGCTCGGCCAAGATGCCGTCGGGGTATTGCACCGGCATGGCGTAGCCGGCAAACGGCACCATGCGAGCGCCCAGTTCCAGGTGCAGCGCATGCAGCGGGGTGTGCAGCAAAGGGGCTTGAACCTGCGTGGCTTGGAGTGCGTCAGCGGACATGGTGATCAACCTTTTAGGGTTGTCGGGCTCTGCAACGCCACCGGGGTGTTGGCCTGGTGGGGAGATGCCCTCGCTGTCCGCTTTACCTGAGAGATTGGCGGGTGCCAGTGGTGGCCGGCGCCCGTTTGCCCCTTCGGTGGACCGGCCTGTTGACGGCTGTGTGCCTCAAGCCCACACCCGCCAACCGCCTGCCTCTCTCCAGTGAGGAACGCCGGTGTTGCTGGCGTCCTGTCAGTCCTTTTGCCTGAGCGTTCGGGGCTTGGGCCCTGCGCCTTCGGCGGCGCGGCGGGTGGCACCGCTGCGCTCTCTCCTGACATGCTGGGCAGTCTAGCATCGGGGTCAGCCCGGGCCACCCCAAACCCCCCACCAAACCCCCACCAAGCACGCCGCCAGCGCGCCCATCCATGCCCCACCTCAAGCCGCAAACCCTGCGCTGCGCCAGCGGCGTCTTGTGCCTGGCCGTGCTGTGGCTGATGGGCTGCGCTGGCCGTCCGCTGCTGCTGGACACCAGCAGCCCGGTCATGCCGGACCTGACCATTCCGGCGCTGCCAGAAGGCCCATCCGGCCGCACCGCCAAACCCGGCTGGACCACCACCCAATTTGCCGTGGCAGCCGCCAACCCGCTGGCGGCCGAGGCTGGCGCCCAGATGCTGCGGGCCGGTGGCACAGCGTTGGACGCGGCAGTGGCGGTGCAGATGGTGTTGACGCTGGTAGAGCCGCAATCCAGCGGCATCGGTGGTGGCGCGTTTTTACTGCACTGGGACGGCAACACCCTGCAAGCCTGGGACGGCCGCGAGACCGCACCTGCCGCTGCCGATGGGCGCTTGTTTTTGCTGCCCAACGGCAAGCCCATGCCCTTCCAGCAAGCGCTGGTGGGCGGCCGCGCGGTGGGTGTGCCGGGCACTGTGCGCCTGCTGGAGGCGGCGCACCGCCAGCACGGCCGCCTGCCCTGGGCCCAGGTGTTGCAGCCGGCCATCACGCTGGCAGAGACGGGTTTTCCCATCAGTCACCGGCTGCACATCCAACTGCTGGGTGATGCGGCTTTGCGGCAAGACCCACAAGCCCGCGCCTACTTTTACCAGGCCGATGGCCAGCCGCACCCAGTAGGCCATCGCCTGCGCAACCCGGCCCTGGCAGCGGTGCTGCGGCGCATTGCCAGCCAGGGCGACGCAGCGTTTTACAGCGGCGCTGTGGCCGCAGACATCGCCACCCGCGTGCAGCAACACCCCAACAACCCCGGCACATTGACGGTGGCTGATCTGGCCGGCTACAGCATCAAGATGCGCACACCGCTCTGCACCGATTGGCGTGCCACTTACCGCGTTTGCGGCATGCCGCCCCCCTCATCCGGCCACCTGGCGGTGATGCAGATTTTGGGCCTGCTGGACGTCATGCTGCCCGTGGACCAGCCACTGCAGGCCGGCCTGCCCAGCGCCGACTGGTTGCACCAGTACACCGAGGCGTCCCGCCTGGCCTACGCCGACCGGGCCCAGTACCTGGCCGACCCCGACTTCACGGCCGCACCTGGCGGTGATTGGGCCAGCCTGCTGGACCCAGCCTACCTGCGCAGCCGAGCGACCTTGATCGGCCCGCGCAGCCTGCAGCAGGCGCTGCCCGGTGTGCCCGGCCCGCCGGGTACCCAGCGCAGCGCTTACGCCCCCCAAGCCGACCAACCCGAGCACGGCACCAGCCACATCAGCATCATCGACAGCCAGGGCCAGGCGCTGGCCATGACCACCACCATCGAGGCCGTGTTTGGTGCCCACCTGATGAGTGATGGCGGCACCGGCCTGGCGGGCGGTTTTTTGCTCAACAACGAGCTGACGGATTTCTCACTGGCGCCTGCGGACGCCCGAGGCAAGCCAGTGGCCAACCGCGTTGAACCCGGCAAACGGCCGCGCTCCAGCATGAGCCCCACCCTGGTATTTGACCGTCGCGACGGTAAATTGCTGATGAGCGTGGGCTCCCCCGGCGGGCCGGCCATCATCCACTTTGTGGCCAAGACGCTGATCGCCACGCTGGACTGGGGCCTGAACGCCCAACAGGCGCTGGACCTGCCCAACTTTGGCAGCTTCAACGGCCCCACGGTGCTGGAGCAGGGCTTGTTTCCGCCCACCACGCTGCAAGCCTTGCGCGCCCGCGGCCACACTGTTGTGGAGACCGACCTGACCAGCGGCCTGCAAGCCATCCAGCGCAACGCCAGCGGCTGGTTTGGCGCAGCCGACCCGCGCCGTGAGGGGGTGGTGCTGGGGCAATGAACATCACGCTGAACACCGCCATGACCAGCCCACAAACCACCCTCCGCACCGACGACCGCCGCCACTTGCTCAAGACCTGCCACAGCATCGCGGTGGTGGGTTTGTCCGCCGAGTGGCACCGGCCCAGCTACTTTGCAGCCAAGTACATGCAGCAGCACGGTTACCGCATCCTGCCGGTCAACCCCCGGTATGCCGGCAGCATGCTGCTGGGCATGCTTTGCGTGGCGCGGCTGGAGGACATCACCGAGCCGATTGACCTGGTGAACATCTTCCGCCGCACGGAAGACGTTGGGCCGATTGCCGACAGCGCCATCGCGCTGGGCGCCAAGGGTTTGTGGCAGCAAATCGGCGTGCTGAACCTGGCCGCCGATGCCCGCGCCCGCGCCGCCGGCCTGGCCACCGTGATGGGCTGTTGCGTCAAGATCGAACATGCACGGCTGTTTGGCGGACTGCATTGGGCGGGAGTGAACACCGGGGTGATTTCGGCACGCAAGATGGGCTGATGGACTGACGGACTGACGGACTGCCTGAACAAACAATCCAAACCCACACCATGAGCGACCACGTCTTCAAACCCGAAACCCTGGCCATCCACGCCGGCCAGATCCCCGATGCCGCCACAGGCGCCCGCGCGCTGCCCATCTACCAAACCACCAGCTTTGTATTTGACAGCGCCGAGCATGCGGCCAGCTTGTTCAACCTGCAGACCTTTGGCAATGTCTACTCACGCCTGAGCAACCCCACTGTGGCGGCGCTGGAAGAGCGGGTGGCCGCGTTGGAAGGGGGCCGCGCCGCAGTGGCGTCAGCCAGCGGCATGGCCGCTGAAGCGATGGCGCTGATGACTATTTTGCAAGCCGGTGACCATGTGGTGGCGGCCGGTGCGTTGTATGGCGGGTCCGTCACCATGCTGGCAGTGAGCTTGGCCAAGTTCGGCATAGCAACCACGTTTGTGGACGCCACCAGCCCCGACGCTTTTGCCGCCGCCATGCGCCCCAACACCCGCGCTGTGTTTGCTGAGAGCCTGGGCAACCCCAGCCTGGTGGTGCTGGACATTGCGGCCGTGGCGGCAGTGGCCCATGCGCACGGCGTGCCGCTGGTGATCGACAACACGGTGCCCAGCCCCATGCTCTGCAACCCACTGGCGCATGGTGCCGACATCGTGGTGCACAGCGCCACCAAATACCTGGCCGGTCACGGCACCACGCTGGGTGGGGTGATCGTGGAAGGTGGCAAGTTCCCTTGGGACAACGGCAAGTTCCCCGGCATGACCGAGCCGTCGGTGGGCTACCACGGCGTCAAGTTTTACGAGACCTTTGGTGACTTCGGTTTTTGCATGCGCGCCCGCATGGAGACCCTGCGGGTGTTTGGCGCAGCGCTCAGCCCCATGAGCGCCTGGCAAATCCTGCAAGGGGTCGAAACCCTGCCGCTGCGCATGGACCGCCACTGCAGCAACGCGCTGGCGGTAGCGCAGTTTTTGCGCGTCCACCCCAAGGTGGCCTGGGTCAACTACCCCGGCTTGGCCGACCACCCGCAGCACGTGCTGCTGATGCGCCAGATGCGTGGTGCGTCGGGCTTGTTGGCCTTTGGCGTGAAAGGTGGCGCCGGCCCGGGCGTGACCTTCATCGAGTCCGCCAAGTTCATGAGCCACTTGGTCAACATCGGCGACACCCGCACGCTGATCAGCCACCCGGCATCCACCACCCACCGCCAACTGGACTCAGCGCAGCAACTGGCTGCAGGTGTGCTGCCCGACATGGTGCGCATCTCGGTGGGGCTGGAGCACATTGACGACATCTTGTGGGATATCGACCAGGCGCTTGGAATGGCGGGCATGTGAGGGCGCGTTGCTGACCATCGTCGAATGGCCGCTTCCGCGCGACGCGGCAGGCGGCACCCGGCGGTGGCGCTGACTGGGTCGGTCGGCTTTGCCGACTGCGCTGCGATGCTCAGTCTGGGGCCGCGCCGTAAAACTGACTCTGCGCCCTGCGGGCGCTGCACTCGAGCAGTTGCGGCGGATTTGTCAACGCAGCGCGCTGCGCGCGCCGACCCCAGACCTCCGCTTCTCGCCGACCCACACAGCGCCCCCACCGGGTGCCACCTGCCGCGCACCACCACTGTGGCGTTCGGCCTTTGCAGACCACCGTGGTGTTCGACCTTCGCAAACCACCGCAGTCTCGGGCAAAGGGGCGTGCGGGCAGGCTGGGGCGCGCCTGTGGGGCGCTGAGAAGCGCAGCCCGCATGGCCGCGCGCGCAGCGCGCATCGTCAACATA
>JAYVLI010000279.1:0-24514 GCA_043759535.1 Betaproteobacteria bacterium | reverse complement strand
GTCAGCCCGGCGATGGCCGCCGCCGCCGCGCTGAACGGCCACTTCGTCGACATCCGCAGAATCGTTTGAGGACCCACCGCATCATGCAAGCCTTCACCGTGCACAAGGGCCTGGTCGCTCCGATGGACCGTGCCAACGTCGACACCGACGCCATCATCCCCAAGCAGTTCTTGAAGGCCATCGCCCGCACCGGCTTCGGCCCCAACCTGTTTGACGAGTGGCGCTACCTGGACAAGGGCGAGCCCGGGCAAGACCCGGCCAGCCGCAAGCCCAACCCCGATTTCGTGCTGAATCAGCCGCGCTACGCAGGCGCGTCGGTGCTGCTGGCGCGAAAGAATTTCGGCTGTGGGTCCAGCCGTGAACATGCGCCCTGGGCGCTGGACCAATATGGCTTTCGCGCCATCATCGCGCCCAGCTATGCCGACATCTTCTTCAACAACTGCTTCAAGAACGGCCTGCTGCCGATCGCGCTGCCCGACCGCGTGGTGGCGCAGCTGTTCGATGAGGTGCTGGCCTTTCCGGGCTACAGCCTGACGGTGGACCTGCCCCGCCAGGTGGTGGTCAAGCCCGATGGCAGCGAGATCGCCTTCGAGGCGCAGGCCTTCCGCAAGTACTGCCTGGTCAACGGTTTCGACGATATCGGCCTGACGCTGCGCCATGCCGACAAGATCAAGGCGTTTGAGGCCGAGCGCATTGCGCGCATGCCCTGGCTGACTCACAAAGAACTTTGACCCAATTCACTTCCAGAAAGCAACACCATGAACATCGCCATCCTGCCGGGTGACGGCATCGGCACCGAGATCATGGCCGAGGCCGTCAAGGTCTTGAACGTGCTGGATCTGCCCTTCGAAACCGAAACCGCGCTGGTCGGCGGCGCCGCCTTTGAGGCCCACGGCCACCCGCTGCCCGAGGCCACGTTGAAATTGGCGCAAGCCGCTGACGCGGTGCTGTTTGGCGCCGTGGGTGACTGGAAATACGACACGCTGGAGCGCCAGTTCCGGCCAGAACAAGCCATCCTGGGTCTGCGCAAGCACCTGGGGCTGTTTGCCAATTTCCGCCCGGCCATCTGCTACCCCCAGCTCACTGACGCGTCATCCCTCAAGCCCGAGCTGGTGGCCGGGCTCGACATCCTCATCATCCGCGAGCTGACTGGCGACATCTACTTTGGCCAGCCACGTGGCCGGCGGGTGGCGGTTGATGGTCACTTTCCCGGTGCCGACGAAGCCTTTGACACCATGCGCTACAGCCGGCCCGAGATCGAGCGTATCGCCCATGTCGCCTTCCAGGCGGCACGCCGCAGGGCTGGCGGCAAGGGCGGCAAGGTCACCAGCGTGGACAAGGCCAACGTGCTGGAGACTTTCCAGTTCTGGCGTGATGTGGTCACCGCCGTGCATGCCCAGTACCCGGATGTGGCGCTGGACCACATGTATGTGGACAACGCCGCCATGCAACTGGTCAAGGCGCCCAAGGCCTTTGACGTGGTGGTCACCGGCAACATGTTTGGCGACATCCTGAGCGACGAGGCGGCCATGCTCACTGGCTCCATCGGCATGCTGCCGTCGGCATCGCTGGATCAAGCCAACAAAGGCCTGTATGAGCCCAGCCATGGCAGCGCGCCCGACATCGCGGGCAAGGGCGTGGCCAACCCGCTGGCTACAATCTTGTCCGCTGCCATGATGCTCCGTTACACCCTCAACCAACCGCAAGCCGCCGACCGGATCGACGGCGCCGTGCGCACTGTCTTGTCCGCCGGTTTGCGCACCGGTGACATCTGGTCTGCGGGCACGCAGCGGGTGGGTACACGCGAGATGGGTGACGCTGTTGTCGCCGCCCTGCGGTCTGGCAAAACCACCACCACCACCACGATCACCAAGAGCTAGTTGCGCCGGACCGTCTCGCCCCGCTTGGACCCCGGCGAAACGAGCCGGGCAGGGCAGGGGGTCCGGAACTTCACTCAAAAGGCTTTCAAATGGCACCCGTAGGATTGGTTGGCTGGCGCGGCATGGTCGGCTCGGTGTTGATGGACCGCATGCAGGCCGAGGGCGACTTTGCGCTGATTGAGCCGCTGTTTTTCTCTACCAGCAACGCCGGTGGCAAGGCGCCCTGCCAGGCCAAAAATGAGGCCATGCTGCAGGACGCGTTTGACATCACCGCGCTCAAGCGCTGCGACATCATCCTCACTGCCCAGGGTGGTGATTACACGGCGGAAGTGTTTCCCAAACTGCGCGCCGCCGGCTGGACAGGCCACTGGATCGACGCCGCCAGCACCCTGCGCATGGACCCCAGCGCGGTGATCGTGCTGGACCCAGTCAACCTGCCCGTTATCAAGAAGGCTTTGGCCAGCGGCGGCAAAAACTGGATCGGCGGCAACTGCACTGTCAGTTGCATGCTGATGGGCGTGGGTGCGCTGTACAAGGCCGGCCTGGTGGAATGGATGAGCACGCAAACCTACCAGGCGGCCAGCGGCGGCGGTGCGCAACACATGCGCGAGTTGTTGACGCAGTACGGCACGCTCAACGCGTCGGTCAAGGCGCTGCTGGACGACCCCAAGAGCGCCATCCTGGACATCGACCGCCAGGTCATCACCACCCAGCGTGGCCTTAGCGCTGAGCAGACCGCCAACTTTGGTGTGCCGCTGGGCGGCTCGTTGATCCCGTGGATCGACAAGGATCTCGGGATCGGCAAAAGCCGGGGTGAACCCGGTTGGGGCATGTCGAAAGAAGAATGGAAAGGCATGGCCGAGACCAACAAAATCCTCGGCCAGGGCGAAGGTTTTGGTTCAGCCGCCGTGCCGGTGGATGGTTTCTGCGTGCGGGTAGGTGCCATGCGCTGCCACAGCCAGGCCCTGACCTTCAAGCTGAAGAGGGATGTGCCGGTGGCCGACATCGAGGCCATGATCGCCGCCGACAACGCCTGGGCCAAAGTGGTGCCCAACACCCGTGAGGCCACCATCCAGCAACTGACGCCGGTGGCCGTGACCGGCACCATGGACATCCCGGTGGGCCGCATCCGCAAGCTGGCGATGGGGCCTGACTACCTGGGCGCCTTCACCATCGGCGACCAATTGTTGTGGGGTGCGGCCGAGCCGTTGCGCCGCATGCTGCGGATGCTGATTGAGGCATGAGCCCGAGCCGATGCTGCCGGTTACCGCGCGGGCCAGGGCCCAGTGTCGGCGCATGGCAACATCGGTCACTGCAGAAATGCACAAAGCGATCCGGGCATGATGCGCCCGGACCCTGAACATTGCCCCTGGCAGCCGGCCCGACACGGGTTGGCTGGTGCTGTAGTGGAGACGCCTTGAAAAACCGCCCCTTTCTCAAAGCCCGCACCGCGCTGGCGATTGCCGCTTTGTCGGCGCTTAGCACGGCTGCGCCACTGGCCCAGGCGCTGGGCGTGGGCCGGCTCAATGTGCAGTCCGCGCTGGGCGAGGGCATGCGGGCCGAGATCGACATCACCAGCCTGACGCCTGACGAAGCCGCCAGCCTGGCGGTGCGCATCGCCTCACCCGACACCTACCGCGCTGCTGGGGTGGACTACAACGCGGTGTTGGCCGGCACCCAGGCCACCGTGGTGCGGCGGGCTGATGGCCGTGCGGTGCTGCGCATCAGCAGCGACCGTGCAGTGCAAGAGCCCTTTATTGAGTTGATCCTGGAGCTGAACTCGGCCTCCGGCCGACTGGTGCGTGAGTTCACGCTGCTGTTTGACCCACCGGGTAACCGCCCCGCACCGCAGGTGCAAGCGGCTGCTGCGGTGGCGCCGGTGTTTTCTGCCGCGCCGATGCCGGCCCCGCTGGCCCAGGCCGCCCCCCGGCCCGCGCCGCAAGCCCGTGTGCCGGGCTCTACCACCGCAGTGGCGGCAGCGCCCATGCCGGCGCCTCTTCCTGCGCCCGCCGTGCCGCGTCAGCCCAAGCCAGCACCTGCGCCCGCGCCCCAGCCAGCACCCCGGGCCGCTGACGCACCACCGCGTGCGGCTGCGCCAGCCCGTACACCCGCTGCAGCCCCTGCACCGGCACCTGCTGCGCCCACCACAGCGTCCGGAAAACACTATCCGGTGCGCCCCGGCGACACGCTCTACCGCGTGGCCGGCCGCACCCAGGCCCCCGGGGTGTCGCTGGACCAAATGCTGGTCGGCCTGTACCGCGCCAACCCGGACGCCTTCATCAGCAACAACGTCAACAAGCTGCGGTCTGGCGCGGTGCTGTCGGTGCCCACGGCCGATGAGGTGCGTGATGTCACCGCCGGAGATCTGCACCGGTTGATCACCGCCCAAAGTGTTGATTTCAGCGCCTACCGCAACCGCCTGGCGCAAAGCGCGCCGCTGGCCGTCACGCCCGACGCCGGCCGCCAGGCCCAAGGCAAGGTGCAGACAGCGGTGGATGACCGCAAACAAGCGGCCATGCCCTCACCCGACAAGCTCAAGCTCAGCGGTGGTGCGGCATCCGCCCCGGCAGCGCCTGGCCTGCCCGGTGGCAAAGACAACGCCACCCGCGTGGCTGAGCTGTCACGCAATGTGGAAGACCTGAAAAAACTGCAGCAAGGCACGGCAGCGGTGCAGGCGCCTGTCGCACCGGCCCCCGCACCGGCCCCCGCACTGGCCCCGGCACTAGCGCCAGCCATGGTGGCCGCGCCAGCGCCTGCCATGCCCATGCCGGCGCCCACGCCGCCGCCAGTGGCCGCCGCCCCTGCGCCTGTGCTGCCCGCATCACAAGCCGCACCGGCGGTGCTGCCGCCGCCAGTGCCTGTTGCCAGCACCCCGGTACCGGCACCCAGCCCGCTGCCGGCTTTGCCGATGGCCGCCAAACCACTGCCGCCGGTGGCCATGCCCAGCCCGGCGCCTGCCACGCCAGAAACCAGCTTGCTGGACAGCTTGAGCAGCAACCCGCTGTTGCTGCCCGGTGCCGGTTTGCTGGCGCTGGCCTTGGCCGGTTTTGGTGCGTGGAAATTGCGTGGCCGCTTCACCAAATCAGCCAGCGAGACCTCGTTTCTTGAAAGCCGCATGCAGCCCGATTCGTTCTTCGGCGCCAGCGGTGGCCAGCATGTGGACACGCGTGACGGCGGCAGCCGCGCCGGGTCCAGCTCGATGGGGTATTCACTCAGCCAGCTCGATGCCATCGGTGATGTGGACCCGGTGGCCGAGGCCGATGTCTACCTGGCCTACGGCCGTGACCTGCAGGCCGAGGAGATCTTGAAAGAAGCGATGCGCACCACGCCCGAGCGGCTGTCGGTGCGCACCAAGCTGCTGGAGGTCTACGCCAAACGCCGTGACACCAAGGGCTTTGAGTTGCTTGCCACCCAGCTTTACGCGCTGACCAAAGGCATGGGCACCGACTGGGACCGTTCCCAAGAGATGGGCCGCCAGATTGACCCCGACAACCAGCTGTACCAGCAAGGCGGCCATCCAGAAGAAATCATCTTGGACGGTGAACGGGTGGTGATCGAGCCGCTGGGTGCCACCACCCAGCCGCATTCGGTGTTGTCGCCGGTGCGGGCCTTCTCTGAATCCCGCTTGCCGCAACTCAGCGGCGCACCGTCCGGTTTTGACCTGGACCTGGATCTGGACCAGCCCGACGACAAGCAGACCCTGCAAGCCCGCCAGGCACTGGAGGCCACCCGGCCCATCGCCCCCACCGCGCTGCGGGCCGTGGACAACAGCCTCGACTTCAGCAACTCGGTGCGGGGTTTTGACGCGCAACGCGCTGTGGCTGTCAACCAGCGCAATTTTGATGAACCTGGCACCGTGCCGGCGAGCCTGATCCAGCCCACCATACCGGCCGGTCTGGACCTGGATTCGTTCACCATGGACCTGGACGATGGCAAGGGCAACACCCGTGCCAAGACCACCCTGACCCAGCCCACGCTGCCTGGCCGTGCTGTCGACACGGCCTTGTCGCTGTTCGACACGACCGAGTCGGCCCCGCTGGCCGACACCCGGCCCGACGCACTGGACGACCTGACCTTCGCCAGCGCTGACCCCCTGGCCCGCAAGCTGGAGCTGGCCGACGAGTTCCGCCAGATTGGCGACATTGACGGCGCGCGTGACCTGCTGGAAGAAGTGGTCTCCAAAGCCGCCGGCAGCCTGCGCACCCGCGCCCAGACCATGCTGGACACCTTGGGTTGAGGCTGGCTGGCCGGGCTGGTCTGGCCGTTGTGTATTGCCCGCTGCGCCGCCCGGCGCATCCAATCCCATGACCCATCGCATCGCCCTTGGCATTGCTTACCGTGGCGGCGCCTACCACGGCTGGCAGCGCCAGACCGGTGGCCGCACGGTGCAAGACCATGTGGAGCGGGCGCTGGCCGCGTTTGTGGATGCGCCGGTGGCCACCACCTGCGCTGGCCGCACCGACGCCGGTGTGCATGCCTTCAACCAGGTGGTGCATTTGGACAGCCCGGTGCAGCGCGATGCCTTCTCGTGGCTGCGTGGCACCAACCGCCACCTGCCGGCCGACATCGCGCTGCAATGGTGCCAACCCGTGCCGGATGATTTCCATGCCCGCTATCTGGCGCACGGCCGGCGCTACCGCTACCTGCTGCTGCAGTCGGCCGTGCGGCCGGCGCTGGAAACGGGCGCGGTGGGCTGGACCTTCCGCCCGCTGCAGGCCGAGGCCATGCGTGCGGCCGCGCTGCACCTGTTGGGTGAGCATGATTTCAGCAGCTTCCGCTCATCCGAATGCCAGGCCCGCAGCCCGATCAAAACGCTGCGTGCCGTCACCATCAGCCAACACGGCGCGTATTGGCGTTTTGACTTTGACGGCTCGGCCTTTTTGCACCACATGGTGCGCAACCTGATGGGCTGCCTGCTGGCCGTGGGCAGCGGCCGCCACCCGCCCGGCTGGCTGGCCGAGGTGCTGGCCGCCCACAACCGCGATGCCGCTGCGCCTACTTTCCCCGCCGCCGGGCTGTACTTTGCCGGCCCCTATTACGATCCCCAGCTGAATCTGCCCGAACACACCGCCGCAATGGACTGGTGTCCTTGACACCCACCCCCGCAGCGCTTTCGGCGCTTCCCCTCAAGAGGGCGTCGCTGGCGGACCGGCAAAGCCGGCTCGGCGGCGGCTGCTTGCCAAACAAGCGCTTGCAGTGCAAGCGCGCCCCGGAGCCGTGACATGAGCCAATTGCACCGCACACGCATCAAGATCTGCGGCCTCACCCGGGAGGCCGATGTGGCCGCCGCCGTGGCTGCCGGGGCCGACGCGATCGGTTTTGTGCTGTACGCCAAAAGCCCACGTGCTGTGTCGGTTGACCGTGCCGCCGCGCTGGCCCGCCTACTGCCGCCGTTTGTGATGCCGGTGTGTTTGTTCGTCAATGCCGATGCCGAGCTGATTGCCGACGCCATCCAGGCCCTGCCCACCACGCTGCTGCAGTTCCACGGCGACGAAACCCCGGCGCAATGCCAGGCCGTCCACCAGGCCACCGGCCGGCCTTATCTGCGTGCTGCCCGCATGGCGCCAGGCCTGGTTTTGTTAGACTTTGCAGCCCTGTATGCAAGTGCTGCCGGCATCCTGCTCGACACCCATGTCGAGGGTTACGGCGGCGGTGGAAAGGTCTTTGATTGGTCACTCGTGCCGCGCCACGTGCCCCGTCCGGTCGTTTTGTCTGGTGGGTTACATCCAGCAAACGTGGGCGATGGCATTGCCCGCGTCCGGCCCTGGGCCGTTGACGTGAGCTCTGGCGTTGAAATCGCCAAGGGCCAAAAAGACGCGGCGCTGATGCGCCAGTTCTGCGAGGCGGTGCAAGAAGCCGATGCGCTGATCGCCGACGCAGACAGTTGAGATTCCGCCTGGCCGCCCGTGTGCAGCCGGGCCTGACCACAGGACATCACCCCATGTTTGACTACCAACAACCCGATGCCCGTGGGCATTTTGGGCCTTACGGCGGCACGTTTGTCGCCGAGACCCTGGTGCATGCGCTGGACGAGCTGAACGCCGCGTATGAGCACTACCGCAAAGATCCCGAATTCATCGCCGAATACCGGCATGAGCTGGCGCACTTTGTCGGCCGGCCCAGCCCGATCTACCACGCCGCCCGTTTGAGCCGCGAGCTGGGCGGTGCGCAAATCCACTTGAAGCGTGAAGACCTCAACCACACCGGCGCGCACAAGATCAACAACACCATCGGCCAGGCGCTGCTGGCCAAGCGCATGGGCAAACCGCGTGTCATTGCCGAGACCGGCGCCGGCCAGCACGGTGTGGCCACCGCCACCATCTGCGCCCGTTATGGCATGGAGTGCGTGGTGTACATGGGCAGCGAGGACGTGAAGCGCCAAAGCCCCAATGTCTACCGCATGCACTTGTTGGGCGCCCGTGTGGTGCCGGTGGAATCCGGCAGCAAAACCCTGAAAGACGCCCTGAACGAGGCGCTGCGCGACTGGGTCACCAACGTGGAAAACACCTTTTACATCATCGGCACGGTGGCCGGCCCGCACCCTTATCCGGCGATGGTGCGCGATTTCCAGCGCGTCATCGGCGATGAATGCCTGGTGCAGATGCCAGGCCAGATTGGCCGGCTTGACGGGCGCACCGGCGCCCAGCCCGATGCGGTAATTGCCTGCGTGGGCGGCGGCAGCAACGCCATGGGCATCTTCTACCCCTACATCCCGCATGAGGGCGTGCGGCTGATCGGGGTGGAGGCAGCAGGCTTGGGCCTGGAGAGTGGCAAACACTCGATGAGCCTGATCGCCGGCAGCCCGGGTGTGCTGCACGGCAACCGCACCTATTTGCTGCAAGACGACAACGGCCAGATCACCGAGACGCACTCCATTTCGGCCGGCCTGGACTACCCTGGCGTTGGCCCCGAGCATGCGTACCTCAAAGACATCGGCCGCGCCGAATACGTGGGCATCACCGACGATGAAGCGCTCAGCGCGTTTCACCGACTGTGCCGCACCGAGGGCATCATCCCGGCGCTGGAATCCAGCCACGCGGTGGCCTACGCCATGAAGCTGGCGGCCACCATGCGACCCGATCAACACCTGCTGGTCAACCTGAGCGGGCGGGGGGACAAAGACATCGGCACGGTGGCTGATTTGTCCAACGCCGAGTTTTACTGCCGGCCGTCGTGCAAGGGGCAAACTGTCAAAGGCGGCGCTGCAACCACCCAAACCATTCAGGTGTTGGGCGCCGCGCCGGGCCGCCCCAAGCAAGCCCACATCCCCCCGGGGGACCGGGCGACGCCTTTGTCGACCGAGGGGCAGACATCGTGAGCCGCATTGCAGGTACGTTGCAAGCGCTGAAAGCGCAAGGTCGCAAGGCGCTGATCCCCTACATCGCCGCCGGTGACCCGCATCCGGACACCACCGTTCAAATCATGCAGGCGCTGGCCGCCGGCGGCGCCGACATCATCGAGCTGGGCGTGCCGTTTTCTGACCCGATGGCCGACGGCCCGGTCATCGCCCAGGCCAGCGAGCGTGCGCTGGCACGTGGCATCGGCATGGCCCAGGTGTTGGGTTACGTGACGGCCTTTCGCGCCGGCAACACCAGCACGCCGGTGGTGCTGATGGGTTATGCCAATCCGGTGGAGCGCTATGACCAGAAACACGGCACCGGTGCCTTCATCCGGGATGCCGCAGCGGCCGGTGTGGACGGCCTGCTGGTGGTGGACTACCCGCCCGAAGAATGTGAAGTGTTTGCGGCCGACCTGAAAGCCGCTGGGTTGGACCTGATCTTCTTGCTGGCGCCCACGTCCACCGAGGCGCGCATCAACGCGGTGGGCCGCATCGCCAGCGGTTATGTGTACTACGTGTCGCTCAAAGGGGTGACCGGCGCTGGCCACCTGGACACCGACGCGGTGGAGTCTGCGATGCCACGCATCCGCGCCCATGTCAAGGTGCCGGTTGGGGTAGGCTTCGGCATCCGTGACGCTGTCACCGCACAAGCGGTAGGGCGGGTGTCGGACGCGGTGGTGATCGGGTCACGCCTGGTGCAAATCCTGCACGAGGCACCGCCCGAAACTGCCGCTGCCGCTGGTCAGGCCTTCATGGCTGAAATACGCGCCGCGCTGGACACCTTGTGAACCTGTTGGAGAGCACCTGATGAGTTGGCTTGAAAAGTTGCTGCCGCCCAAGATGCAGCAGACCGACCCGACCGAGCGCCGCTCGGTGCCGGAGGGTCTGTGGGTCAAATGCCCATCCTGCGAGACGGTGCTTTACAACACCGACCTGGCGCAAAACATCAACGTCTGCCCCAAGTGCAGCCACCACCACCGCATTGGTGCCCGGGCGCGGCTGGACGCGTTTCTGGACGCCGAGGGTCGCTTTGAGATCGGCCAGGAAGTGGTGCCGGTGGACCCGCTCAAGTTCAAGGACAGCCGCAAATACACCGAGCGCTTGAAAGACGCACTCGAATCGACCGGCGAGACCGACGCGCTGGTGGTGATCGGCGGTGCGGTGATGAGCGTGCCGCTGGTGGCTGCGTGTTTTGAGTTTGATTTCATGGGCGGCTCGATGGGCTCGGTGGTGGGTGAGCGTTTTGCGCGGGGGGTGGAAGCCGCGATGGAGCAGAAGGTGCCATTCATCTGCTTCACCGCCACCGGCGGCGCCCGCATGCAAGAGGGCTTGTTCAGCCTGTTCCAGATGGCCAAGACCAACGCCGCACTGTCGCGGTTGGCCAAGGCCAAATTGCCCTACATCAGCGTGTTGTGTGATCCCACCATGGGCGGTGTGTCCGCCAGTTTTGCCTTTGTGGGCGATGTGGTGCTGGCCGAGCCGCGCGCGCTGGTGGGTTTTGCCGGGCCGCGGGTGATCGAGAACACCGTGCGTGAGAAGCTGCCCGAGGGCTTCCAGCGCGCCGAGTTCCTGATCACCAAAGGCGCGATCGACCAGATCGTGGACCGCCGCCAACTGCGCACCACCATCGCCCAGATGCTGGCCATGCTGCAGCGGCAAAACGCCGACGCGGTGGCCTGAACCACCGGCCACGTTGACCGCCCAACTTCACCTTCCGGGCCCCAAGCGGGCCCGGTGCCGTTTCTGAAAGCCGCTTCGATGAGCACCCCCACCACGCTGGACGGCTGGCTTGCCCACTGCGAGCAACTGCACCCCAAAACCATCGACATGACGCTGGACAGGGTGGCCGCAGTGTGTGCCCGGCTGGGCCTGCACTACAGCGTGCCGGTGGTCAGCGTGGCCGGCACCAATGGCAAGGGCTCGTCCTGCGCCATGCTGGAGGCGGTGGCGCTGCAGGCTGGTTACCGGGTGGGCCTGTACAGCAAACCCCACCTGGTGCATTTTGAAGAGCGCTGCCGCGTCAACGGCGAGATGGTGAGTGCCGCTGCGCTGCTGCCGCACTTTGAAGCGGTGGAGGCGGCACGGCAAGGCACCACGTTGACCTGGTTTGAGTTCACCACCCTGGCCGTCATGCGGCTGCTGGCTGCGGCGCCGCTGGACCTGGTGATTCTGGAGGTGGGCATGGGCGGCCGGCTGGACGCCGTCAACGCGGTGGACGCCGACTGCGCGCTGATCACCAGCATTGCGCTGGACCACACCGAGTTTCTGGGCAACACCCGAGAGCTGATCGCCGTTGAGAAAGCCGGCATCCTGCGCCCGGGTAAACCGGTGGTGGTGAGTGACCCAGAACCCCCCGCCACCCTGCAGCAGCGCGCCGATGCGGTGGGTGCCGACCTGTGGCAGCTGGGGCGGGACTACAACTTTCAGGGCGACAAGCAGCAGTGGGCCTGGCGTGGTCGCAGCCAGCGCTTTAACGGCCTGGCCTATCCGGCGCTGCGCGGTGCCAACCAGTTGCTCAACGCGGCCGGTGTGCTGGCGGTGTTTGAGGCGCTGCGGGACCGCCTGCCCATCAACGCCCAGGCGGTGCGCAACGGCCTGGCGATGGTGGAGCTGCCCGGCCGCTTCCAGATCGTGCCCGGCCAGCCCACGCTGGTGCTGGATGTGGCGCACAACCCGCAGTCGGTGGCGGCGCTGGCCAACAACCTGGACCAGATGGGCTACTTTCCGCAAACCCACGCGGTGCTGGGTGCCATGCGTGACAAGGATTTGGCCAGCCTGCTGCCCCATCTGCTGCCGCTGGTGGACCACTGGCACCTCACCGATTTGCCCACCGCCCGCGCCGCCAGCGCGGCCGATTTGGCTGTGGCCGTGCGCACCGCCTGCAGCCACCTGGCCGGGCGCCAAAATGTGACCACCACCGAGCACGCCAGCCCCGCCGCAGCCCTGGCCGCAGCAGCGGCCGCAGCAGACCCGGCTGATAGAATCGTGGTCTTCGGATCGTTTTTTACCGTGGGCGGCGTGTTGAAAAATGGCCTGCCCCGTCTGGCGGCTCGGCATGTGGTTTGAGTCGGTCTTCGGATGGTTTTTGGCCCACCTGACGGCCACCACTCTTGCTGCTTTTGGTGCCCCGCCCCGGCGCCAGCCCCTCCACCCCAACCCGGCTGCCGCCCCCGCACCCCATGGGTCTGTTGTCTTTTTTCAAACGTTCTGGCGACCAAGCCAGCGACGCACCCGCTGCCGCCCCGCCTGACGCCGTGGCCGCCGCCCGCACCCGTGCGCGGCGCCGGTTGATCGGCGCATCGGTGTTGCTGGGCATCGGTGTGATCGGTTTTCCGCTGCTGTTTGAAACCCAGCCCCGGCCGATTCCCGTCAACATCGCTATCGAGATTCCACGCAAAGACGGCGCCGCGCCACTGGTGCCACCGGCTGCAGTGCCGATGGCCGCCGCCGCATCTGCCGTGGTGCTGGACGAGCCGGCTGCAGCCCCGGTGGCGGCTGCACCGGCACCAGCACCAGCACCAGCACCGGCACCGGCACCGGCACCGGCCGAAATCGTGGAGCGTGCCGCTGACCAAGGCAAGGACACCGCACCGGCCACTGCGCAAGCTAGCCCGCCCCCCGCCCCCACGTCAAAGCCCGCCCCCGCCCAAACCGCCGCCCCCAAGCCCAGCGACGACGGCAACCGCGCCCGCGCCTTGCTGGACGGCAGCCCCGCTGCTGCCAGCAGCGGCGCCAACGCCCGTGTGGTGGTGCAGGTGGGCGCCTATGCCGACCCGGCCAAGCTGGGTGAGGCCCGCCAAAAACTGGAGAAGTTGGGCCTCAAGACCTACACCCAGGTGGTGGAGGTGGACGGCAACAAACGCACCCGGGTCCGGGTGGGTCCGTTTGCCAACCGGGCCGATGCCGACAAAACGGCCGCCCGTATCAAGGCTGCCGGCCTGCCGGTGGCGGTCTTGACGTTGTGACAACTTTGGCCGATCTCGGCTGGGTGGACTGGTCACTGCTGGCGGTGCTGGGCGCGTCGGTGCTGGTTGGCCTGTGGCGCGGGCTGGTGTTTGAGCTGATGTCGCTGGTGGGCTGGCTGGTGGCGTATGGCGCGGCCACGCTGTATTCAGCCCAGGTGGCGCCGTATTTGCCTTTTGGTGCATCCAGCACGTCTGGTATGTCCACCTCGGCCCTGCAGCACGGCGCGGCGTTTGTCGTCACCTTCATCGCGGTGCTGATCGCCTGGTCCATCCTGGCCAGCTTGTTACGCATGCTGATCCGCGCCACACCACTCACCGTGATGGACCGGCTGCTGGGCGCCGGCTTTGGTCTGTTGCGTGGTGCCGTGCTGTTGCTGGTGCTGGCCACGCTGGTGGCCTTCACGCCGGCCAAGGCATCCCCAGCCTGGCAGCATTCACACGGCGCGGCCTGGTTGCGCTTGGTCTTGTCCAGCGTCAAACCCTTGTTGCCGGCGGAGGTGGTGCGCCACCTGCCGGCCTGATTTTTCCTCCAGCCAACCAGGACATCTCCACCATGTGCGGCATTGTTGGCGTTATCTCCAAAACACCCGTCAACCAACTGATTTACGACGCGCTGCTGCTGCTGCAGCACCGGGGTCAGGATGCCGCCGGCATCGTCACCATGCAGGGCACCCAGTGCTTTATGCACAAGGCGCGTGGCATGGTGAAAGACGTGTTCCGCACCCGCAACATGCGGGCACTGCCCGGCGCTGTGGGCCTGGGCCAGGTGCGTTACCCAACGGCCGGCAATGCTTTCAATGAAGAAGAAGCCCAGCCGTTTTACGTCAACGCGCCCTACGGCATCGTGCTGGTCCACAACGGCAATCTGACCAACGCCCACGCGCTGAAAAAAGAGCTGTTTGATGTCGACCGCCGCCACATCAACACCGGCAGCGATACCGAGGTGCTGATCAACGTGCTGGCCCACGAGATGGAGTTGGCCGGGCGTGATGTGCCACTCACCCCGGCGCTGGTCTTCCGCGCGGTGCGGGCGGTCCACAAGCGCATTCGCGGCTCGTATGCAGTGATCGCGCTGATTGCGGGTTATGGCCTGCTGGCCTTTCGGGATCCGTATGGCATCCGTCCGCTGGTGTTTGGTGAGACCCAGTTGCCGGCGGCTGACGGCGGTGGCAAGGCCGTGATGATTGCCAGTGAAACCGTGGCGCTGGAGGGCACCGGCCACCAGGTGGTGCGGGATGTGGCGCCGGGTGAGTCGATCTTCATCGACATGGCTGGTCAACTGCATGCCGAGCAATGCGCGGATGCACCGGCGCTGCACCCCTGCATGTTTGAGTATGTCTACCTGGCGCGGCCCGATTCGGTGATGGACGGCATCTCGGTGTATCAGGCCCGCTTGAACCTGGGTGAGAGCCTGGCCCAGCGGGTCATCAACACCATGCCGCCCAGCGACATTGATGTGGTCATTCCCATCCCGGAATCCAGCCGCCCGTCGGCCATGCAACTGGCACAAAAGATCGGCAAGCCTTACCGCGAGGGGTTCGTCAAAAACCGCTATGTGGGCCGCACTTTCATCATGCCGGGCCAACAAGCGCGCAAAAAAAGCGTGCGCCAAAAGCTCAATGCCATCGGGGTTGAATTCAAGGGCCGCAACGTGCTGCTGGTCGATGATTCCATCGTGCGCGGCACCACCAGCAAAGAGATCGTGCAGATGGCGCGTGAGGCCGGCGCACGCCGGGTCTACATGGCCTCGGCCGCGCCGCCGGTGCGTTATCCCAACGTCTACGGCATCGACATGCCCACGCCTGAAGAGTTGATTGCCCACGGCCGCACCCAAGAGCAGATTCGCGAGTTCATCGGCGCTGACGCGCTGATCTACCAAGACGTGGAGGTGATGAAGCGGGTGGTGGGTGCACTCAACCCCGCCATCCAGGGCTTCGAGGCCAGTTGTTTTGATGGCCACTACATCACCGGCGACATCAGCGTGGCTGAATTTGAGGCCATTGAAGCCCAGCGCACCGAAGCCCGCAAAGACAGCGAGGACAGCACCGACCGCACCCGCCTGACGCTGCAAAGCCGGGCCGAACCGGTCTGATCTGCCCCTGATCCGACATTGATCCGAGATTCATCCGAAATTGAGCCTGACACCGATCATGAGCGACCAAATCACCAAAAAGCGTCTGCCACGCAAGGCCTTGCCCGCTGGCCTGCACCGCGACACCCTGGCCATCCGTGAGGGCCTGCCGGCCAGCCAGTGGGGTGAAAACAGCGAGGCGCTGTACCTCACCAGCAGTTTTGTGCAGCCCGACGCGGCCACCGCCGCACGCCGCTTTGCCGAGGAGGAGGAGGCCTTCACCTACGCCCGCTTTGGCAACCCCACCGTCTTGATGATGGAGCGCCGCCTGGCTGCGCTGGAGGGCACCAGCGGTTGCATGGGCACGGGCAGCGGCATGTCGGCCACCCTGCTGCTGTTGATGGGGCTACTCAAGAGCGGTGACCATGTGGTGTGTTCACGCAGCGTGTTCGGCTCCACCATCCGCCTGCTGCAAAGCGAGATGGGCAAGTTTGGTGTGCAGTCCACCTTTGTCTCGCAGACCGATGTGGATGAGTGGCGCAGCGCCGTGCAGCCCAACACCCGGCTGCTGATGGCCGAGTCACCCACCAACCCGCTGACGGATGTGTGCGACATCGCCGCGCTGGCCGACATCGCCCACCGTGCCGGTGCGCTGCTGGCGGTGGACAACTGCTTTTGTTCACCCGCATTGCAAAACCCGGTGGCCTTTGGCGCGGACTTTGTCATCCACTCTGGCACCAAATACCTGGACGGCCAGGGCCGGGTGATCGCCGGCGCCTTGTGCGGGCCAGAAGACCTGCTGCAAAGCAAGATGCTGCCCATCATGAAGTCGGCCGGGCTCACCCTGTCGCCCTTCAACGCCTGGGTGGTGCTCAAAGGCATGGAGACGCTGGCCGTGCGCATGCAAGCGCACAGCGTGCGGGCATTGCAGGTGGCGCAATGGTTGGCTGAGCAATCGCAGGTAGCGCGTGTGCATTACCCCGGCCTGCCCAGCCACCCGCAACATGCCTTGGCCATGGCGCAGCAAAAAGGCAGCGGCGGCGCGGTGGTGTCGTTTGATGTGAGAGGGCAGGGCGCGGCTGACCTGCGCGCACGCGCCTTCCACGTCATCGACGCCTCACAGGTGGCGTCCATCACCACCAACCTGGGTGATGTGAAAACCACCATCTGCCATCCGGCGTCCACATCGCACGGCCGCTTGACGGAAGACCAGCGCCAAGCCGCCGGCATCGGCCAGGGGCTGGTGCGTTATGCGGTGGGCCTGGAAGATGTGGACGACCTGAAGGCCGACCTGCTGCGCGGGCTGGAGACACTGGCATGAGCTTGTCCCAAGTGCGCACCCGCATCGCACCATCGCCCACCGGCTTTTTGCACCTGGGCACGGCCCGCACTGCGCTGTACTCGTGGGCCTTTGCGCGCCACCACGGCGGCCAGTTTGTGCTGCGCATCGAGGACACCGATGTGGCCCGGTCCACCCAGGATTCAGTGGACCAGATCCTGGCGGCCATGCGCTGGCTGGGGCTGGACCATGACGAAGGGCCTGTCTACCAAATGCAGCGGCTTGCGCGCTACCACGCGGTGGTTGCGCAGATGCTGGCCGCCGGCACGGCTTACCGCTGCTACTGCACACCCGACGAGCTGGACGCGATGCGTGAAGGCCAGCGCGAGCGGGGCGAAAAAACCCACTATGACGGCCGCTGGCGCCCGGCGCCCGGCAAGGCCTTGCCAGCAGTGCCCGAGGGCGTGAAGCCGGTGCTGCGTTTTGCCAACCCAGCCGGCGGCACGGTGACCTGGGACGACCTGGTGAAAGGTCCGATCAGCATCAACAACCACGAGATCGATGACCTGATCATCCTGCGGTCCGATGGAGTTCCAACCTACAACTTTGCCGTGGTGGTGGACGACTGGGACATGCGGATCAGCCATGTCTTCCGGGGTGATGAGCACATCAACAACACGCCCTGGCAAATCAACATCTTCAACGCCCTGGGCGCGCCGCTGCCGCGTTTCGGCCACTGCCCCATCATCCTGGGCGACGACGGGCAAAAGCTCTCGAAACGGCGCGGCGCAGTCAGCGTCACCGCCTATGCAGACGCGGGTTATCTGCCCGAGGCGTTGCTCAACTACCTGGCCCGGCTGGGCTGGAGCCATGGTGACGACGAGGTGTTCAACCAGGCGCAGATGGTGGCCTGGTTTGACGGCAGCCACCTGTCCAAAAGCCCAGCGCAGTGGGACCCGGCCAAGCTGGCCTGGGTCAATGCCCAGCACCTGAAACTGGCCGACGACAGCCGGCTGGCCACGCTGGTGGCCGCGCAACTGGCCAGCCGTGACATCAGTTTGCCGGCGGATGCACGGCCCACTGACACACGATTGGCCGCGATGTGCGCGTTGTTCAAAGACCGCTGCAGCACGACAGTGGAGCTGGCGGATTGGTTGGCCATGTACGCCGCACCGGTGGTGGTGCCCGCTGATGAACTGGCGGCGCACCTCAGCGACGCGGTGCGCCCGGCGCTGCAGGCCTTGCGCACCCGGCTGGCCGATGTGGCCTGGGACAAAGCCGCCATTGCCCAAGCCATCAAAGACAGCCTGGGCGAGCACAAGCTCAAGATGCCGCAGTTGGCCATCCCTCTGCGCTTGCTGCTGTGTGGCCGGGCCCAAACCCCGTCTGTCGATGCGGTGGTGGCGCTGTTTGACCGCAAAACAGTGCTGCAACGCTTGCAACCACTTTAAGACACATGCTATAGTCATGGACTCGCTTGAACAGCACGGGGGTATAGCTCAGCTGGGAGAGCGCTTGCATGGCATGCAAGAGGTCATCGGTTCGATCCCGTTTACCTCCACCAGTTTTTCAGCAGGTTTAAAAGCATGGTGGCGCTGTTCAAGTCAGTCAGTTTCGGTTTGACGCAAGTCCAGTTTCAGTCCCCTTCGTCTAGAGGCCTAGGACACCACCCTTTCACGGTGATTACAGGGGTTCGAATCCCCTAGGGGACGCCAGATAAACCCCCGCACTGCCTGCTGTTCGCAGCCCAGTGCGGGTTTTTTTTGTGAGTGGCGCTTTGAGCGCTACCAGTGCTTGTGCTGCGGCCCAGCCGCAGCCAGCCGTCCAGCGCTCACTCCGGCAGCAGGCCGATCTCTCGGGTGATGGCCGACCAGCGTGTGGCCTCGCTGCACAAAAAGGCGCCCACGGCGTCCACGCCCAGGCTGCCGTCCACCAGCAGGCCGATGGTGGTAATGCGCTCGGCGATCTCTTTGTCCGCCAGCAGTGCCTGCATGACGCGGTGGCAACGCTCAATGGCGGCAGCAGGCATGCCGGTGGGGGCCACCAGCGCAAACCAGCCCACCGTGTCAAAACCCGGCAGTTTTTTGGGCCAGCGCGGGCACGTTGTGCCAACCAGCAACCCGCCGGGCGGCGGCGGTGGCCAGTACGCGCAGCTTGCCTTGCCGCGCCAGTTGGGCGGTAGAGGCCAAGTCGGCCACCAGCGCGTCCACATGCCCGTCCATCAGGTCTTGGGTGCCCACGCCCACGTTGGCATAGGGCACCAGGTTGGCAGCGGCCTGGGTGCGGGCGTTGAACAGGCGGACCACCATGCCGCTGAAGGTGCGTGGGCCCTCGTTGCCCAGGCTCAGGCTGCCCGGTGCCAGGCGGCTGCGGGCCACCACGTCGTCCACCGTTTTGATGGGTGAATCGGCCCGCACCAGCAGTGCAAACGGGCTGCGCGCGACAAAGGCCACCGGCACAACATCTTTCGCCGGGTCGTAGGGCAGGGTTTTGAACAGCAACGGGTTGGTGACCAGCGCTGCGGTGGTGGCGAAGTAGAAGGTGAAGCCGTCTGGCGCCCTGGCTTTGTCCACATCACGCTCGCAGATCACCGCGCCCCTGGCCTTGAGGCGGCTGGTCAGCGCCGACACAGGGGCTTTGCGCTGGTGGCTGTTGCTGTCCAGCAAGGTCTTGGCGGCAGTGTGTTGCACCCGGCCCTGGGCCACCGCCGCCAGCTTCCACGCCAGGTTGACGGCATCGCGCACACCCTGGCACCTGGCTTGGCCGAGAAGCGGTGGCTGCATGTGCGCCGCATCACCGGCCAGAACCACACCCGGCGCGCTGCGCCACCGTGTGGCCACCAGGGCATGGAAGCGGTAGCTGCTCTGGAGCCACAAGGTGCCATCTTGCGGCGTCAGCCAGCGGGCCAGCAACTATCAGGTGCCTGCGGCTGTGGCCACCGCCAGCGGGTCTTCGTCGGGTTTGAGCGAGATCTCCCAGCGCCTGTGGTTGCCAAGCCCGATGATCAATGTGCAAGGCCGCTCGGGCTCACAAAACTGCACGCTGGTCTTGGGCAGCTTGGCCAGGCCTTGTGGGTTGACCTGTGCATCCACCACCCGCCAGGGTTCGTCAAAGTCCAGGTCGTCCAGCGGGATGCCCAGCAGCCCATGCACCGTGCTGCCACCACCATCGCAGGCGATGACCCAGCGGGCGCGCACGCTGCTGCGGCTGCCGTCATGGGCCTGCAAGCACAGCGTGGCGGCGTCGGCGTCCTGGGTCAGCGCGGTCAAGGTGTTGCCCAGTGCCACCTGCACCTGGGGCAGCTGGGCCACCCGGTCGCGCAGTGCCTGCTCCACCGGCGGCTGGGTGAACACCAGCGACGGTGTGCAGCCCTGCGGATAGGGCGGCGCCACCATGGTCATGCGGCGGATCAACTGGCCATCAGTACCAAACCATTCGGAGTTGGTGAAGGGCTCGGTGTGCGGCAGCACGGTGTCCACAACGCCGAGTTGCTGGAACACCGGCAGCACCTCATGGTCCAGCGCAATGGCGCGCGGGCTCTCATGCACACCCGGCAGCTTGTCGCACACATGCACGGTGAGGCCAGCCTGGCCCAGCAGTGCGGCAGCCACCGCGCCCGTTGGCCCATAACCGACGATGGCCACATCAAACATGGCTTACTCCGCCACGATGGGGTTGCGCAGCACACCAATCTGCGCAATCTCGATTTCGATCACGTCCCCGGCCTTCATCCACACCGGCGGTGTGCGGGCCTGGCCCACCCCGGCGGGTGTGCCCATGATGATGGCGTCGCCCGGCTCCAGCGTCATGCACTCGGCCAGCAGGGCGATGGTCTCGGCCACGCTGAAGATCATGTCGGTGGTGCTGGCGTCTTGCATCACCTGGCCGTTCAGCCGGCTCTGGATGCGCAGGCCGGTGGCGCCGGGGGCCAGCGCGTCGGCGGTCACCAGCACCGGGCCAAAGCCGCCGGTGGCGTCAAAGTTTTTGCCGATGGTCCACTGCGGTGTGCGCTTTTGGTAGTCGCGCACCGACATGTCGTTGAAGCAGGTGTAGCCCAACACATATTGCAGTGCGTCGGCCTGGGCCACATGGCGTGGCACGGTTTTGCCAATGACCACGGCCAGCTCGGCCTCGTAGTCAAACTTGGTGGACACCTGCGGGCACAAGGCCGGCTGGCCGTGGCCCAGCAGTGAGCTTTTGCCGCGGTAAAAAAACCAGGGGTACTCGGGCTTCTCGGTGCGGCCACCTTCTTTGGCATGGTCAAAGTAATTCAGGCCCAGGCAGATGGTTTTGCCGGGCTCGGGCAGCAGCGGTGCAAATTGCAGGCTGGCCAGTGGCAGGCGCGGGGCAGCGGATGCCAAGGCCTGGGCGGCTGCGGTGGCCAGGTCGGTGCCGGCGGCCAGGGCAGCACGCAGGTCGGCCGGTGTGCCGGGCACGGCGGCGGCCAGGTCAATCACATCGGTGCCCTGCACCAGGCCCAGACGGGGCTGGCCGTGTTGCAAAAAGGTGGTCAAGCGCATTGGGGCTCTCCGGGATGTTGATGGAAAAACAGGCGCAGACGGTGGTTGCAAACAGCACTGCGCGCTGGGCTGCCTTGAGCACCGCGCTGGGTGGTGCCGAGATGCCCCACTGGTCCACCCGGCCGGGCGGCCAAGTCCAGTCGCCGGGGCTGCCCACGGGGTGGGCTGGCGTCGATTTGCGCGATTCCGACGGTGTATTCAATGACGATGCCGAACGGGTCAAGAAAATAGTTGAAGGCGTTGTTGCCGGGGCCGTGGCGGCCGGGGCCCCACTCAATGGCATGGCCGGCGTCTTGCATGCGGCCACCACCGCGCATCACGCCGTCCAGCGTGGGCATCACAAAAGCGATGTGGTTGAGCGCGGCGTTGTCGGCATCACCCAGGGCAATGCTGTGGTGGTCGGCAGCGCAGTTCAGGAAGGCCATGACGCGGGTGCGGTCAGCCAGGGTGAAGCCCAGCGCCTGCTCAAAAACGCCTGGGTGTGGGCCACGTTGGCGCTGTTGAGCACCACATGCGCCAGGCAGCTGGGTTGTTCCGGGGCGCTGCTGTCGGCATGGCCGGCATCCCCAAATACCACCTCAAAGCGCCGGCCGTCCGCATCACGCAGCAGCAGCGACTGGCCACCCGCCGGATCGCTGGCCGGCCCCACTGCGCACTCCACCACGCCGCCCGCTGCCAACGTGGCGGCGCTGATGGCCGACAGGGCCTGGTCGCTGCGCGCGCGCAGCGTCACCTGGCGCAGCGTGGGGCTGCCGGATGCCTGGTGCAGCGCCAGCAGATGGTGGTCGGTGCGGCTGCCGCGCAGGTAGAGCGCCGTGTTGCCACGCGCGGCCACCGTCAAGTGCCAGACCTGGGTGTAAAAGCGCCCGGCGGCGGCCAGGTTGGGCACGTTGGAAGGCCACGCTGCGCAGGGCCTGGATATAGGGTGAACTCATGCCGGGCGCTCTTGGTTGTTCGCAATCAAAGCGGCGGCCAGCCGGTGGTCGGCACGTGGCCCCAAAAAGCGCCGGGCATTGCCGTGCGCCAGGGCGGCCTGGGTGGCCGGGTCCAGCCCGGCATCCAGCAGCCGCCGCAGTGGGGCGGGCTCATGGAAGTTGAAGGGGTCGTCGGTGCCCAGCATCAGGGCCTGGGTGCCAAAGGTGGCCAGCAAATGGCGCAGCGTGGCAGCGTCAAACACCAGGGTGTCAAAAAACAGCCGGCGGGCCTGCTGCACTGGAGGCTCAGCCAGGCTGTCGGCCAGCGCCGGAAACACCGCCCAGCCTTGCCGCAACCGGGGCAGCAACAGCGCCAGCGTGCCACCACCGTGGCTGAAGCCAATGCGCAGCGCCGGGTGGCGTTGCAGCAGCCCACCGGTGATCACCGAGGCCGCCGCCAGCCCCACGTCGGTGGGGTAGGCCGGCACCTGTTGCAGTGGCGCCGGGCCCACCGACCTGTGCATGCCGGTGGGCTTGAGGGCCTGCACAAACACCGGCACGTCCAGCGCCACGCAGGCGGCAAAAAACGCGTCAAAACGGGCATCACCAATGACGGCGCCGTTGATGTTGCTGCCCAGTTCTACCTCCACCAGGCCCAGCACCTCCACCGCATGGCGCAACTCGCAGATGGCGGCGTCCAGGTTTTGCAGCGGCACGGCGGCCAGGCCCAACAGGCGATCAGCAGAGGCAGCACACATGGCCGCCGTGTGTTCGTTCAAGAAGCGCAGCAGCGGCTGGGCATCCGCCAGGTCCAGCCAATACGGCAGCAGCTCGGGCATGGGCGACAACACCTGCGCCTGCAAACCCATGGCTGGCAGGTCGGCCAGCCGGCGCGGCGCTGGCCAACATTTCTCGTTGACCGTGCGGTCGTGCTTGCCACCCACCAGCACCTGGCGGTGGCACAGCCCGGCGGCGTCGCGCGCGGCAGCGGTGCTGGGCCAACCCGCCGGCGCGCGGCTGCCCAGGTAGGCCGGAAACTGCTGCGGCACGACATGCGCATGCAGGTCAATGCCGTGGCAGGCGCAGGTCAGGCGGCAGGGTGTTGGGGTGGACTGGGGCACAGGCGTGGGTGCGGTCACAGGCATGGGTCGGTAACCGCTGGCGCCGCCGCCACTCAGGCGTGTCCCAGCCCGGTGGCGCTGATGCCGGCGATGACGATTTGCCCGTCCTCGTCCTCGTCCACCGTGCCGCCTGGCGCACCCGCCGCACCGATGACCATGCCGCCGGCATCGGTGATCAGCACTGCGCCGGTCTGCGCGATGAATTTTTGGTGTGACGCCGCCGCCACCGCATTGAAAAACGTGGGCAAGCCTTTGGCGCGCTCGGTCAGCACGCGGCTGTTGATGCCCATGCCCACGGCGGCGGCGGCCTTGCCCAGCGCGATGTCCAGGCGCAGCGCGCTGGCGCCGTCCTCTCGCACACTGGCCACAACCTGGGCGGCGGCATCGACCGCCACCACCCCCCATGGGTTTGAAACCACTGGCGCGGGCGGCGGCCAGGGCGGCGTCGATCAGGCTGCGGGCTTGGGTCAGGGTCAGGGCGCTCATGCGGGCTACTTTGGTCAGCACGGTGGATTGACTGGAATTTTTATATACAAAAAATCAAAAACCAACTTTTAATGCATAAGTTGTTGGCTTGAGAACTTGTGTACATTCCGCTGCCAATCCTCTACCCGCCATGGCCCGCAGCCCCGCCCGCACCCCCGCCCGCACCCCCGCACAGACCACTGCCCACGGCACCGCCACACGCGCCACCAGCCTGTACGACCAACTGCGCACCGACCTGCTGGACGGGTCTTTGGTACCCGGTGGCAAGCTGGCCATCGAGGCACTGGGCGAGCGCTACGCGAGCAGCCAAACCCCGCTGCGCGAGGCCTTGAACCGGCTGGTGGCCGACGGCCTGGTGCAGCGCCGTGAGCAGCGCGGTTTTGTAGTGGCCGACATCAGCGCCGATGACCTGGCCGAGATCACCAAAACCCGCTGCTGGCTGGAGGAAACAGCGCTGCGCGAGTCCATTGCCGCCCGCAGCACCGCCTGGGAAGAAGCGCTGGTGCTGGCCCACCACCGGCTGGCCCGCACACCCCGCTCACTGGACGCCGCGCGCTTTGTTGACAACCCCGACTGGGAGCCGTTGCACCGCGCTTTTCACCGGGCGCTGATCAGTGCTTGTGGCTCCCGCTGGCTGCTGGGCTTTTGCGCGCAATTGGCCGACCAGCACCACCGCTACCGCCGCCTGTCAGCGCCGCGAGCGTTTGCCAAACGCGCCGTGCCAGGGGAGCACCAGCAACTGCTGGACGCGGTGCTGGCCGGCCAGGCCGATGCGGCGGTAGCGCTGCTGCGGGCGCATTTTGAGCGCACCGCGCAAGTGATCCTGAACGATCCGGCCTTGTTCAAGCCCCGCGCCGATTGAGGGTTGAGTGGTTGGCGGTTGAACCCAGCGCCTCCGCCCAGCTCAAGGCGTGGCAGGCAGGCTGCTGAGCGCCTCAA
>JAYVLI010000278.1:0-21229 GCA_043759535.1 Betaproteobacteria bacterium | reverse complement strand
ATTTCGTTGGGTCAACACCGTCATCGGCAATCTCAAGACGGCCATTTCTGGCGCCTACAAGTCGTTCAAGTTCAGGAAGTACGCAGCCCAGTACCTGGGAGCCTTCTCGTATCGCTTCAATCAACGCTTCGACCTCCACACTTTGGTCACCCAGTTGATCGGCGATGTCATCCGCGCCAAGCCTCAGCGAGAACGGCAAATTCGGGGCTTGGCTGAGGTTCATGCCTAATCGGGAATGACGAAGTCTTTGACTCGGTTAGTCCCGACGATCTGGACGACGCTGATACGAATCTTCGACAGCTTATTGATGCAAAGCTGAAGACCTATTCAATAGCTCTTTCCGACTCTGATGTTGACGGAATTGTCGAGGCGTTCGACATCAAAGCTCAGGCAGAAAGCTACTTCCAGCCGGATGACGAGGATCGTGACGATAGGCACTCATCAGCGGCGGCTTTCTACCTTGACGAGATAGACGACTTATTTGATCGAACAAGATGATTCCCACTTATCCCAAAGAGCAGGAGATCCTATTCGGCGCAGAGACGCTTAAAACTATGCAGCAACTCCGCGAAATTCTCCAGAAGATCCAACTTGGAAAATGTGGATTTGAGCCCGAAAGTCAAACTCAAGAATCAGTAAGAGATTTTCAGCGTGTAGCAAATGGACTATCTGAAGCGAAGTCTAGTGGATTCGTTCATGAAGTCAAATTTCTTAGAGATAATCGTGACAACAAAGTTGTATTCATCATGGCGATGGTCATTGGAGGCCTGACCCTAACAGGAGAGCAATTTCTTACCCGAGTTGAATTAGGTACGGAGGCACAGCCAAATATACCCGCGACTACAATGGACCTGTTCATATGCCACAGCAGTCACGACAATGATGCATCTGAGAAATTCATACACCTCTTGAATTCGTCTATGGATTGCGGCGCAATTAGAATTCGCTGCACAGGAGTGCCGGGCTATGGCTTAGACGCAGGTTCCAATTTCAGCGACCGGCTCGCACAGGAAGTTGTTGAATCCGAGAGTTTTGTCGTGCTACTCAGTCCGGAGGCAAAAGAAAAGCAATACGTTACTTCAGAATTAGGCGCGCGATGGGGTGCAAGAAAACAAATTTTACCAATCCTTATAAAAGGCGCAACGCGACGGCACCTACCAGAAATAATCAACGGCCTCAACGCAATTCAAGCGTCTTCTGAGCACGATATAGCCCAACTTGTAAGGGAATTTGCAGCTCTTGTAGATCGTCAAGTAAATGCAAATTTGGAATTTTCGCAGTCGCTTCGGTTCTTCTGTGGAAGATACGAGTGATTGCGGGTGAAATGCCGTGTTTGGCGGAGGCATTTAAATCATTGCCGCCAGGCAAACAAAACTTTATTATCCGACGGATTGCCGATGCGGCAAAACAGGACACCCGTAGACAAAGAATTCAAGACGGCGTGGCAACTGCACACAAAAGAATAGCCTGGGTGTTGGGCAAAGACGTGAACCATTGAGCAATGCTGCAATTTAACCGTCGTAAAAAGTGAGCTGACGATCACGCCATGTCAATAGCCATCTACCCCGCTCTATTGTTCACCGTGGCACTGCTGGTGACCACTGCCTACTTTCTGCTGGGCGGGCTGCCGCTGCTGGTGCTTGACCACGACACGTCGCTGGACGCCAGGTTCATTCGCGGCTTTTTTAACTTCTACTACAAGGCGGCGTTTGTCACGGCCGTGGGCGCCTCAGTCAGCTTTGCTGGCTTGGGACGCGCCGACTTTGCCATCGGCGCGGCGGCGCTGGCGTTGACGGTTGTTCTGCTCCGCCAAAAGCTGATCCCCACCATGGACCAATTGGGTGCGCAAATCCAAACGAGTGCGCCGCTGGCGATACGGCGGTTTCGCCAAGTCCATTCAGTGGCGCTGTTGATCAACCTGCTTCAATTGATCGTATTGGTGTGGGCACTCATCCGGTTTTCGGTGTAGTTGCCGCGCAGCCTCACTGGATTCATCATGACCAACAAACCCTCACCCGAAGAAACTGCACTGTGGCAAAGGCGGTTGGCGGCCCAAGCCAACAACCATGCCTGGTCACTGGCGGACCAAGACACCCGCACCGCTGATGAAGACGAGGACATGCTGCAGGCGGCGCACGCAGCAATGTACTTTTGGAAAATCGTGGGCAACGCCAGAAACCAAGCCCATGCGGCGCAACTGCTGGCGCATGTGTACGCGCTGCTGCGGCTGCCCAACCCAGCCCAGTATTACCACGCAAAATCCAGCAGATTTTTTGAATCAGCAAAGAATGCGCCTTGGGAAACAGCGTTTGTGCATGTGGTTGCTGCCAACGTGGCTTACGCCGCGGGCCAGTTGGCAACACACCGGGACAGTTATAGCAAGGCGGTGCAGGCCATTCACAACCTGGCCGACGCTGAGGACCAGAAAATTCTCAATGCAACGCTGCGCGCAATTCCAAAGCCCGCAGAATAAGTGAATCAATAACATGATCATCGTTCTCGGCAGCATCATTGCAGTGCCCGGCAAACTGCAGCAGGCCTTGCACATCAGCCAGGCGCATGTGCTGCGCGCACGCCAGGTGTCGGGTTGCATTGCACACGGTGTGCATATTGATGCTGAAGACCCAAACCGCCTGGTGTTTGTTGAGCAGTGGGTAGACCAGGCGTCCATCTGGGACCACGTCAAATCCCCGCAGACACGTGCATTTGTCAAGGCGCTGGTGCCGTGTGCTGCGCACGTCTCCAACACCGAGTTTTTTGAGGCGGCGGCTATCCAGCGCCCGGCAAAAAATGCCCTCTGATGTTTTGACTGCGCCGGGCCCACCCCGCACTCTCGGCACGCCAAACCAAACCCAATCTCCAAACCCACCCCATGCCCACACCCGTGCATATCCGCCCTGTGCAGCCCACTGACTTGGCTGCCTGGCAGCCACTTTGGGACGGCTACAACGCGTTTTATGGCCGTGCCGGTGCCACCGCCCTGCCCGACCACATCACCCAGGCCACCTGGCAGCGGTTTTTTGATCCGGCAGAGCCGGTGTTTGGCCTGGTGGCTGAGGTTGACGGCCAGTTGGTGGGTTTGACGCACTACCTGATGCACCGCAGCACCACCCGGCTTGAGATGACGTGTTACCTGCAAGACCTGTTCACCACCCAATCGCTGCGTGGCCAGGGTGTGGGCCGGGCCTTGATTGAGGGGGTGTGTGACGCCGCCCGCGCGGCCGGCATCCACCGGGTGTACTGGCAAACCCACCAAAGCAATGCAGCCGGCCGGCTGCTGTATGACAAGGTGGCCACGCATGCGGGCTTCATCGTCTACCAGCGTGACGTGTAGCTGCGGCAGGCTTTGGTGGCGTGTCATGGTCCAATCCGCCCCATGACTTCTTTGAACAACAACGCCCCGGGCGCTGCGCCTGGTGCCCCGGCTGAGGGCCAGCGCCTGTCCAAGGTGATGGCCGAGCGTGGCCTGGCGTCGCGCCGTGAGGCGGATGAATGGATTGAGGCCGGCTGGGTGCTGGTCAATGGCCAACCGGCCGTGCTGGGCCAGCGGGTGCTGCCTGATGTGGGCATCGTGGTGGACCCGTTGGCCCACCAGCAGCAGGCGCAGCGTGTCACGGTGCTGCTGCACAAGCCCATCGGTTATGTGTCTGGCCAGGCAGAGGATGGTTACCAGCCGGCCTCGGTGTTGTTTGCCGCTGCCAACCGCTGGGCCGAGGACGCCGTGCAGCTCAAGTTCCACCACGGCCATGTGCGTGGCCTGGCGCCGGCCGGCCGGCTGGACATCGATTCGACCGGGCTGCTGGTGTTGACCCAAGACGGCCGCATCGCCAAGCAACTCATCGGTGAAGACAGCGCGGTGGAGAAAGAATATTTGGTGCGGGTGCGCCACCTGTATGACGGCGCGCTGCCTGACGCTGCCATGCGCGCACTGCAACACGGGCTGGAGCTGGACGGCCGGCGCCTCAAACCCGCACGTGTCAGCTGGGCCAATGAGGACCAACTGCGGTTTGTGCTGCGTGAGGGCCGCAAGCGCCAGATTCGCCGCATGTGTGAGCTGGTGGGGCTGGAGGTGCTGGGCCTCAAACGGGTGCGCATTGGCAGCGTGGTGCTGGGCAAGCTGCCGGTGGGCCAGTGGCGCTATCTGCGGCCGGATGAGCGGTTCTGATGGCGGTGCTTGACCCGCAGGGCACGGCGGCTGGGCCGGCCGCCACAACATCAGCCGCAACTTCAACCACACCTGCACCAGCACCTGCACCCACACCTGCACCTGCCAAATCAGCCGCACCATCAGCCGCCTTCGCTGCCCTGGTGCTGGCCATGCTGATGGGCCTGCAGCCCATCACCACCGATTTGATGCTGCCCGCCCTGCCGGCCATGGCGGCTGACCTGCACGCCGGCATGGCGCCGGTGCAGTTGACGATGTCGGCGCTGATCCTGGCGTTTGGCCTGGCGCAACTCGTCTGGGGCCCGGTGGCCGACCGCATCGGCCGCCGCCCGGTGTTGTTGATGGGCCTGGCGCTGTACAGCGTGGCCAGCCTGGGCGCAGCGCTGGCCGGCCAGGTGGCCACGGTGGTGGCCTGGCGGGCGCTGCAGGGCGCGGCCATGTCAGCCGCCGTGGTGTGCGCCCGGGCGATGGTGCGTGACCTGTACGCCCCGCACCAGGGCGCCATGGTGATGGCGCGGGCGCTCACTGGCCTGGGCATCGTCGCCGTGGCCAGCCCGCTGGTGGCCGGGCTGCTGGTGTCGGGCTGGGGCTGGCGCGCGGCGGTGCTGGCCATGGGCGTGGTGGGTGTGGCCGTGCTGCTGTTCATCGCACTGCGCCTGCCCGAGACCGCACCGGCGCACACAGCGGAGTCATCCACCTTCCGCCCCATCTGGCGCCAGTTGGGCCGCATCGTGCGCAACCCCACTTTCCGCGCCTGGGCGGTGCTGGTGGGCTGCAGTTACGGCGGCATCTACATTTTTTTGGCCGGGTCGGGTTTTGTGTTGATCAAGGTGCTGGGCCTGGCGCCCACCCAGGCCGGCGCGGTGATGAGTACGTGCTCGGTGGCCTACATCACCGGCACGCTGCTGTGCCGCCGCTGGATTCCAAAACTGGGCCTGGCCGGTGCGGTGGCGCGCGCCAGTTGGCTGACTGCGGCCGCAGCCCTTGGCCTGGTGGTGCTGGCCATTTTTGACACCCGGTCGGTGCTGGCGGTGATGGTGCCTGTGTGGCTGTATGCGCTGGGCCACGGCGTGCACAACCCCTGCGGCCAGGCCGGGTCGGTGGGGCCGTTTCCGCACGCGGCGGGCATGGCATCCGCACTGGCGGGTTTTGTGCTGGGCGTGGTGGCGTTTGGCATCGGCCTGTGGCTGGGCCACGCGCTGGACGGCACGGTGCGGCCGTTTGCCGCAGCCATGGCCACAGCGGCCATGCTGACGGTGCTGGTGGCGCGCACCCTGGTGCAGCGGCATGGTGAGCGGGTGATGGCCGTGTGATGGACACCACCGCACCCCTCAACGCCATCGCCCTGGCCGGCCCCACGGCGTCCGGCAAAAGCGCGCTGGCCATGGCCGCTGCCACCCGCTGGCCGCTGGAGATCATCAGCGTCGATTCCGCCCAGGTCTACCGGGGCATGGACATCGGCACCGCCAAACCCAGCCTGGCCGAGCGCGCCGCCGTGCCACACCACCTGATCGACCTGCTGGACCCGGCGCAGGCTTACTCAGCCGCCCAGTTTGTAGCCGATGCGCGGCGCCTGATCGGCGAGATCAACGCCAGGGGCCGCACCGCCTTGCTGGTGGGCGGCACCATGCTGTACTTCAAGGCCCTGCGCGACGGCATCGATGCCCTGCCCGCCGCTGACGCCACCCTGCGCGCCGCGCTGGACGCCCGCGCCGCCACCGAGGGCTGGCCCGCCCTGCACGCCGCGCTGGCGCAGATTGACCCCATCACCGCCGCCCGCTTGGCCGCCACCGACGCACAGCGCATCCAGCGCGCGCTGGAGGTGTTTGCCCTCAGCGGCCAGCCGATGAGCGCGCTGCACGGCCAGTCGCGCGCCGAAGGTTTGGCGTTGCCGCTGTTGGCGCTGGAGCCCACGTCCCGCCCGTGGCTGCATGCCCGCATCGCCCAGCGGTTCGATGGCATGCTGGCCGATGGCCTGCTGGACGAGGTGCGCAGCCTGCGCCAGCGGCCCGATTTGCACCCCGGCCTGCCAGCGCTGCGCTGCGTGGGCTACCGCCAGGCCTGGGCGGCGCTGGACGCGCAGGCGCTGGCTGGTGATGCACTGACAGCACAACTGCGCGACACCAGCATTGCCGCCACCCGCCAATTGGCCAAGCGCCAATTGACCTGGCTGCGCAGCATGGGCCGCACCGTGCTGGCTTGTGATGCACCCAACGCCCAAGCCACCGGCCTGGCGCTGTTGGGCCAGTGGATCAAGCCGGTGGCAGCGTCAGCATGACCACCACCGCCGCCGCCACCGCTACCACCGCCCAAGCTGGCCCGACCGGCGCGGTGCTGCACATCACCGGCCTGTGCCGCGCCTACGGCGGCGCCGCCGTGTTCAGCAACGTCAACCTGCAACTGATGCCCGGTGAATTTGTAGCGCTGCTGGGGGAGTCGGGCGTGGGCAAGTCCACCCTGCTCAACTGCATTGCCGGGCTGGACGACGCCGACGCCGGCCAGGTGCTGCTGGGCGGTGCCGACGTGTGCCAACTGGCCGAGCCGCAACGCGCGCAACTGCGGCGCCAAAAGCTCGGGTTTGTCTTCCAGGCCTTCCACCTGCTGCCCCACCTCAGCGTGGCCGAAAACATCGCCCTGCCGCTGCTGCTGCTGGGCCGGCCGGACGATGCCCGCGTCGCCAGCCTGCTGGCTGCGGTAGGCCTGGCCGGCCTGGGCCAGCGCAGCCCGGCGCAGTTGTCCGGCGGCCAGTTGCAACGGGTGGCGCTGGCCCGCGCGCTGGTACACAAACCGCTGCTGATCCTGGCCGACGAGCCCACCGGCAACCTGGACCCAACAACCGCCGAGCGCATGCTGGATGTGCTGCAGGCCCAAGTGCATGCCCAGGGCGCGGCCTGCTTGTTGGTCACCCATTCCGGCGCGGCGGCCGCGCGGGCAGACCGGGTGTTGCGCTTGACTGCCAGCGGCATCGTGCCGGGCTGATGCGTCCATCCGGCACCGCCAACAGCGCCATGTTGGCCACCACCTGGCGCCCAGTTGCTTGACGCCACACCACCCGCCGGCCTCTACTGCGCAGCTTTGCAAACCACAGGAGTTTCACCATGGGCACCACCGTCACCTTCCAGCGCCCCGATGGGCAAACCGTGCAGGGCTATCTGGCTGAGCCTGCCACCAACGCGACCAGCCGCGCCGCCGCCCCCGCCGTGGTGGTGCTGCAAGAGTGGTGGGGCCTGAACGACCAGATCCGGGGCGTGGCTGACCGCCTGGCCCAGGCCGGCTACCGCGCCCTGGTGCCTGACCTGTACCGCGGCAAATCCACCGTCGATGCCGAAGAAGCCCACCACCTGATGACCGGGCTGGACTTTGCTGACGCCGCGTCACAAGACGTGGCCGGCGCGGTGGCCTACTTGAAGGCCGCGCAGGCCGGCAGCGCCAAGGTGGGCGTCACCGGCTTTTGCATGGGCGGCGCGCTCACCTTGCTGGCCAGCGCCATGGCGCCCGGGGTGGACGCTGCCGTCACCTGGTATGGCCACCCGCCGATTGACTACCTCAACCCGGCCGCCATCAAGGTGCCGGTGATGGCGCACTGGGCGCTGCAGGACGGCGCTTTCCCCATCGCCGGGGCCGACGCGGTAGAGGCCAAGCTGCGCGACGGTGGTGTGGCCATCCAGGGCCACCGCTATCTGGCCCAGCACGGTTTTGCCAATGAGACCGCCATCGGCCCGGGCCGCATTGCCATCACCCAGTACGACCCGGTGTGGGCGCTGCAGGCCTGGGACCGCACCTTCCGGTTTTTTGGCCAGCATTTGGGGTAATCCAAAAACCCCCACAGCCGCGCAGCGTGCCGCCGCTGCGGGGCAGTGATAACGCACTGCGCCGCTAGCATGCCGGCATGTGGCGCCACCTGATCCGCTTGTCTGTTGCCGAATGGCGCTACCACCCGTGGCGGCACGGTGTGGCACTGTTGGCGGTGGCGTTGGGTGTGGCGCTGGCCAGCTCGGTGCAGATGATCAACGAGTCGGCGCTGGGTGAGTTTTCGCAAGCGCTGCGCTCGGCCAACGGCCAGCCGGATGCGGTGCTGGCCGCCACTGGCTCGGGCGGGCTGGACGACGCGCTGTATGCCCGCCTGGTGCTGGACGCCGCGGTGGCGCTGGTCAGTCCGGTGCTGGACATCGACACCCAGGGCCGGCTGGGGGCTGATGGCCCGCGTGTGGCCTTGCGGGTGACCGGGGTGGACGCACTGACCGTCGGGCAAATTGCCCCGGCCTTGTTGCCCCGGCCAGACAGCAGCACACCCGGCAAGACCAGCGCTGCCGCCAGTGCCGATGCCGGCCCAGGCAGCTTTCTGGACCAGGGCGCCGCCTACCTCAATCCCGCCGCCCGCAAGGCGCTGGGCGCCAACACCGGCGACATGCTGCAACTGCAATCGGCCAGCGGCTGGCAGACGCTGCGGGTGGCCGGCAGTGTGGCCGCCGGTGGTGCGCCGCTGGTGGTGCTGGACATCGCCGCCGCGCAAACCAGGTTTGCGCGCATCGGCCGTTTGAGCCGGCTGGATGTGCGGCTGCAAGCCGGTGTGGTGCTGGCCGACTGGCAGGCCGCGTTTGAGCGGGCGGGCGTTGACGCCAGCAATGTCACCAGTGCCACCAGCGCCATCAATACCAACACCACCAACACCAACACCACCCCACGCCCGGCCACCGGCCCATCCGCACTGCCCGCAGGCGTGCGCTGGGCCCAGGCCGATGACGCCGTGCAACGGGTGTCCAACCTGTCGCGCGCCTACCGCGTCAACCTGGGGGTGCTGGCCCTGGTCGCGTTGCTGGTGGGTGGGTTTTTGGTCTATTCGGTGGTGTCGCTGTCGGTGGCACAGCGCACCCCGTCCTTGGCCTTGTTGGGGGTGCTGGGCATGGCCGCACACCACCGACGCAACCTGGTGTTGCTGGAAAGCGCGCTGGTGGGCCTGCTGGGCAGCGCGCTAGGCCTGGCGGCCGGTGCCGGCCTGGCCGCTGCTGCGCTGCGCCTGCTGGGCGGTGACCTGGGTGGTGGTTACTTTGCCGGTGGTGCGCCCACGCTGGTGTGGCCGCTGGGCGCACTGGCGGCCTGCGGTGTGTTGGGGGTGGCCGCAGCGGCGGTGGGCGCCTGGTGGCCAGCGCGGCAGGCGGCGGCCTTGTCACCCGCGCTGGCACTCAAAGGCCTGGGGGGCTTGAACACGGGCGCTGCGCCGGTCTGGCCGGGCATTGGTTTGCTGATGGCTGGGGGCGGCCTGGCGCTGCTGCCGCCGGTGGGTGGCCTGCCGCTGGCGGCCTATGCGGCAGTGGCGGCCTTGCTGGCTGGTGGTGTGGTGCTGGTGCCGGCGCTGGTGCAGGCGCTGCTGGCGCGCCAGGGCCGGCCGCAACATGCGCTGCTGTTGCTGGCGCTGCGCCGGGCCCGTTTTGCGCGCCAAACCGCCAGCGCCACCGTGGCTGGGGTGGTGGCCAGCCTGGCCTTGTCGGTGGCCATCACAGTGATGGTGGGCAGTTTTCGCAGCGCCGTGGCCGATTGGCTGGACAGCGCCCTGCCGGCTGACCTGTACGCCCGCAGCGCCGGCAATGCCGCCGCCGCCGACCAAGCCTTTTTGCCACCGGCTTTTGTGGCCCGTGTGGCCGCGCTGCCGGGTGTGGCGCGGCTGGTGGGCAGCCGGCAAGGGGCGCTCAGTTTCTCGGCCCAGCAGCCTGCCGTGGTGCTGATTGCCAGGCCGCTGGGGCAAGACGGCAGCAGCCTGCCCATGCTGGGTGCGGTGGCGCCTGTTGTGGCAGATGAGGCGCCGGGCGCAGTGGCGGTCTACGTCAGTGAGCCCGCAGCGGCGTTGTACGGCTGGCGGGTGGGTGACAACATCCAACTGCCGCTGGGTTTGAAGCCCGGTCAGCCACAAGCCATCACCGTGCAAATACGCGGCATCTGGCGTGATTACGCCCGCCAGTTTGGCGCCATCGCGATGGACAGCGCCGACTACCAGCGCCTGACCGGGGACGCCCGCATCAACGACCTGGCGCTGTGGCTGGCGCCGGGCGCCGCACCCGCCACGGTAGAGGCTGCAGTGAAGCAGGCCGCCGGCCCTGACCTGCCGCTGGACACCGCCAGCACCGCGTCGCTGCGGGCCTTGTCGTTGAAAATTTTTGACCGCAGTTTTGCCGTTACCTACTACCTGCAGGCAGTGGCCATCAGCGTGGGGCTGGTGGGCGTGGCGGCCAGCTTGTCGGCCCAGGTGCTGGCACGGCGCAAGGAGTTTGGCCTGCTGGCCCACCTGGGGTTGACGCGGCGCCAGGTGGTGGCGCTGGTGGGGCTGGAATCGGCCGCCTGGCTGCTGGCCGGCACGCTGATCGGCCTGCTGCTGGGGCTGGGCATGGCGCTGGTGCTGGTCAAGGTGGTCAACCCGCAAAGCTTCCACTGGACCATGCCGCTGATGGTGCCTGTGCCCCGCCTGGCGCTGCTGGCCGGCACGGTGCTGGCGGCCGGTGTGGCCACTGCGTTGTGGTCGGCTCGCCGCGCCGCCGGGCGGTCGGCCGTGCTGGCGGTCAAGGAGGATTGGTGAGCGTTGTGCAACGGCTTGATCCACTGATGTCGCTGCAAGGGCAGCAACGGCGGGCGCTGCTGCACGCCGGGCTGGCCGGCGCTGCACTGGCGCCCGCCGCCGCTGCACTGGCGCCAGCCACCGCTGCAGCCGTGCCGGTGGGTGACGACACCATCTCGGCCGGCCGCCGGCTGCAATTCCCACGTGACCACGGCGCCCACCCCGGGGCGCAGATTGAATGGTGGTACGCCACCGGTTGGCTGCAGGCGGCAGCTGCGGGTGGTGCCAGCAGCGCTGTGGCGGCTGTGGGTGCGGCTGCTGATGCGGGCCGCCCGCTGTTCGGTTTCCAGATCACGTTTTTCCGCAGCCGCGTCGGGCCGCTGAGCAATGCGCCTGGCAGCACAGCACGCAGCCGGTTCACGCCTCAACATCTGCTGATGGCCCATGCCGCCATCACCGACGTGGCTGGCCAGACCCACCACCACGCCCAGCGCATTGCCCGCTGGTCGGGTGACGAAACCGGGCCTGAAGCCCATGCCAAACGTGCCGACACCGCCGTGACGCTGGGCCGCTGGTCACTGCGGCGTGACGCTGATGGCAGCCACCACGCCCTGCTGGCCGCGCCTGAGGCCGGTTTCACGCTGGCCCTGCAACTGCAGCCCAGCCAGCCGGTGCTGCTGCAAGGCGTGGCCGGTTATTCCCGCAAAGGCCCGCAGCCCGACCAGGCAAGCCACTACACCACGCAACCGCAACTTCAGGTGCAGGCCCAGCTGTCCCGCACCGGCCAGCGCCTGGCCCTGGCCGGGCGGGGCTGGCTGGACCATGAATGGAGTGACAGCCTGCTGGAGACTGGCAGCAACGGCGCCACCGGCTGGGACTGGATCGGCATCAACCTGGCCGACGGCGGCGCGCTGACCGCGTTTGTGCTGCGCCGTGCGGGTGCCAGTGCCGGCGGCAGCGCTGATGGCAGCGTGGTCTGGGCCGGCGGCAGCCACCGGCCGCCGGGTGGCGCAACACGCAACTTCGGGCCTGACGAGGTGTTGTTCACCCCGCTGCGGCACTGGGCCAGCCCGGCCACCGGCGCGCGTTACCCGGTGCAGTGGCGCATCAGCACACCCGTAGGTGCGTTTGTGCTGCGGGCCTTGCTGGATGCCCAAGAACTGGACAGCCGCGCCTCGGTGGGCACGGTGTACTGGGAGGGCCTGGCCGAGCTGCTGGATGAACGCAGCGCCCGCGTCGGCCTGGGCTACCTGGAGATGACCGGCCGGGCGCAACCGCTGCGGCTGGGCGGCTGAACCGGAGCGACTGGCCCGCCGCCGGGCCGCCCCAAGGCGGGCCGCACCCCCTCGGGGGGCAGCGCCAGAGCGCAGCGACAAGCGTGGGGGCCGTCAGCCCGCCGCCGGGCCGCCCCAAGGCGGGCAACGCCCCCTTGGGGGGCAGCGCCAGAGCGCAGCGCCAAGCGTGGGGCCTTCAGTTTGTGGACCGCACCGGGCTGTGGTTGTGCTTGGGCGGGATGGGCGCGGCGCGCACGCAGTTACGGCCGGCCGCTTTGGCCTCGCGCAGCGCGGCGCCGGCGTCGGCAATCACCGCATCCAGCGCGGCATGGGCTGGGCCGATGCCGGCCACCCCCACGCTGACGGTGGCCTTGACCTTTTTGCCCTGCCAGGTCAGGCGCAGGCCCACCACCCGCTCGCGGATGCGCTCAGCCACGTCCAGTGCGCCCAACAAATCGGTGTGCGGCAGGTAGACCACCAGCACACCGCCGCCAAACCGCGCCAGCAAATCGTATTGGCGCAGGGTGGCGGACGATTGGCGGGTGATCTCGACCAACATCGCATCACCACACGGCATGCCGTGTTCATCATTCAGGCGCTTGAAGTGGTCCACGTCCACCATCAGCAGCGTGGCGTCTTCACCGTGGCGACGGATGCGTGACCACTCCCGATCCGCCGCTGCCACAAAGTGCAGCTGGGTGTAGGCGCCGGTCAGGGTGTCGCGGGCTGCGGCTTGGGCGTCGGGCGCCGGGTTGGGTGCTTTTGCGCTGGGGACGTCAGCCTTGGCCGCCGACCGCAAGGATTTGACCAGCGCCAGGGCCGACCGGCGCGGCACGGCAGCACCCGCTTTGGCCGGCAGCGCCGGGGCCGCGATGCGCAACGCCGCCCAGCCGCTGAGCGGCACCAACACCGCCGCCACCACCGCGCCACCCAGTGCCGCCAGCACACCGTGCCAGCCGGTGGGCAGGGCCTGCGCCAGAGATTGCTGCAAACCGTGGCCCAGCATGGCGCCCAGGCCCACCGCGCCGGTGGTGGCTGCGGTCAAGGCCCAGCGGCGTTGCCGCAGGTGTTGGACTGCGGCGTCGGGTGGGGTCAGGGCACGGGATTCAGGCGTCATGGCGTGTGCGTCAAGTTGCCATGATTCGACCACAAAGCCCCCACCGGGTGGGACGCAAAAAGCCCACAGCCGCCCATCAAGTGTGTGGTTTGCGGCGGGTCACTGCTTGCGCTGCAGCGCGGGCCCTGCGCAAGCTCAGTGCGCGCCACCCGTGTCCACCGCCGCTGCGCCCGGCGCCAGGCGCGGTGGCCGGCGGGTGAGCCAGATCAGGCTGATCAGCAGCAAGAAGATCAGCGCCGAGGCCAGGAAGATATCGTCCGCAGCGCGGGTGAAGGCCTGTTGGTCGATCAGCCGGTTGACCTGGGCCAGCGCGGCGGCGTCACTCAGCCCGGCGCGGCCCAAGCCCCCCAGCGCGTCCATCAGTGCCGGGTCACCCTGCTGCAGCCGCTCGGCCAGGTGGGCGTGGTGCATGGCAGCACGGCTCTCCCACAGCGTGGTGGTGATGGACGTGCCCATGGCGCCGGCGGTGATGCGCACAAAGTTGCTCAGGCCTGCGGCGGCGGGCAGGCGGCTTGGGTCCAGCCCCGACAGGCTGACGGTGGTGAGCGGGATGAAAAACAGCGCCATGCCCGCGCCTTGCAGCACCGTGGGCACCAGGATGTGGGCCATGTCGGTGGAGGTGGTGAAGCCCGAACGCATCCACATCACCACGGCAAAGATCACAAACGCGATCGACGCCATCCAGCGGGGGTCCCACACCGTCACTTTCTTGCCCACCAGCGGGGTCAGCAGGATGGCCAGCAGCCCCACCGGCGCCAGCGCCATGCCGGCGTTGGTGGCGGTGTAGCCCATCCACTGCTGCAGCCACAGCGGCAGCAGCACCACATTGCCAAAAAACAGCCCGTAACCCACCGACGTGGCCAACACCCCAAAGGTGAAGTTACGGCGGCCAAACAGGCGCAAATCCACCACCGGGTGGGCGTCGGTCAGCTCCCACACCAAAAACACCGCCAGCCCCACCACCGCAGCAACAGCCAGGCCGATGATCAGCGGCGAGGCAAACCAGTCCAGCTCCTTGCCCTTGTCCAGCACCAGTTGCATGGACCCCACCCACAGCACCAGCAGGCCCAGGCCCACCCGGTCAATCGGCAATTTGTGGATGGGTGATTCGCGGTGTTTGTACAGCGCCCAGGTCACCCCGGCAGCGGCCAGGCCCACGGGGATGTTGATGTAAAAAATCCACGGCCACGAGATGTTGTCGGTGATCCAGCCGCCCAGCAGCGGCCCCACCACCGGCGCTACCAGTGTGGTGACCCCCCAAAAAGCCAGCGCCTTGCCGGCCTGGCTGCGCGGGTAGGTGCCCAGCAGCAGGGTTTGCGACAGCGGGATCATCGGCCCGGCCACCAGGCCTTGCAGCACCCGGCCGGCCACCAGCATCTCCAGTGAGGTGGCCAGCCCACACAACCACGAGCTGAGCACAAACAACAACACGCTGGTGACAAACAGCCGCACCGCGCCAAAACGCTGGGTCAACCAGCCGGTGAGCGGCAGCGCGATGGCGTTGGCCACGCCAAAACTGGTGATCACCCAGGTGCCCTGGCCCGGGCTGACACCCAGGTTGCCGGCGATGGACGGGATGGAGACGTTGGCAATCGACGAGTCCAGCACGTTCATGAAGGTGGCCAGTGACAAGGCCACGGTGCCCAGCACCCGGGCGCTGCCCTGCAGCGGCGGGTGGTCCACCAGCGCGCTTGCGGTGGCCATGTCAGTGCGCCTGGCGGGCGGCCAATGTGGCGCTGGCGGGCTGTTTTGCGGGCTGTCGGGCGGGGTGTTCGGCAGATTTCAGCGCAGCCGTGGCTGGCAATACAGCCGCCCGGCCCGCCACGTTGGCTTGCACCACCCGCGCCACCTCGGCGTCTGCGGCCTGGCTGAGCACCTCAAACACGGCGGTCTGGGCCACCGGTTGGCTGCGTGGGCTGTCGGCCAGGGTGTTACCGGTCACATCCGCCACATCCACGGCCACCTCCATCGACAAGCCCAACCGCAGCGGGTTGGTGGCCAGCTCTTTTGGGTCCAGTGTGATGCGCACCGGCACCCGCTGCACCACCTTGATCCAGTTGCCGGTGGCGTTTTGCGCCGGCAGCAGCGCAAATGCCGCGCCGGTGCCCGCGCCCAGGCCGCTGATGCGGCCGTGGTAGACCACTTTTTGGCCATACACATCGGCTGTCAGGCGGGCCGGCTGGCCCAGGCGCAAGTTCTTGAGCTGGCCCTCTTTGAAGTTGGCGTCCACCCACAGCTTGTCCAGCGCCACCACCGTCATCAGCGGGGTGCCGGCCGCCACCCGCTGGCCAATTTGCACACTGCGCTTGGCCACCACACCGTCCAGCGGGGCCGGCAGGTCAGCGCGGCGCAGCGTCAAAAACGCCTCACGCACCCGCACGGCCGCTTTTTGCACACCGGGGTGTTGGGCGATGCTGGTGTTGTCGGTCAGGCTTTGGTTGGAGGTGAGCGATTCACGCGCGGCCGCCACGGCTGACTGCGCTGCCAGCAGCGCGTTTTTGGCGGTGGCCAGCTGGGCCGTCATGTGGGCAAATTCCTCTTTGCCCACGGCGCCGCTGGCCAGCAGCGGGGCGCGGCGGTTGACGTCGTCCTGCGCCCGGGTCACCTCAGTTTGGGCGCGTGCCAGCTCGGCCTGGCGCAGGTTGATCTGGGCACCAAAGGTGGCGTTGTTGGCAAACAGGGTGCGGGTCTCGCGCACGGTTTGCGCCAGTTGCGCGGTGGCCTGGTCCAGCGCCACGCGGGCGTCTGCCGCGTCCAGCTTGACCAGCGGCTGGCCGGCGGCCACCCGGTCAGCCTCATCGGCCAGGATGGCCACCACCGTGCCGGCCACCTGCGGTGTGATCTGCACCACATTGCCGTTGACGTAGGCGTTGTCGGTGGATTCAACATGGTTGAGCGCCAGCGCCCAATAAGCGCCGTAGCCGGCACCGGCCAGCAGCACGGCCAGGGCGATCAGGCCCAGGGCTTTGCGGCGCGGGTTGATGGGGGACGGCTTGGTTTCAGGTTTCGCCGCTGCCGGTAGGTTGGTCGCAAGGGGTTCGGACATGGGATGGTTTGGAAAAGTTGGGGAATGTGGGGTGTGGCGTGCGGCGCTCAGCGGGCGGCGGCGGGGATTTGTGTGGTGGCTTGGGCCGTGGTTTGGGCGCTTGTCTCGGCGATGGCCTGGGCCGTGGCAATCGGCGTGTCCTGCCAACCGCCCCCCAGCGCTTGCATCAGCGCCACCTGGGTGTCCAGCGTGCGGGCCAGCACCTCGGCGGCCTGGCTGCGCTGGGCCAGCACACCCGACTCCGCCGCCAGCACCAGCAGCTGGGTGCCCAGGCCAGCGCGGTAGCGCTGCAGCGACAGGTCATACGCCGATTCAGCGGCGGCCAGCGCCTGCGCCTGCTCGGCCTGCTGGCGCGCCAGCGATTGCAGCAGCGCAGCGGCGTCGGCCACGGCGTGCGCGGCGTCCAGCACGGCGCCGTTGTAGGCCGCCACCGCCGCGTCGGCTTCAGCCGCTTTGCCGCGCAGGTTGGCGCGCAGCCGGCCACCGTCAAACAACGGCAGGCGCAGCGCCGGGTCCACGCCGATGTTGCGGCTGGGCAGCGCCAGCAAGCGGTCCAGGCCCAGGGCGTTGAGGCCGATGAAACCCACCAGGTTGATGTCGGGATAAAACTGGGTGCGGGCCAGCGCCACGTCTTGCGCGGCAGCCTCCACCCGCCAGCGGGCGGCCACCACGTCGGCGCGCCGGCCCAGCAGGTCAGCACCCACCCGCTGCGGCGCCGGCAGGGCTTTGAGGGCGGTCAGGCTGGGCGTGATGCCCGCCAGCGCTTGTGGTGCCTGGCCGCTGAGCACCGCCAGTTGGTGGCGGGCCAGCGCCATCTGGCCGTTCAGGGCCTCAATTTGCGCCCGCACATCGGGCAGGCTGCCCTCGGCCAGGCGCTGCTCGACGACCGTGTCCAGGCCGGCTTGCACCCGCTGTTGGGTCAGGCCCAGTTGCGCCTGGCGCTGGGCCAGGGTGCGGGTGGCAATGTCACGCAGGCCGGCCAGCCTGGCCAGGCCCACCCAGGCCCGTGCCACGTTGGACGCCAGCAGCACCCGGGCGGCTTGCAGGTCGGCCCGGGCAGCTTGTTGCTGGCCCAGTGCGGTTTGCAGCGCGGCAGTATGTTGACCAAAAAAATCGAGCTCGATGCTGCCATTGAACTGCAGGTTGGCGCTGGTCTTGGTGGCGCCGCCCAGCGGGGGTGGGTAGAGGCCACGCGCGGTGTAGTGCTGGCGGGTCACGTCCAGCCCAGCGCCGGCTTGTGGGCCTTGGGCGCCACGGGTGGCGTCCAGCCCGGCGCTGGCGCGCGCCAGGCGGGCTGCTGCGGCGGCCAGGCTGGGCTGGCCGGCCAGGGCCTGGTTGACCAGCGCGTCCAGCGCCGGGTCACCCAGCGCCTGCCACCACTGGGCGTCTGGAAAGGCCGTGTTGCTGTCCAGCGGCAAACCTGCGGCAGGTGCGGGCAGCAGCGCCAGCGGTGCGGGCAGGCTGCCGGGTGTGGCGCAGCCGACCAGCAGCACCACGGCGGACAGGGCAGCCACGGCTTGCATCACCAGCACGGTGAGCACGGGGCGGGAGAAGGCAATCATGCGGCATCCTTGTGGGCAGGCTTGGCGGTTTGGGTGGCTTGGGCGGCCTGGGCAGGCGGGTCGCGCAGCGCGTCACCGTTGCCAGCCATGCGCTGCAGCAGGCCAATCAGCAGCAACCATTCGGCTTCAGAAAAACCGGCCAGGTGGGCGTTGAGCACCTCGGACAACACCGCCGGCACATGCTGCGACACCTCACGCCCGGCGTCGGTCAGCACCAGTTGCACCACGCGCCGGTCTTGCACTGACCGCTCACGCCGCAGCAGGCCTTTGGCCTCCAGCCGGTCCAGTGCGCGGGTCATGGCGCCGGGGTCCAGCGCCTGGTCACGCGCCAGCGCGGCCATGGTGGCGCACTCACCGCGCGCCAGCTTGTACAGCGGCATCCACTGGGCGTGGGTCAGGTCATGCACGGCCAGTTTGCGGTCCACCTGCAGCAGCACCGACTGCATCACCCGTTTCATCAGCAGGCCCACGCTGGTGTCCGGGCGCAGTGACTCAGCGCAATAAAAGGCCACTGGCGCCGGTGGGTCGGCTGGGTTTGGGGCTGCAGTGGCCGCAGGTGGCACCGGGGGGATGGTTGGGTCTGACATGGGTTGCAATGTATTTGCTTATGCAAACATTGCGTAGGCAGTAGTTGTTTAGGCTGGCAATTCAAAGGGTCTTCCCGAAGCGCCACCTACACTGCCAATATGGCCAATCCCACCAACCGTCCTGCCTCCACCACGCCCCGCTCGCTGTCAGGCCTGGGCCCGTTCTTGCGGCCTTACCGCTGGGGCATTGCCGCCGCGCTGGTGTTTTTGGTGCTGGCGGCGGTCAGCACGCTGTTGTTCCCCATCGCGCTGAAATCGCTGATCGACCAGGGCGTGGTGGCGGCTGACCCAAACGCCAGGTTGATGGCGCTGCAAGGCCATTTTTTGGCGCTGTTTGGCGTGGGCGCCGGGCTGGGGCTGTTCTCGGCCCTGCGGTTTTATGCCGTCACCTGGCTGGGTGAGCGGGTGACAGCCGACCTGCGCAACGCGGTGTACGCCCATGTGGTGCGGCAAAGCCCGGCGTTTTTTGAGATCACCGCGTCGGGCGAGGTGTTGAGCCGCCTGACCACCGACACCACGCTGGTGCAAACCGTTGTGGGCAGCAGCTTGAGCATGGGCTTGCGCAACGCGGTGATGGGCGCGGGCGCCATGTTGATGTTGATCATCACCAACCCCTACGTGATGACGCAGGTGCTGGGCATCCTGATTTTGGTGGTGTTGCCCAGCCTGTACTTTGGCCGCCGGGTGCGCAAGCTCAGCCGGGCGAGTCAAGACCGGGTGGCAGATTCCAGCGCCATTGCCGCCGAGGTGCTCAATGCCGTGCCGGTGGTGCAAAGTTACGGCCAGGAGCAGCGCGAGGCAGCCCGCTTCGACAAAGCCACTGAGGCCGCGTTTGATGTGGCGGTCAAGCGCACCCGGGTGCGGTCGCTGCTGGTGGGCTTCATCATCACCGCCACCTTTGGCGCGCTGCTGTGGGGGCTGTACCAGGGCACCCAAGCGGTGGCGGCCGGGCGCATCACCGCTGGCCATCTGGGGCAAACCGTGGTGTTTGTGATCATCCTGGTCAGCAGCGTGGCGGTGTTGAGTGAGGTGTACGGTGACTTGCTGCGCGCCGCCGGCGCCACCGAGCGGCTGATGGAGTTGCTGGCCGCCGTGTCGCCGGTGGCCGACCCGGTGGCACCACGCGCGCTGCCGGCCACCGCTGCGGGCTCATCGGTCAGCCTGGACCATGTCACCTTCCACTACCCGTCACGCCCCACGCTGCCGTCGCTGCGCGACTTCTCGCTGCAGGTGGCGCCGGGCGAGACGGTGGCCATCGTCGGCCCCAGTGGCGCGGGCAAAAGCACGGTGTTCCAGCTGCTGCTGCGGTTTTACGACGCCAGCAGCGGCAGCGTGGCGGTGGACGGCTTGCCGGTGCAGCAAGTGGCGCTGGCCGACTTGCGCCGCCGGGTGGGCATCGTGCCGCAGGACAGCACGATTTTTTCCACCAGCGCACTCGAAAACATCCGCTACGGCCAGCCCGACGCCACCGACGCTGAGGTCATCGCCGCTGCCAAAGCCGCGTTTGCGCATGACTTCATCAGCGCCCTGCCCGAGGGCTACACCACCTTTTTGGGCGAGCGGGGTGTGCGCCTGAGCGGCGGCCAGCGCCAGCGCATCAGCATTGCCCGCGCCATGCTCAAAAACCCGCCGCTGCTGCTGCTGGACGAAGCCACCAGCGCACTGGACGCCGAGAGTGAGCGCATGGTGCAAGCCGCGCTCGAATCGGCCATGAGCGGCCGCACCACCCTGGTCATCGCCCACCGGCTGGCCACTGTCAAACAGGCTGACCGCATTGTGGTGATGGACGCCGGCCGCATCAACGACATCGGCAACCACGATGAGTTGGTGGCGCGCGGTGGGCTGTATGCCAGGCTGGCGGCAATGCAGTTTGGGGTGGAGGGGGTGGGGGGTTGAGGTGGCGACAGGCTGCGCCAAGCGCATAATTCATGCGCACGATCTGGAGTCATCTATGCGCAGCATCCGCAACGCCCCCAAACGCGCCATCAACCTCACGCTCAACAGCAAAGTGCTGGATCTGGCGCGCGAGATGGGCTTGAACATCTCGCAAACTGTGGACGCTTTGCTGACCGAAGAAGTGCTGCGCCAGCATTGGCAGCGCTGGAAGCACGACAACGCCGAGGCAATAGCCCACTACAACGCCCGCATTGAACGTGAGGGCCTGTTCTCTGACCGCTACCGCACCTTCATGCGATCGGATCTGCAGCAAACCACTGACCCCTCCAGCGGCACGGGTACCGAGCAAGACGCCGCCTGAGCCATGGCGCGCTTCGACATCTATGCCAACCCATATGCCCCAGAACGCATGCACACCCCATTCGTGCTGGATGTTCAAAACGACCATCTCGGGCCGCTGGCCACACGCGTGGTGATCCCCCTGCGCAACCCAAAAGGCTTTGGCCCGCTGGCCGGCAGTTTGAACCCCTTGTTGCAGGTCAACGGTGAGCCGCTGGTGCTGGACACCGCTGCGCTGGCACCCGTGCCGGCCAGCCTGCTCAAGCGCCCGGTGGGCCGAGCTGACACCCAGCGCGACACCGTTGGCGATGCGCTAGACACCCTTTTCGGAGCGTATTGACGTGACCAATCCACCAAGCGCCACCAGCCCGACCCAGCCCACCCGCCCCGTCCGCAACCAATACGAAACCCTGATGCGCCAGGTGTTTACACATGGCGTGACCAAGGGCGACCGCACCGGCACCGGCACGAAAAGTGTCTTCGGCCACCAGATGCGCTTCGACCTCGGCGAAGGTTTTCCGCTGATCACCACGAAGAAGGTTTTCCTCAAGGCCGTGATCATGGAACTGCTGTGGTTCCTGCGCGGCGACGGCAACGCCCGCTGGCTGCAGGAACGCGGCGTGACGATCTGGGACGAGTGGGCGAAGCCCGATGGCGACCTTGGCCCGGTCTACGGCGTGCAGTGGCGCTCCTGGC
>JAYVLI010000277.1:0-13013 GCA_043759535.1 Betaproteobacteria bacterium | reverse complement strand
CTCTTGACCAGCACCATGTTGACCACGCCCACCACCTTGCCGCTGTCGGCGTCCAGCAGCGGGCCACCGCTGTTGCCGGGGTAGGCGGTGCCGTCGAGTTGCAGGATGTCAAAAATGCCCTGGCGCAGCCTGGCCACGGCGGCCGCATCCAGTTGGCGGGCGGTGGGTGGTGGCAGCACAAATGGCGTGATCGACGAGATGATGGCCCGGTGTGTGACCGGCGAAAACCCCAGCACGCTGCCGATGGGGAAACCGATGAAGGCCACCGATTGGCCCTCACGCGCCGCACCCGCAGCGTCCAGCGCCAGCGCCGGCAGGGGCTCACCACTGAGCTGCAGCAGCGCCAGGTCATGCACCTTGTCGGTCTGCAGCACGGTGAGTTTGCGGGTCTCTGGCGCAGCGTCCTGGCCGCCGGCGCGGTTGCCGCCAATTTGCAGGGTGAGCTGCTGCAGCTCGGCCGTGTCCTCGGGCAGCACGTGGAAATTGGTGATCAGCAAACGGCCATCCCCCACCGCAAAACCGGTGCCGCGGAAGGTGAAACGCGGGCTGCTGAGGGCGTTGTAAATGCCCACGGCGGCTACCGCTGGTTTGGCCGCAGCCACCACCTCGGGCAGGCCGGCGTGGGCGGGCAGGGTGGTGCTGAGCAGTGCAGACAATGCAGACAGTGCCAGTGGCAGCGCCACCGACACAGTGGCAACAAGCCGTCGGCGCAGCAAAAACAGGTGGAACAGGGGTGCAGTCACGGGTGGGGGCTTTGCAACCAGGCGGCGCCCGGACCGGGCGGACTCTAGCCGCTCAGTCATTCATGCAGTCAATCAGTCCGCCACCGCCGCCCGGTAGGCATGCCACGACGCATGGCCCAGCACCGGCCCGACCACCAGCAGGCCGGCAAACCAGGGCAGCATGGCCAGCAGCACCAACGTCGAGATCAGCGCGCCCCACACCAGCATCACCAGTGGCTGCGACAGCACCAGGCGCAGGCTGGTCAGGCCAGCGCTGATGGCGTCGGTCTGGCGGTCCAGGATCATCGGGATGGACACCACGCTGATGGCAAAGATCAGCCCGGCAAACAGCCCGCCGACCAGCAGGTAGGCCGCAATGAATTCCAGGTTTTCCGGGTTGACCAGCGCCTGTAACGAGCCTTTGAAATCGGGCATGCCGTCGAAGCTGAGCGCAAACACGATGAGCGACGCGCGGCCCCACAACAGCTCCAGCACCAGCAGCACAAAACCGAAGATGGCCAAGGTGCCGGCGCGCTGGTCCCAGGCCAGCAATGAATCGCCCAGGTCAGGCAGCTCACCGCGCTCCAGGTGGCGGCTGGCCTGGTAGAGGCCCAGACAGAAAATGGGCCCGGTCAGCAAAAACCCGGCCGACAGCGCCAGCACATAGGCCGGCGCTTGCTGGAACACCAGCATCAGCAGCCAGCCCATGGCCATGAAGCAGCCGCCATAAAACAGGCCGATGCCGGGGCAGCGGATGAAATCGCGCCAGCCCAGCGCCAGCCAGCGCAGCGGGTCGGCCAGGCGCAGGGTGCGCAAGGCCGGGCCCAAGCTGCCGGGCTCGGACGCAGGTGCCGGCGCAGGGTCAGGCAGCACGCCGCACCCGCAACAGTTCATCGGCGATCAGCAAGACGGCGCCCAGCGTGATGGCGCTGTCGGCCACGTTGAAACTGGGGAAATAACCGCCCGGGAACATGGGCGCCAGCAGCGCCGTGTGGAACTGCAAAAAATCCACCACATGGCCGTGCAGCAGGCGGTCGATCACATTGCCCAGCGCGCCGCCCAAAATCAAGCTGACCGCCGTGCAGAACAGGCGCTGGCCCGGGTGCTTGCGCAGCATCCAGACGATGGCGGTGGACGCCACCGCGCCCAGGCCCACAAAAAACCAGCGCTGCCAGCCTGACGCACTGGCCAGAAACGAAAACGCTGCACCGGCGTTGTGGGCCCGCACCAGGTTGAAGTAGCTGGTCACCGTCAGGCTGTCGCCCAGCGCAAACTGGCCCATGACGAGGGTTTTGGTGATCTGGTCCAGCACCAGCACCAGCCCGGCCAGGCCCAGCCACAGCAGCAGAGGGGGGGTGGTGCCGGCGGCAGCGAGCGCGGTCTTGCGGCGGGCAGTGGATTTGGCAGCAGGCATGCAAGGCAGTGGCGGCGGCAGGCCGCGCAGGGGTTGGGCGCCGCACTGTAGCGCTGCGCCATCGGCCCGCTTCAAAACCAGTACTTTTGCACGCTAGACACACCACAGATACCTTGCGATCCGGCCGTTGTTCAGCACGCAGTACATTTTGTTGCACTGCATGCTAACGATCCGTGTGCATGGCAGCGTTCAAGCCATCCAGACCCCTTTTGACCCAGGCCATGCCGGCGCACTTGCTGGCCTGGCCCAGCCGGCGCCGGTGTGGCGGCTGGCCCCCACAACACCAGGACACAGCCCCCCATGAGCACCGCCGCCTTGAGTTTTTCAGTGCAGATCGCCCGCCGCGAGGCCGACTTGCAACACGCCAGTGCCTTGCGCGCACAAGCCTACGGCCACCACCTGCCCGACATGCCGGCCGCGCAAGCCGCTGCGCTGGGCCAACCCGACGCGATTGACCGCCTGCCCGGCACGGTGGTGCTGGTGTGCCGCGACAAGGCCACTGGCGCGGTGGTGGGCACAGCGCGCATCCAGCGCAGCCATCCGCAGCCGCTGCAGATTGAGGCCAGCGTCAGCCTGCCGCCGCATCTGGCCAACGCGGCCCGGGCCGAGATCACCCGGCTGGCCATCCAGCCCGGCGCTGATGCACTGGTGCGGCCCATGCTGATCAAGGCCTGTTACCTGTATGCCGTGGCCAGCCAGATCCGCTGGTTGGTGATTGGCGCACGCAGCGCGGCGCTGATCCGCATCTACCGCGGCCTCGGGTTTGCTGACCTGTTGGGCGCCGGCCAGCAAGTGCCACTGGCCCACGCGGGCGGCCTGCCGCACAGCGTGTTGACCTTTGACGTGGTGGCCGCCGAGCGCACCTGGTTTGCGGCCCAGCATGCGCTGTACGGTTTTATGGTGGACACCTGGCACCCTGACCTGCAACTGGTGGACGCCGTGGCGCTGCCGGGCTCAGCCCGCCGCCCCCACCGCACGGTTGTGGCCCAGCCCTTGCCCGCCAGGCCCCGCGCTGCGCAGCGCCAGCGCCAACTCGTCCAGCGTGAAGGGCTTGGTGATCACGCTGTCCATGCCCGCCAACAGGCAGGCGGTGCGGTCAGCGCTGGTGGCGGTGGCGGTGAGCGCGATGATGGGCAGCCGCGGCAGGCCCAGCGCCTGCTCCTGGCGGCGGATTTCACGGGTGGCGGCCAGGCCGTCCAGCACCGGCATGCGGCAGTCCATCAGCACCAGATCAGGCCTGTTGGTGGTTTGCAGCGCCCGCTGCAGCGCCTGTTGGCCGTCAGGCACCGCCTCGCAGCGCACCCCCAGGCTTTGCAAGAAACCCAAGGCGATCAGCACGTTGGTGTCGTCGTCCTCGGCCACCAGCACCAGGCCGGGCAGCCCACCACCGGCCACCGCCCCCGGCAACTCGGGCAGGGCGGGCAGTGTTGGCAGGGTTTGCAGCGGCGCGGCGGGCCAGCGCTCCACCGGCACCGGTGGCAGGCGGGCCAGCACGGTGAAGCTGGCGCCCTGGCCGGCCTGGCTGCGCACGCTGATGTCACCGCCCATCGCAATCGCAATCTCGCGCGCAATGGTCAAGCCCAGGCCCACACCGTCGGTCGGCCGCTCGGCGCCGGCTTGCTGGAATGGCGCAAAGATGCGCAGTTGGTCGGCATCGCTGATGCCGTCGCCGCTGTCACGCACCGTCAGGCGCACCTGGTCCGGGCAGTCGCCCGGGCCCACGTCCAGCACGATGCCCCCTTGCGGTGTGAACTTGACGGCATTGCCCAGCAGGTTATTGAGCACTTGCTGCAGGCGGGCGGCGTCGCCGTCCACCCAGCAGGGCTGGGGCAGGTGGTTGACGAGGCTGAAGGCCAGCCCCTTGTCGGCCGCCCGCAGCTGGAACAGATCAGCCACCTGGGCCAGCTGGGCCGTCAGGTCAAACGGCTGGCGGTGCAGCACAAAGTGGCCGGCGTTGATGCGTGAGACATCCAGCAAGTCGTTGATCAGCTCCAGCAACTGGTTGCCCGACACGGTGATCAGGCCCAGCCGGCGCGCGGCCAGTGGGTCAGCCGCCGTGCCGTGCAGCAGCCGCGCCAGGCCCAACATGCCGTGCAGCGGGGTGCGCAGCTCATGGCTGACCTTGGCCAAGAAGCGGTTGCGCTCGGCAATCTGCTCACGCGCCAGGGCCAGGGCGGCGTCTTTTTGGGCCATCAATTGTTCAGCCTGCAATTGCAGCAAGGTGGCCAGCAACACCTGGCGTGATGACACCCGCGCGGTGCGCAGCACCAGTAGCGCCAGGATCACTTGGCCGGCACTGGCAAAGTAGGCCATGTCGTCACCCCGCAGCACCAGCCCCACCGCCATGGGCAACAAGATGGGCAGCACATAAGCGGCGGTGGCGGCCAGCCGCACCTGCAGGCCAAAGGTGGCCACGCAGGCCACACCGTCCAGCGCCGCCATGCCCAGCGCGGCCAGTGGCACCGACTGGCCCACCAGGCACCAACCGGCCAGGCCCCAGATGGCGCCGTCCAGCAACAGCAGGGCCAGGGTGGCGTGTTGCCACGGCGCGCTGGCCGTGCTGGCCACACCCAGCCGCGCGCACGCCGCGCCCATCACGACGCGGGCCAGCGCCACCACCAGCTTGAGCGCCAACCAGGCTTGCACCTCACCTGCGCTGATGCTGCCGCCAGGCCGCTGGACCAGGTACAGCGCCAACAGCAGCGCAAACACCGATGCCGCCACCGTACCCACCCGGGTGTGCAGCAAGACCCGGCGCATCTGTGCCTGCGCCACCTGTTGCCGGTGGGCGGGGGTGAGCGCAAATCCGATGTCAAGCGCGGTGCGGTCCAGCTGTGACAGGCGGGGCCAGAGCGGGCGATCAGTCAGTGGGGGCTCCTGGGTGGCATGGGCTGTCCCCTCACTTTAAAGGTTAGCACGGGCGCCTGGATTTGCGGCTTGACCACTGGTCAAGCCTGCACCAGGCCAAACAAGCGGTCGAGTGCGCGCATGAACACTTTGAGGTCCAGCGGTTTGGTCCAGTAATCATCAAAGCCGTTGTGGCGGGCATTGCGGATGTCGTCGGGCATGGCGTTGGCGCTGAGGGCGATGCAGCGGATGCCCGCTGTGGCCGGGTTGGCACGCAACTGGCGCAACACGGCATGGCCGTCCATGTCGGGCAGGTGCATGTCCAGCAGGATCAGGTCGGGCTGCAGCGCCTGGGCAGCGGCCAGGCCGCTGGCGCCGTCCTCAGCGGCGCTGAACTGGATGTCACTGCGGCCCTTGACCAACTCGCTGACGATGAGCAGGTTGACCTCGTTGTCCTCGATGTACAACAAACGCCCACCCGCCGCCGGCACGGGCTGCGGCAGCAGCGTGGTGGTGCTTGTGGTGGTGGTGCTTGTGGCGGTCCCCGTGGATGTCTTTGTAGACGTATTTGCGGAAACACTGCGAGCGCCCCCGTTGTGGCTTTGCCGCTGCGCTGTGGTGGCCTGCAGGCAGACCTCAAAACAACTGCCCTGGCCGGGCTGGCTGTGGACCTGCACCGTGCCACCCATGTGCCGCACCGACGCCTGCACGATGGCCAGGCCGATGCCGGTGCCGGCAATGCCCTCGCTGTCCATGCCCAGGCGGTTGAAGGGCTCAAACAGGTGGCTGATCTGCTCGGCGTCCAGACCACGGCCGGTGTCTTGCACCCGCAGCAGCAGCCAGCCGTCCAGCCACTCGGCGCTGACGGTGACCGTGCCACCCGGCCGGTTGTATTTGATGGCGTTGCTGAGCAGGTTGAGCAGCACCTGGCGCAGCCGCACCGGGTCGGCCAGGGCCACGCCGTCCAGCGCGCCCAAGTGCAGGCTGACCGCATGCTGCGCGGCCAGCAACTCCACCAGCGGCAGGCTGGTCTCCACCAGGCTGGCCAGCGCCACTGGCTGCAGTGACAGCGGCAGCTCGCCTGATTCCAGGCTGGACAGCTCCAGCACGTCGTCAATCAGCGCCAACAGATGTTCGCCCGAGGCCTGCACATGCTGCACCCGGCGGCGCCAGATGCTGGGGTCGGCCGCAGCACCCTCGGCCAGCAGCAATTGCGAAAAGCCAAGTACTGCGTTCAGCGGCGTGCGCAGCTCATGGCTGATGCGCGCCAGAAAGCGTGACTTGGCCTGGCTCTCGTGCCGCGCCAGCAGTTGCCCCTCGCGTGCGGTGGCGGCGTTGTGGGCGTCGGTCACATCCCAGTTGATGCCCACCCGGCCCACAGTGCGGCCTTGCGCGTCACGCACCGGGGACGAGCTGGACGCCAGCCAGCGCACGCTGCCATCGGGCCAGACCACCCGGAACTCGCTGGACAGGGTGGCCGCGTCACGCGCAGCAACCCGCATCTGATGGGCGTGTTTGGCGCTGTCGTCGGGGTGCAGCCAGGTCAGCATCTCGGTCAGGTGGACCGGCTCAGCACGGGGCGGCCGGCCACGCAGGTGGAACATCTGCGGGTCCCACCAGCCCAGAGCGGCGTCGGCGTCGGATTCCCAGGTGCCGATGCCGGCGCCGCGGGCGGCCAGCAGGGCGCGCTCTTGGGCCTGGCGCAGCCGGCTTTCGGTCTCGTGGCGCTCGGTCACGTCCAGCATCACGCCTTGCAGGTGGCGCTGGCCAGCCGCACCGCTGATGGTTGAGCGGGTGGCCAGCCGGCGCACCGCACCGCTGGGCAGCACCACCCGCAGGTCCAGGTCCAGCAGGCCGTCACTGCGCTGCAGCAGTGTGCCCAAGGCGTCACTGACGCTGGCGCGGTCCTCCGGATGCACACAGCCGGCCAGGTAGCCGGCCAAGTTGGGCACAGGTGCATCCGGCGCCCACGCGTGCAGGGCGCGCATTTGGGCGTCCCAGTGGGTGCCGTCAGGTCCATCCAGGGTGACGCTCCACACGCCCACACCGGCCGCAGCCGTGGCCATGTCCAGCCGCTGCGTCAGGGCATGCACGGCGGTGTCGTCCACCATGATGCCCAGCGCCTGGGCGGGCAGGCCGTCAGCGCCGGGCAGCACCTCCCACACCATGCGCACATGGCGCAAGGCCGCCCCTGGCGCCTGCACCCGCAGCCGGTGGGCATAGCGCCCCACCGCCAGGTGGGACTGGCGCAGCACATCGGCCGCCAGGGCCCGGTCGTCGCGGTGGACCTGGCGCAGCGTGGCCTCGGCATCGGGCACGCTGCTGCTGTGCGGCAAGCCCCAAAAGCGCCAGGTGTTGTCGTCCCACACACCCACACCACTGCGCAAATCACGCTGCCAGATGCCTATTTGGCCCAGCCGCCGCACATGGTCCAGCAGTGCGTTGGCGGGTGGGGGCGGCCCAGCCTGCAGCGTGATCACCTGCAGGCCACCGTGTAGGCGCAAGCTGAGCTGGCCGGTCAGTGCCCGCTGGTTGGCGCCCTGGCCCACCAGCGGCTGCCAGCCAGTGCCGGCCAGGCCGGCCAGCGCCGGCAGGCCCAGCAGGCCGGCCAATGGTTGGCCGCAGCAGGTGGCCACGGTGTGACCGGTGGCCGCCGCAAATGCCGCATTGGCGCCCAGCAGCAGGCCGTTGCCATCGGCCCAGGCCACCGGCACATCCAGCATGTCAAACGCGGCCGTATCCAGCGCGGCCTGATCAACAGCCGGCCTGCTGCGGCGAGGTGGTGTGGGCACGGCACGGCGCGGCGATTTCATGCGATGAGCACCTGTCCGGGGATGCCAATGAGGGATGCCAAACACGGATGCAATGCGGCGCTTGCGGCAGTAGTGGCGGCGCCAGCAACTACAAGCCCAAGCCACAGTTTAAGCGGGCTGCTGGCGCTGCCTGCCGGGCAAGCGTCACCCTTTGTGTCTGGCCTGCGGGTGGCCTCACGCACAATGTTTGGCTGAGTTCGCCAGCCTTCACACCACCCAAACACCCCAGCTGCCACTGCCATGCCCGCCTTGACCTTGCCGCCGCCGCTCACCCCTCAGCCCGGGCTGACCAACCAGTTGGCCAGCAGCGGTTATGCGGTGATTGGCGCTGCCACACTGGCCCAACTGGCTGGCGTGGCACCGCAGGCACTGGCCGATTGGCAGGCGCTGTGGGACGACCTGCCGCCCGATGCATTTTTGAAAGACGGTGGCCGCTACCGGCGCCGCCGCCACGGCTGTTTCATCGTGCGTGCTGCTGCTGGGCCGGCAGGTGCCGATGTGCAAGCCGTGCCCCACCGCGCCCACTGGCAGCCGGTGGAATACAACGCGCTGCACGGCGGCATTGAGCGTTGGTTTGAGCCCTTGCCGCCGCCATTGGCCGCATCAACCGCCTGGCAGCGGCTGCTGCTGGCGCTGGCCGCACAGGCCGACGCGCTGTGTGGTGTTGCGCCCCAAACAGCGCCGTGGTTTGTGGAGGCCCACCCCTTCCGCATCGACACCACCGACGGCATTGGCCGGCCCACACCCGAGGGTGCGCACCGTGACGGTGTGGACCTGGTGGTGGTGGTGCTGGTGGCGCGGGTGGGCATCAAAGGTGGTGAGACCCGGGTGTTTGAGGCCCACGGCCCGGCAGGCCTGCGCTTTACCCTGACTGAGCCGTGGAGCGCACTGCTGCTGGACGACGCCCGCGTGATCCATGAGAGCACCCCCATCCAGCCGCTGGACCCGGCCCAGGGCGGCCACCGCGACACCCTGGTGCTGACCTTCCGCCGGCGCGGGTTTCAGGGGCCGGATCAGGGTCCGAATCAGAGTCCAGATGCGGCTTGAGCAGCGCTGACCATGGCCGGGCACTGCAATGCCGGGCCAGGCAACACCGGCCCAGCCAACACCGCGCCCAAGCCACGGGCCAGCCGGTCAGCCGCCTGGCGCAGGGTGGACGAGGTGGACCCGCCGGCCACTGCCAGGCAGCCCCGGGCATAGGCCGGTTCACGCTGCAGCCGGTCCAGGTCCACCCGGTGGCCTTCACCGGCCATCAGCCATTTGAAATCAACAAACTCCAGCAAGGGTGGCGGCGCGGCAGGGGCGGCCGGCGGCTGGTGGTGGGCGGCCAGGTGGGGTAATAGCGCGATGGTGTGGTGTGTGGTGGGACCCATGGGGCACTTTCGGGGACAAACACAGGGCTTTAGCGTAGGACGATGGCGGCAACACGAGCAGGAAAGCAGCGGGGCAAAGGGCGGCCAGTTCAGCCCTGCTGCAACGGCGGCCAGCCCGCTGCCGGTGACCCGCTTCGTTATGCTTGTGTGCATGAAAACGCTTGCTATCCAGCCCGCCGACATCACCGCTGCCGCCGCACGCCTGCAAGGCGTGGCACATCACACACCGGTGCTCACCTCCCGCACCGCTGACGCCCGCTGCGGCGCACAAGTGTTCTTCAAGGCTGAAAATTTGCAGCGCATCGGCGCGTTCAAGTTTCGCGGTGCCTACAACGCGCTGGCGCGTTTCACGCCAAGCCAACAAGGTGCCGGTGCGCTGGCCTTCAGTTCGGGCAACCATGCCCAGGCCATTGCCCTGGCTGGCCGGCTGTTGGGCATGCCCACCGTCATCGTGATGCCGCAGGACGCCCCCGCCGCCAAGCTGGCCGCCACCCGTGCTTACCAGGCCGGGCAGGCCGGCAGCGAGGTGGTGCTGTATGACCGCTACACCGAAGACCGCGCAGCCATCGGCGCCCGCATCGCCGCCGAACGCGGCATGACCTTGATCCCACCCTTTGACCACCCTGACGTGATGGCCGGCCAGGGCACCGCCGCGTTGGAGCTGATCACCGAAGTGGGCCATCTTGACGCGCTGCTGGTGTGTGTGGGCGGTGGTGGCCTCATCTCCGGCAGCGCAGTGATTGCCAAGCACCTGCTGCCCGACATCACTGTGGTGGGGGTGGAGCCCGAGGCCGGTAACGACACCCAGCAAAGCCTGGCCGCCGGCAAGATTGTGCAAATTGACGTGCCACAGACCATTGCCGACGGCGCCCAGACCCAGGCCAGCGGGCTGCTCACGTTTCCGGTGATCCAGGCGCTGGTGCAGCGCATCGTCACCGTCAGCGATGCGCAGTTGGTCAGCACGCTGCAGTTTTTTGCCCAACGCATGAAACAGGTGGTGGAGCCCACCGGCTGCCTGGGCGCTGCCGCGCTGCTGGAGGGTGTGGAACGCTGGCGCGGCGCCCGGGTGGGCGTGATCGTGTCCGGCGGCAATGTGGATTTGCCGCACTACGCCAGCCTGCTGGCCCGCACCTGAACCGGAGACCCGTTTGAGCGACACAGCCAGCCCCAACTCCAGCCCCAACCCGAGCCTGGCCAGCACGCCGGCCGACACTGCCGCCGCCTCACCTGCCAGCAAACGCCAGCGCGAGCAGGTGGACAAGCTGCTGGCCAGGCCGGTGGTCACGGCCAGCGCCAGCGTCACCCTGGCCGATGGCAAGCTGCTGCCCTACCAACTGCGCGCCGGTTTCATCCCGGTGCTGGCCGGTGGGCTGGACGCCCAGCGCGGTGAGCCACAGGCGGCGGTGTTCACCGTGGCCTATCTGGCGGACGCTGAAGCCAGCAGTGCTGCTTGCACGGCACCCCAGCCGCAACGCCCGGTCTGCTTTGCCTTCAACGGCGGCCCCGGCTCGTCGTCCGTCTGGTTGCACCTGGGCGCCTTGGGGCCCAAGCGTGTACCGGTCAATGAAGACGGCAGCCTGGCCGCAGCGCCCTACGCGGTGCAAGACAACCCACTCACCTGGCTGGCGTTTTTTGACCTTGTCTTCATTGACCCGCCGCACACCGGCTGGTCCATCAGCGCCAGTGACGCTGCGCGCAAAAAACACCTGTCGGTGGACGGTGATGTGGACGCACTGGCCGAGGTGATGCGCGGCTGGCTGGCCGCCAACGGGCGCTTTGGCGCACCGCTGTATTTGGCCGGTGAAAGTTACGGCACCACCCGCGGTGCCGCACTCACCGACAAGATGCTGGACCTGGGCCTGGCGTTTTCGGGTGTGATCCTGGTGTCATGCGCAATGGACTTGCAGTCGCTCGTGTTCGCGCCACGCAACGACCTGCCGTATGCGCTGTTTTTGCCGGGGTATGCCGCCGCCGCCCAGTACCACGGCACGCTCAAAGGCCCACTGGCCGCCTCGGGTGAGGCCGCCCGCAGCGCCGCTGAAGACTTTGTGCAGACCGACTACCTGACCGCCCTGCATGCCGGTGCCCGGCTGGACCCCCGTGCCGCCCACCGCATTGAAAAACGCCTGGCCGAGCTGACCGGCCTGCCGCTGCCGGTGGTGCAGGAGAACAACCTGCGCATCAGCGACAGCACGTTTTTTGTCGAAGCCCTGCGCCCACGCGGCCAACTGCTGGGCCGGCTGGACGCCCGCGCCACCGCGCCCATGGCCAGCACACGTGAGCGGGTGATGCAATTCGACCCGGGCATGGAAGGCTTGGTCGTCCCCTACACCACCGCGATGCTGGCCTACTTCTGTGCCCTGGGTTTGCCGGTGATCGAGCGTTACGACACGCTGTCGATGGCCGTGAACCGCAGCTGGGGCTGGCTGCGCGGTGACAAGGACAGCCCTGAGGGCGTGCGTGAGGCCAACGGCTTCACCAGCACCAGCCCCGACCTGGCCCGCGCCATGCGCCGCAACCCGCACATGAAAGTGCTGGTGGCCAGCGGCCGTTACGACCTGGGCACACCGACCTCAGCGTCCGACTGGTCCTTGGCCCAACTCGACGCCCCCGCCAGCGTGCTGGCCCGCATCACCCATCGCTACTACGACGGTGGCCACATGATGTACACCCGGCCGGCGGATCTGGCGCTGATGCATGCCGACCTGGCGGCTTGGCTGGCCAGCACTTGACCTGCAGGGTCACCCGCCGCTGCGGTTGCGCGCCCGCACCGCCTCGCGCCGCTGCTCCACATCGTCTGCCGACACCTGGGTGTTGAACGCCCTGGCGCGGGATTTCTCCAGCGCCAAACCGTCGCCGTAGGCCAGCGCGTAACCGTCGTTGATGATGGCCTTGTAGCGCGTCAACATGGCAGGCAGGGTGCCCAGCATGTCCACGGCCAGGGCGCGGGCGGCGGGCAGCAGGTCGTCGGGTGCCAGCACCCGGTTGACGAACCCCCAGGCCGCAGCCTGCTCGGCGCTCACCCAGTTGCCGGTGAATGACACCTCACGTGCCCGGTAGGGCCCGATGGCGCGGCTGAGTTTTTGCGACAGGCCCCAGCCCGGCGCCACGCCGATGCGGGCATGGGTGTCGGCAAAGCGGGCGGTGTTGCTGGCCAGCAGCACGTCGCAGGCCAGCGCCAGCTCAAAGCCACCGGTCACCGCCGCGCCGTTGATGGCGCCGATCACCGGGCCGGGGTAGCGGGCCAGGGCGGCCACCGGGTCGCCGGCCGGTTCACCGCCTGTGCTGCCCAAACTCCCATTGCCGGCGCCGATCTCCTTCAAATCCAGCCCGGCAGAAAACGCCCGGCCCGCGCCGGTGAGCACCAGCACCCGCACCGCCGGGTCAGCCGCCAGTGCATCAATCGCGTCGGCCAGCGCGGTCATCAGGCCCTTGCTCAGCGCGTTCATCGCCTGCGGGCGGTTGAGTGTGAGCACGGCATAACCGGCGGGGTGGATTTCGGTCAGCAGCAGGGTGTTGATCATGGTGTGGCAGGTGTGGTGATTGCGGGTGGGCTGCCATGCTGGCACGCCGTGTGGCGGCTGTGCTGTCGCCGGCGCAGCAAGCGGCGGCCCGGCCCGGCCAGCCAGCAGACGCTCACCGTTGATTTCATCACCAAAGGGTGGCTCCTAAACGAGTTACCTTGTTTCAAATATGCCTTGTGGTTGATGAATGAAATAACCATCATTGCTATTCATCCTTCAATAGTCGGCCCTGCGAAATTCAAATCGCAGCGACGAGCCGCATTGACGTGGACGTCGGCAATCGCACACGCGGCGTCTTGACCGTGGCGCCCGAGGCAATC
>JAYVLI010000276.1:0-9282 GCA_043759535.1 Betaproteobacteria bacterium | reverse complement strand
AAGGCACAGAACAAGCCCGGCAAGGTGATCGTGGTGGCCTGCATGCACAAGTTGCTGGCCATTGCCTACGGCGTGCTGCGCTCGGGCAAGCCCTTCGATGCCAACCATCTAAAGCCCGCTGCGGCTTGACAAACACAACGGTGTCTTTATTCCGCTGCGCACAACGCCCCACCGGCCTGCGCCGGTCAGTGTGGTGGTGGGATACGGTTTAAAACCCTGACGCCGCCACCGTGTTACCGGTTACCCGGTGGCCTCGTCCTCGCGCAAGTACGCCGACTGCCGATCTTGCCTGCACCCGCCAATTCACCCCGCCGCCAAGCGCTCCCGGATCAACTCCACCCGCGCCCGGTTCACCCCAAAGTCCTTGCGCCCCACGCGTGATGCGGAGCGCACCTGGATCACCTGGGCGGCCGGGTCAACCCAAAATTCGGCGTCGTCCACAAAGCCCAGCCAGCGGGTGGTGAAGCGGGCGTAAAGGTAGTCACTGCGCTGGTCCACCACCACCGCGCCGGGCAGGGCGCTGACCACCTTGAGCAACCGCGCCATCGTGGCTGCCGGGTCAGGCCCCAGCGGCAGGGGCGGCACCGTGGCGGTCTGCTGCAGTGGGTGGCTGGCATACAGCCCGGCCTGGCTGGACACGCAGTTGGGCGTGTTGGACAAGGCCTTGAGCCGGCCATCCTTGACGCCCAAATCAGTGGGCATCTTGCCCTGCAACAGGCCCATCTGGCCGGCCACCAGCAGGCCCACCGACAACACGGCCGACAAGACCAGCAAGGACAAGGCAATTTTCATCAGCATGCGGTTCTCCCGATCACGGTGTTCAAGCCCATCAGCCAGCTTGGCTGCAAACCAACAGTGTGCTGTGTTGGGGGGTGCGGGCCTGCGCTCAACTGCCAGGTGGCCAGCGGTGGGTCTCGCCTTGGCCATCGCAGCACCAGGCGTACAGCGCGTCGTACAGCACCAGGCCGTGCTGCAGCAGGGTGTGGTCGTCGGCAAAACAGCGGGACAAGCCCAAGGAGATGGCATACAGCCCGGCGGCTTGTGCCGCCAGGTCCAGCCGGGATGTATCGGCCCCGCGCACGATGGTGGCCAGTTGCGCCATCGCCGGTGCGGCCAGCCGGGCATCTTGTGCGCTGTGCTTGGCCAAAAACGCATCAAAGCTGCACAGCGGGCCGACATGGCTCATCTCCACACCGGGCACGTCATACGGCGTGGCGCGGGTGGCGGCCGCCTGGGCCAGCACCTGGTCGGCCGGCACATACAAAAACTCGGCGGCCGGGTCAATAAAACGCAGCAGCAGCCAGGGGCAGGCAATGCGGTCGATCTTGGGCCGCTCGCGGGTGATCCATTTCATGGTGTGCGCTCCGGTGGGGTGCTGGGCGCTGGGTGGCCGGCCACCGCATGCCCTTCAGCCAACCAGCCCTGCATGCCGCCCACCAGGTAGCGGGCGTCCACCCCCAACACGCGCAGCGTGGTGGTCAGGCCCTGGCCGATCTCATGGCCTTTGGCGCAATACACCACCACCGGGCGGGCGCTGCTGATGCTGTCTTTCCAGTCCAGCCAGGCGGCAGGGTCGTGCCAGCGGGCGCCGGCAATGTCAGCACCGTGCTGGGCGCGCACCTCGGCGCGGCGCACGTCCAGCAACTCAAATTCATGGCCTTGGGCGCGCCACAAGGCCAATTCGGCGGGGGTGATGTGGTCCATTGAGACACTCCTGTTGAAAGCGATCAAACCAACCAGCGGGCCAACAAGCCGGCGCCCGCACACACCGCCAGCAAGGGCAGTACGCCCAGCTTGAAGCGGAACAAGGCCAGCGCTGCAGTCACCGCAATCAGCGCGGAGACCCCGTCAAAAGGCCCGGCCCAGCCCTGCGGCCACAACACATGCCAGGCAAAAAACAGTGCCAGGTTCAGGATCACGCCGACCACCGCAGCGGTGATGGCTGACAGCGGCGCGGTAAAGCCCAGCTTGCCGTGGGTGGCCTCCACCAACGGCCCGCCGGCCAGGATGAACACGAAGGACGGCAAAAAGGTGACCAGCGTGACCACTGTGGCGGCCAGCGCGCCGCCCAGCACCAGTGCATCAGGCCCCAGCACCTGGCGTGTCCAGCCGCCCACAAAGCCGACAAACGCCACCACCATGATCAGTGGGCCGGGCGTGGTCTCGCCCAGCGCCAGGCCGTCGATCATCTGGGTGGCGGTGAGCCAATGTTGCTGGTCCACCGCCCCCTGGTAGACGTAGGGCAGCACCGCGTAAGCGCCGCCAAAAGTCAGCAGTGCGGCCTTGGTGAAAAACCAGCCCATGCTGGTGAGCGTGCTGTGCAGGCCGTGGCTGGCCACCAGCGTGGCCATCACCAGCGCCCACAGCCCCAAGCCGATGCCCAGCACCCGCAGCAACTGGCCGCGTGAGAAGCGGGCGTGGGCCGGTGTGGGGGTGTCGTCGTCAATCAGCGCCGGGCCATAACCTGCCTTGGCCGCACCGTGGCCACCACCGTCTTTTCCACCCATGGCAAACACCTGCGGCGCGGCCTTGGCGCCAAAGTGGCCCACCAGCCCGGCCGCCAGCACGATGACCGGGAAGGGCAGGCTGAACGCAAAGATGGCGATGAACGATGCGGCGGCGATGGCCCACATCCAGCGGTTCTTGAGCGCCCGGTTGCCGATGCGCCAGGCCGCATGCAGCACCAGCGCGGTGACGGCCGGCTTCAAGCCATAAAAGATGCCAGCCACCAGCGGCAGGTTGCCAAAGCGCAGGTAAATCCACGACAAGCCGATCAGGATGGCCAGCGACGGCAGCACAAACAGCGCGCCAGCCACCACGCCGCCCCAAGTGCGGTGCATCAGCCAGCCGATGTAGGTGGCCAGTTGCTGGGCCTCCGGCCCGGGCAGCAGCATGCAGTAGTTGAGTGCATGCAAAAACCGCTGTTCACTGATCCAGCGCCGGCGCTCTACCAGCTCGGTGTGCATCAGCGCAATCTGCCCGGCCGGGCCACCAAAGCTGATGAAACCCAGATGCAGCCAGAAGCGCAAGGCCTGGGCAAACGAGACGGGTGGTGGGGCGGTGGTGGGGGTCATGTCGGTGGGTGTGTGTGCGGCAGTGCGGGCGGGATTGGATATCAAGTGGCAGCGCCAGGCGCGGCATGCAGCGCATCAAACACGGCCGCAGCAGCGGCCACCAGCGCGTCGTCATCGGCATGCAACTGGCGCAGGCCGGCCAGCACACTGTCCAGGCCGGCGGCCTCGGGCACGGGCAGGCCACCGGCGTCCAGGCAATGCACCACGCCGGCCAGGCGGCGCAGTGCGGCGTCGGCCGTGAGGCCAAAACTGGCCAGCAGCACTTCAAACGTGACCAGTGCGCCCACATGGCTGAAGCGGGCGCCGTCGTAATCAAAGCCCAGCGCCCCGCGGGGGGTGCGGGGTGGTGTGGTGGTGTCAGGTAGCCACACCAACACCGCCTGCGGGTCAATGAAGCGGCGGATCAACCAGGCGCAGGCCAGCCTGTCCACCCCCGGCCTGGCGCGGGTGGCCCAGCGTTTGGCCTGGAACTTGGTGGCGTCCAGCAGCACGATGGGCGCGGCCGCTGTGGCCTGCGGTTCACCGGGTGAAAACTGCCGGTCCAGCGTGCTGCGCAGGGCGGCCAGGGCGGCATCGGCCTGGGCTGCGGCGGGGCCGGGCAGGTAGTCGGTGCTGTGCAGGGTGTGCAGCGCATCGATCACGCCGCGCAGGCGGCGGCGGGCGTCGGCTTCGTCCAGCAGGGGCGCGTCCGCCAGCAGGGCGGTGGTGGTGGTGTGCCAGGCGGCATAGGCGGCGCTGCGGTCAAACAAGGCCAGCCAGTCGGCTTGTTGTGCCGCGTCGCGTGCGGCCAATGCCAGCACGGTGGCGCTGCCGCCGTGCTGGCGTGCTTCATCGGCCAGGCGGTCCAGCGCGGGGGCTTGGGAGGCGGGCAGCAGGTAGGCGCCATCCCGCAGCGCAGCACAGCCCAGGGCTTTGAGGGCACGCCACACCCGCAGCCGCACGGCGTTGGGTTGGGTGGGCAGGGTGACCAGCAGCATGGACCACATGAATGAATCATATGCTACTGAAATTGAAATAGACACTACTTGTTTGTTTGCCGGGCGATGTTGGGTTGGCTGTGCGCGCCATCGGTGGTTGACCCGCTGGCGCTGCAGGCCAGGCTGCGGCGCCAGCGGGCGTTTTGCCCAACACCCCACACCACACCACACCACAACAGGAGACCCCGATGACCCAGCGCCGACACTTCTTGACCACCACCAGCAGCCTGTTGGGCGCCAGCCTGCTGGCCGGCCTGCCAGGCTGCGCCAGCCCACCCGGCGCCGGCTGGACCACGCTGATCGACGGCCCCAACACCACCAGCCTGGACGGCTGGGCCCAGCTGGGCGCCGGCAACTGGCGCATCACCGACGGCGCGGTGCAGGGCCAGGACGGCAAGCTGGGTTATCTGGTGTCCAAGGACAACTACACCGACTTCGAGATCCACGCCGAGTTCTGGGCCGACACACCGGCCAACAGCGGCATCTTCATCCGCTGCCAAGACCGCAACAAGGTGGGCGCCGACAACGCCTACGAGGTCAACATCTTCGACAAGCGGCCCGACCCCAGCTACGGCACCGCAGCGATCGTGGACGTGGCCAAAGCGCCGCAGCCCTATCCGCAGGCTGCCGACCGCTGGAACACCTTCCACATCACGGCCAAGAGCGACCGGTTGGTGGTGGTGTTCAACGGCCAGCAGACGGTGGACGTGCGGGATGCCCGCTGGCGCAGTGGACCCATCGCGCTGCAATCGGCCGGCGGCACCATCCGCTTCCGCAAGCTGCAAATTCGCAGCCTTTGAATGCCGTCAACCCAACCTTGTATTAGAGCGTCCAACATGTCCGCAAACCCAGTCAAACCCATTCCCGACGGCATGCACGGCCTGATTCCGCACCTGGTGTGCGCCGGTGCGGCAGCGGCGATTGATTTTTATGTCCGCGCGTTCAACGCGGTTGAGCGCAGCCGCCTGGCCGGCCCCGACGGCAAGCTGATGAATGCGCAACTGCACATCGGCAACGCAGCGTTGATGCTGGTGGATGAGTTTCCGGAATGGGCCTGTTTTGGCCCAAAGGCATTGAAGGGCACACCGGTGACGGTGCATCTGTACGTGGCCGATGTGGACGCGGCGGTGGCGCAAGCCGTGGCGGCCGGCGCCACGCTGGTGATGCCGGTGGCCGACATGTTTTGGGGCGACCGCTACGGCCTGCTGGAAGACCCGTTTGGCCACCGCTGGTCATTGGCCACCCACCAGCATGATTTGACCCCGGCGCAAATTGCCGCCGCCATGGCCGCCATGCCTGGCGCACCCGGCTGAGCCGCTGGCTTTAGGCCTCGGTTTCAGCGCTGGCCACATCCAGCGCCGCCACCGTGGCGGCGGGCAGTTGCAGCCGCGCTGCGCCCGCCAGCTCCGCCCACTGTGCCGTGCTGGTGGCGCTGCAGATGGGCGCGGTCAGCCCCGGCCGGGCAATCTGCCAGGCCAGCGCCACTTGGGCCGGTGTGCTGTTCAGGGCTTGCGCGGCGGCGTCCAGCGCGGCCAGCACCCGGTGGCCACGCGGGCTCAAGTAGGCCTTGATGCCACCACCCCGTGGGCTTTTGCCCAGGTCCGCCTCGCTGCGGTATTTACCGGTTAAAAAGCCACGCGCCAGGCCAAAAAAGTTGATCACGCCCACGCCTTGGGCGCGGCACAGCGGCTCCAGCTCGGCCTCGTAGGCATTGCGGTCCATCAGGTTGTAGAGCGGCTGCAAGCTCTCGTAACGCGGCAAGCCCAGACTGGCACTCAGCGCCAGCGCCTGCGCCAGACGCGGCGCCGTGTAGTTGCTGGCGCCAATGGCGCGCACTTTGCCTTCGGTGATCAGCTCACCAAACGCGGCCAGGCTTTCTTCCAGCGGGGTGCTGGCGTCGTCGTCATGCGATTGGTAGAGGTCGATGTGGTCGGTCTGCAGCCGGCGCAGTGAGTCATGCACGGCCTGGCGTATCCAGCGGCGGGACAGGCCGGTATTGCCATTGCCCATGTCTTTGCCGACCTTGGTGGCAATCAGCACCCGGTCGCGTTTGCCCTGGTTGCCGCTGGCCGCGAGCCATTCACCGATGACGGTTTCCGATTCACCCCCGCTGTGGCCGGGCACCCAGCGCGAGTAGACATCGGCCGTGTCGATCAGGTTGAAGCCACCGTCCACAAACGCGTCCAGCAGCGCGAAGGACGTGGCTTTGTCCGCCGTCCAGCCAAACACGTTGCCGCCAAAAGCCAGTGGCGCAATGTGCAGGCCGGACCGGCCGAGTTGGCGCAGTGGCAAGGGGGACAGGGTGTTGGTCATGGGGCGGCTCCTGGGGTGGCGGTGGTGGATCTGGGGCTGCAGATGCAGGTGCAGTACGCATTCAATCGTCAGCCGGCCAAACCAGCGCGCGCCAGGGGCAATGTCGTCGCGCAGTGCTGGCCGGAACGGTGGTGGGCCGGGTTGGTCAGGCGGTGCGTTGATGCGGTTCAGGTCCACCGCCTGCGGGTTGCCCACCAGGCCGATGCTGCTGAGGCGCAGTTGAAAGTACACCCCGTTCCACAGCTTGGCGCCAAAGTCGACCGGGGTTTTGAACATGAACAACAGCGCGTGTTCCAGCCACGCAAAGTTGGGTGGGTTGGCGCCCGTTTTGATGGTGCCGGGCTGCGGCTAGGGGTAGGGCACACGGCAAAACACCTCGGCCCCGCCCTCCACACACTTGAACGTTTTCATCGACAAGAAAAAGTCTTTGAACCGGTCGGGGTCCATGGCCAGCAGCACGGCCAGCAGGCCGAGCAAGCGGTGCAACAAGCAGTGCAACAGGTGGCGGGGGTGTGCATGCGGGGCTCCTGTGCGTGGCCGCAGCGTGGTCGCACGGCGCCGGCAGCGTGGGCCGCGCTGCAGGCGCTGGCCGCAGCGCGGCACAACCCAGCTGGCTATGCACGGCGGTGCATATCGCGCTGCCAGCCTGCAGCGGCAAGAATTGCGGCCTTTGCCACCCCGGCGGTTGCGGCCGGGGCTCGTGGCCCTGGCGCCACTGCTGGCCTTGCCGCCACTCCCTCACTGCCCCCGTTCCTGCATGGATGCGATTGCCCAGAGTCTTGGCCTTGCGCTGCACTTGATTGCCCAGGCCGATGCTGCGTTGTGGCAGATCGTGGCCTTGTCGCTGCGGGTTTCGGCCACGGCCTGCGCGCTGGGTGCGGCCATCGGCCTGCTGCTGGGCGCGGCGCTGGCGGTGGCGCGGTTCCCCGGCCACGGCTTGGTGGTGAGCGCGCTCAACACCTTGCTGGCCTTGCCATCGGTGGTGGTGGGGCTGCTGGTGTACCTGCTGCTGTCACGCTCGGGGCCGCTGGGGTCCTGGGGCATCTTGTTCACACCCAGTGCCATGGTGCTGGCGCAAAGCATTCTGGTGGTGCCGCTGATCGCCGCCTTGTCACGCCAACTGGTGGCCGACGCGCTGCGTGAAGGTGGTGACGAGCTGGCCGCGATGGGCGCCGGGCCTTTGCTGTCGGCCTTGCTGTTGCTGGCGCATGCCCGGCTGGCCGTGGCCACCGTGTTGCTGACCGCCTTTGGCCGCGCCGTGGCCGAGGTGGGCGCGGTGATGATCGTGGGCGGCAACATCGCCGGCGTCACCCGGGTCATGACCACGGCCATCGCGCTGGAGACCAGCAAAGGCGACCTGCCGCTGGCGCTGGCCCTGGGCCTGGTGCTGCTGGCGGTGGTCGCGCTGATCAACCTGGTGGTGGGCTGGCTGCAGCGGGCTGGTGGTGCGGCCGCCGCAGCGGTGGCCGTGGGCGGGGTGGGCGGATGAGCCGGCTGCCGCCGCTGATCACGCTGCAGCAGGTGGGTGTGCAGTTTGGTGCCCAGGCCGCGCTGCGTGACATCAACCTGCAAGTGCAGCCCGGTGACCGCATCGCGTTGGTGGGCGCCAACGGCTCGGGCAAGACCACGCTGCTGCGGGTGCTCAACGGCCTGCTGGCGCCCAGCAGCGGCCGCCGGCTGCAGGCCGCGCCCGCGCTGGTGGGCGGTTTGGCGGGCGGCACCGGCGGCGGCAAACCAGTCACCGCGATGGTGTTCCAGCGGCCGTTTTTGCTGCACTGCAGCGTGCGGCGCAATCTGCAGTTGGCGCTGTGGCTGGCGCGGGTGCCGGCGGCGCAGCGCAGTGCGCGCCTGCATGGCGCGCTGGACCGTGTTGGCCTGCTGGCCCTGGCCGAGCGGCCGGCGCGTGCCCTGTCTGGTGGCCAGCAGCAGCGCCTGGCGCTGGCCCGGGCCTGGGCCGTGCAGCCCGACATCCTGTTTCTGGACGAGCCCACCGCCAGCCTGGACCCCTCAGCCAAGCGCGAGGTGGAGACGCTGATCGACGACTTTGGCAAGGCCGGCATGGCGCTGGTGATGAGCAGCCACAACCTGGGCCAGGTCAAGCGCCTGGCGCGCCGGGTGTTGTATCTGGACGCCGGCCGGCTGGTGGCCGACCTGGGCGTGGCCGACTTTTTCAAGCGCACCGATCTGCCACCCGAGCTGGCGCAATTTCTGCAAGGAGAACTGCCATGGGCCTGAGCCTGACCCACACCATCAGCCACGTCAGCCGCCAACTCGGCCGCCAACTCGGCCGCCACCTCGCCCGCCGCAGCCTGCTGCTGGCCCTTGCCGCCGCGCTGGCCTGGGCCGGCAGCACACCGGCGCAGGCGCAAGCCGCAGCGCCGTTCATCGTGATGGCGTCCACCACGTCCACCGAGCAGTCCGGCCTGTTTGGCCACCTGTTGCCGCTGTTCAAGGCCGCCAGCGGCACGGATGTGCGGGTGGTGGCACTGGGCACCGGCCAGGCGCTGGACATGGGCCGGCGGGGTGACGCCGACATCGTGCTGGTGCATGACCAGGCGGCCGAAGAAAAATTTGTCGCCGATGGCTTCAGCCTCAAGCGTCTGCCGGTGATGTACAACGATTTTGTGTTGATCGGCCCGGCTGCCGACCCGGCCAAACTGCGCGGCAAAGACATCACCGCTGCGCTGCAAAAACTGTCGCCCGGCGCCGCAGCGCCCAGCCCCGGCTTTATCTCGCGCGGCGACAAAAGCGGCACCCATGCCGCCGAGCTGCGTTACTGGAAAGCCGCCGGCACCGACGTCGCCACCACCAAGCCCGCAGGCTACAAAGAATGCGGCTGCGGCATGGGCCAGGCGCTCAACATGGCCGCGTCCACCGGCGCGTATGTGCTGGCCGACCGGGGCACCTGGCTCAGCTTC
>JAYVLI010000275.1:0-11339 GCA_043759535.1 Betaproteobacteria bacterium | reverse complement strand
AAGCCCTTCTTCGTCATCGGCACGCAAAACCCCAGCGACCAGTTGGGCACCTACCCGCTGCCGGAAAGCCAGCTCGACCGCTTCTTGCTGCGCATCACCCTGGGCTACCCCGACCGCGCGAGCGAGCGCGCGTTGCTGGCCGGTGAAGACCGGCGTGGCCTGGTGGCCAGGCTGGGCCCGGTGATGGGCGCGGCCGATTTGCTGGCCGCGCAAGCCGCCGTGGCCCAGGTGCATGTGTCGGACGCGCTGCTGGATTATTTGCAAGCGGTGATTGCCGCCACCCGCTCGGGTCAATGGTTTAACGAGGGCCTGAGCCCCCGCGCCGGCATCAACATCCTGCGTGCCGCCCGTGCCCGCGCCTTGTTGGGCCAGCGCGATTACGTGGCGCCAGACGACATCCAGGCCATCCTGCCGCAGACCGCAGCCCACCGCCTGGTGCCGGTGGCCGGCGCCGGCCGCGGCCGGGTGGAACAGGTGCGCGCGATGGTGGAAGCGATCGGCATTCCGTGATCATCCGGCGCATCCGCGCCTGGTTCGAGACCCGGCTGCCGCGCAGCGACAGCTGCACCTTGAGCCAGCACAACCTCTACATCCTGCCCACCAAGGCCGGCTGGGGTTTTGGCCTGACCTTGTTGGTGATGCTGCTGGCGTCCATCAACTACCAGCTCAACCTGGGTTATGCGCTGACGTTTTTGCTGGGCGGCGCGGCGGGTATCTCCATGCACCAGACCCACGGCAACCTGCGCCGGCTGGTGCTGCATGTCAAAGCCCCGGCGCCGGTGTTTGCCGGTGAGGCGGCCACGCTGGAGGTGGTGCTGGCCAACCCCGGGCGTGAGCGGCATGGCGTGGGCCTGGGCTTGTATGCCGCACGGCGCCAGGGCATGGCGTTTTGTGATGTGCCCAAAGGCGGCCAGACCAGCTTGCGGCTGCGCTTTACCCCGGCCACCCGCGGCCTGCATGCCCTGCCCACGCTGCTGGTGGAGACCCACTTTCCGCTGGGCCTGTTCCGCGCCTGGACGGTGTGGCGCCCTGCCGCCACGGCGCTGGTCTACCCGGCACCGCAGCAGCCCGCACCACCCCTGCCCGCCGGCCAGCCCAGCGCCCACGGTGAACTGCCAGTGCGGGTGGGCAGTGGTGGCGAATTTGACGGTGTGCGGGCCTACCGGCGCGGTGACCCGGCCAGCCGGGTGGTGTGGAAAAAAGTGGCCCATTCGGGTGAACTGGTCAGCCGCGACACCAGCGCCAGCGCTGCCCAAGCCTTGCAGCTGGACCTGGCCACGGCCGGTGGCAGCAATGCCAGCCCCAACGCGCTGGAAGAGCGCCTGTCGCGCCTGACCGCCTGGGTGTTGCTGGCCGACCAACAAAGCCTGGGCTACGGCCTGCGCCTGCCCGGGGTGGACCTGCCCGCCGCAGCCGGTGAAACCCAGCGCCGCGCCGCGCTGCAGGCGCTGGCGCTGTGCGGCCAGGCGCCGGGCGCAGACAGGCCTGGTGGTCTGGCATGAGCACGGCGAGCCCGGCCACCATACACACCGTGAGCGCCATCAACCCACCCACGCTGCGCGCCCGCACGCTGGCCTGGCGCCAGTGGCCACGTGAGCTGCGCGACACCCTGTTCCTGCTGTTCGTCATCGGCTGGACCACCCTGCCCCACACCGCCCACCTGCCGCTGTGGTGCAGCCTGCTCACTGCCGGGGTGCTGGTCTGGCGCGCCACGCTGGCGTTGGCCGGTGCGGCGCTGCCACCGCGCTGGCAGGTGGTGCTGGTGCTGCTGGTGGCTGTGGGCCTGACCAGCTGGACCGAGCGCACCCTGCTGGGCCGCGAGGCCGGTGTGCTGATGCTGGTGGTGCTGCTGGCGCTGAAAACCCTGGAGCTGCGCGCCCGGCGCGACACGTTGGTGGTCTTTTTTCTCGGCTTTTTTCTGGTGCTCACCCACTGCCTGTATTCGCAGTCGCTGCTCACCACGCTGGCCATGTTGGTGTCCACCTGGGGCCTGCTCACCGCGCTGGTGCTGGCCAACATGCCGGTGGGCAAACCAGCGCTGGCGCGCGCCGCTGCGGTGGCGGCCAGGTCAGCGCTGCTGGGCCTGCCGCTGATGGCTGCGCTGTTTTTGCTGTTCCCACGTTTTGGCCCGCTGTGGGGCCTGCCGCAAGACGGTGTGGGCCGCACCGGCCTGTCGGGCACGCTGCGCTTGGGCGGTGTGGCCGAGTTGGCCAATGACGACAGCATCGCCTTCCGCATCCGCTTTGACAGCCCTGCACCGGCACCCGAAGCGCTGTACTTTCGCGGCCCGGTGCTGGCACGTTTTGACGGGCTGGAATGGCGGCCGGGAGGTACCGGCTTGCTGGGGAGTTCTGCCACCACGACCGCCCCCACCGACCTGCAGACCAGCGGCCCACCAGTGCGTTACACCATGCTGCTGGAGCCCATCCGCCTGGCCTTGCTGCCGCTGCTGGAGGCCACCCCCAACCGCCAGGGCAGCGCGCCGCAACTCACCGATTGGGCGCTGTGGCTGGGCACTGACCTGCAGTGGCACACCGACCGGCTGGTGGGTGAGCGGCTGCGCCTGCAAGCCCAGGCCTGGCCGCGTTTCAGCCACGGCCTGCAGGCCGACGAGGCCGAGTTGCTGGCCGCCCGCGCCCTGCCACCGGGCTTCAACCGCCGCACCGTGGCCTGGGCGCGCCAGATGGCCAACCGGCTGGGCCAGGCCGATGCCCGCACCCTGGCCGCCGCGCTGATGGCCCACATCCGCCAAGCCAATTTTGTCTACACCCTGCAGCCCGGCAACTACGGCATCGACGCGATTGACGAGTTCTGGCTGGACCGGCGTGAGGGCTTCTGTGAGCATTTCGCCACCGCGTTTGTGGTGGTCATGCGGGCGCTGGGCGTGCCGGCCCGGGTGGTGACCGGCTACCAGGGCGCCGAGCCACCCGACGCCGATGGCTGGCGCACCGTGCGCCAGGCCAATGCCCATGCCTGGGCCGAATACTGGGTGGCCGGCAGCGGCTGGCAGCGGGCTGACCCGACCGGCGCGGTGGCGCCCGAGCGGGTGCGTGCCAGCCGGCCGCTGCAGCCCCGGCCCGGGCTGGTGGCCGGCGCCATCAACACCATGAGCCCGGCCCTGGCCAGCCGCTTGCGCGCCGCCTGGGCGCTGATGGACAGCCGCTGGACCCAGTGGGTGATGGGTTATTCGCGCAGCCGCCAGTTCAGCCTGCTGCAGCAACTGGGCATCGAGGAGCCTGACTGGACCGACCTGGCGCGGGCGCTGATCGGCCTGATCAGCGTGGCTGCCAGCGCCGGTGCGCTGTGGGCTTGGTGGGACAAATACCGGCAAGACCCGTGGCAGGCGCTGCAGGCGCGCATTGGCCGGGTGCTGGGGGCCGTGGGCATTGACGCCCAAGCCCACCACCCACCCCGCGCCCTGGCCAGCCTGGTGCGCCAGCGCCACGGTGCCGCTGGCAACGCGCTGGCTGACACGCTGGACACGCTGGACCAGTTGCGCTACGGCCAGGGTGGCCGCGCGCTGCCCGGCCGCGCCTGGTGGGCCACATTTGCGCGTGCGGCCAGCGTGCTGCGCAGCGGTGCGGCGGGCCAGGCAGTGGCTTAGCAGCCAGGGCGGCGCGGCCAAAACAACGCGGCCGGGATAATCCACCGCATGCCGTTCTTGCCGCCGCAACCCACCCGCCGCCCTGCTGCTGATGCCATCCGGCGCACCGGTGTTGCGCTCATCGCCCTGCTGCTGTGCATGGCCCCAGCCACCCAGGCCAGCAGCCGGCACAAGCCAGCCAGCAAGGCCCACAGCCGGCACCACACGGCCAACAAAACCGCCGCCGCGCCCAGCCCGCCGGTCAACACCGAGCCCGGTCAAACCGCCTACGGCCAACGGCCTGACGCCATGCAACTGGCCAGCACCCTGGCTGAGCGCCACGGCCTGGACGTGGACTGGGCCCAGGCCCAATTGGCACAGGCGCGTTACACCCCGTCGGTGGCGCGGCTGATCATGCCGCCGGCCGTGGGCACAGCCAAAAACTGGGCCGCCTACCGCGCCCGCTTTATTGAGCCCGAGCGCATCCGCGCCGGCGCCGCCTTCTGGGCCGCCAACACCACCTGGCTGGACGCTGCCGAGCAGCGCTACGGCGTGCCGGCGGCCATCGTGGTGGGCATCATCGGTGTGGAGACTTTTTACGGCCGGGTCACCGGCAACTACCGGGTGCTGGACGCGCTGGCCACGCTGAGCCTGGATTTCCCCAAAGGCCGCAAAGACCGCAGTGCGTTTTTTCAGGATGAGCTGGGCCAGTTCTTGCGCCTGGCCAAAACCGAAGACATGACGCCCACGGCAGTGAAAGGCTCGTTTGCCGGTGCCATGGGCCTGGGCCAGTTCATGCCCGGCAGCATCAACCGCTTTGCGGTGGACTTTGACGGCAACGGCCACATCGACATGGTGGCAAGCGTGCCCGATGTGATCGGCAGCGTGGCGCGTTACCTGGCCGAGCACGGCTGGCAACGCGGCCTGCCCACCCACTACCCCGTCACCCCGCCCGTTGACGCAGCCCAGCGCGCCGCCCTGCTGGAGCCCGACATCTTGCCCAGCTTCAGCCCGGCGCACATGGCCGCTGCTGGCGCGGTGCTGGGTGATGCAGCAACAGCCCACCCCGGCCCGCTGGCGCTGGTGCTGCTGTACAACGGCGACGCCGCGCCCAGCTACCTGGCCGGCACGCAGAACTTTTATGCCGTCACCCGCTACAACTGGTCCAGTTATTACGCGCTGGCGGTGATCGAGCTGGGCCAGGCGGTGGCGGCCAAACTGGGCAAGTAAGCGGCATCGCCATGTCGGCGTTCTATCTTGCGGCCTTCAGTCTTGCGCCAGGCCGCACAGCTCAAGCCTCCCGCAACAAGTCCTGCATCAGGCGGCGCACGATGGCCAGCGCCGGTGCCTCACTGCGGCCGGCCAGCGTGACCAGGGCAAAGCGTGCGGTGGCGTCCAGGGCAGGCTCCAGCACCAGCTCTGCCAAATCAGGGCCGGCGGCCCGGATGGCGATCAGCACCGTGTCGCTGTGGCGTGTCAATTCAACCAGGCTGGGGATCTCCTCGCAGCACAGCGTGACGCAGCGCGCCGGGTGCGCGTCAGGCCCGTAGCGCTCCACCAGCACCCGCGCCACCTCATCGCTGAGTGGTGTTGACGCGATGGGATAGCCCTGCAGTTGCGCAAAGCGCACAGCGCCCTGCTGGCGCAGCAGCGGGTGGCCAGGCCGGCACAACAAGGCGCCACGCATTTCATACGCCTCGGTGGTGCGCAGGTCAGGCGCAGGCGCCAGCGACCGGGCATCCACCACCAGCGCATCCATCTCACGCGCACGCAGGCCACGCTCCAGCACGTCTGTGCGGCCACGGGTGATCTCCAGCCGCAGTTGGCGGTGGTGTGTGGCCAGGTGCATCAACAGCGGTGTCATCAACATCGCGCCCGGCCCTGACCCCATGCCGATGCGCAGCGTGCCCGCAGCCCCCAGCGCCATCTGCGCACCGCTGTCGCGCAGGTCATCGGCGGCGGCCACCAGTTGGCCAGCGCGCGCCACCACCTCGCGGCCAAACGGCGTCACCTCACTGCGCCGGCCAATGCGGTCAAACAGCGGCTGGCCCAGCTCCAGCTCCAGGGCGCGGATGCTGCGGCTCAGGGCCGGCTGGGTCAAAAACATGGCGTCGGCCGACTTGCTGAACGAGCCGGTCTGGGCCAGCGACAGCAGGTGTCGCAGTTGCACCAAAGTCATGGCGGACGCCTGGAGGTTGTGCGTAAAACTCATGCTAACCAAGAAAACAATGCATTGGACTTTGTATTTTTGGCGACCTACATTGGTCCGGAACCGAGCCCCCGGTTGCGTTTCACCCCCCAGGAGTTGCCATGACAAAGATCCAACGCACGCTGGCCCTGCTGGCCGGCCTGCTGCTCAGCGCTGGCGCAGCCACCGCGCAAACCTGGCCCACCAAGCCGGTCAACCTGATGGTGCCCTACCCGGCGGGTGGGCCGTCCGACGCGATTGCGCGCATCTTCTTCAACCCCCTCGGCAAAGAGTTGGGGCAGCAGGTGCTGGTGGAAAACATGGGCGGCGTCAGCGGCGCCATCGCGGCGCAAAAAGTGCTGGCCGCGCCGGCTGACGGTTATTACATCTTTCAAGGTTCACCCAACGAGGTGATCCTGTCGCCGCTGGCCAACGCCGCCGTCAAGCTCAAGACCGAAGACTTCCGCCTGGTGCATCCGGTGGCCGATGCGGTGATGGTGTTTGTGACACGCAAAGACCTGGCCGCCAACAGCGTGGACGAGCTGATCAGCCTGGCGCGCAAGTCGGCAGACAAGCCGCTGAGCTATGGCAGCGTGGGCATCGGCTCGCTGTACCACTTGATTCTTGAAAACGTGCAGGCCACCACAGGCATCAAGCTGGCGCATGTGCCCTACAAGGGCAACGCACCGCTGCTGCAAGACATTGCCGGCGGCCAGGTCGATTTTGCGGTGTTGGTCTACAGCGCCGCGATGGGTGCGCTGGCCGAGCAGGGCCGGCTCAAGGTGATCGGCCAGTTGGGCGCGCAGCGCTCGGAGCTGCTGAAAACCGTGCCGGCCGCGAGTGAGGGCCAGGCCTTGAAAAACTTCTCCTACAAGATCTGGACCGGCCTCATGGTGCCCAAGAACACCCCAGAAGACGTGGTGACCCGCCTGCATGCCGCTATCGGCAAGACGCTGCAAGACCCTGCCGTGCGCGCCCAACTGGCGGCGCAAACCCAGGTGGCCGCAGCGCCGATGACGCTGGCCGAATCGGCCCGGTTTTTTGAGGCCGAGGCCACGCGTTACCGCGCGATTGCCAAGCAGATCAACCTGCAGCCGCAGTGACCCGGCCATGACGTATGTGTTGCACGCACTGCAGGCCCGGGCTGGTGAGTTCATCCGCCTGCGCCGCGACATCCACCGCCACCCCGAGCTGGCCTTTGAAGAGCACCGCACCGCCGCCTTGGTGGCCGACAAGCTGCAAGGCTGGGGTTATGCGGTGACACGCGGTATCGGCGGCACTGGCGTGGTGGGCACGCTGGTGCGTGGCAGCGGCACCAAACGCCTGGGGCTGCGCGCCGACATGGACGCGCTGCCGATCACAGAGGCCAGTGGCGCCGAGTGGTCCAGCGTCCACCCTGGCGTGATGCACGCCTGCGGCCATGACGGCCACACCGCCATGCTGCTGGCCGCAGCGCGCCACCTGGCCGAGCAAGGTGGTTTTGATGGCACGCTGCAGCTGATCTTCCAGCCGGCTGAAGAAGGTGGCGGCGGCGCGCTGCGCATGATGGACGACGGGCTGTTTGCGCGCTTCCCGTGTGATGCCATCTTTGCCATGCACAACATGCCCGGCATCGCACAAGGCCACCTGGTGTTGCGTGAGGGCGCGGCGATGGCCTCATCCGACGACGCCACCATCACGCTGCAGGGTGTTGGTGGCCACGGCGCGATGCCGCAGCACGCGGCCGACCCCATCGTGGCGGCGGCCAGCACCGTGATGGCGCTGCAGACCATCGTCTCGCGCAACATCGACCCGCTGCACGCGGCGGTGGTCACCGTGGGCGCACTGCATGCCGGCAAGGCCAACAACGTGATCCCGGCATCGGCCACGCTGGAATTGAGCGTGCGGGCGCTGGACCGCAGCGTGCGGGCCACGCTGGCGCAGCGCATCAAGGCCCTGGTGGCGGCGCAGGCTGAGAGTTTTGGCGTCAAGGCGTTGATCGACTGGCGGCCGGGTTATGCGGTGCTGGTCAATGCAGCGGCCGAAACCGCGTTTGCGCGCCAAGTGGCGCTTGAACTTGTCGGCGCCGAACAGGTGACGCTGCAAGGCCCAGCGCTGACCGGCAGCGAGGACTTCGCCTTCATGCTGGAGCGGGTGCCTGGCAGTTATCTGCTGATTGGAAATGGAACCGGCAATGGTGTCAGCAACGGCGCGGGCGCGGGTGCAGGCGGCTGCATGGTCCACAACCCCGGCTACGACTTCAATGACCACAACATCGGCATCGGCAGCGCCTATTGGGTGCTGCTGGCCCAACGTTTTTTGAGCACCCCATGAAAATCATTGTTCTCGGCGCCGGCCTGCTCGGTGTCACCTCGGCCTACTTTTTGCGCCAGCAAGGCCATGCCGTGACCGTGATCGACCGCCAGGCCTCACCGGCGGCGGAAACCAGCTTCGCCAATGGCGGGCAAATCTCGGTCAGCCATGCCGAGCCCTGGGCCAACCCCGGTGCGCCGCTGAAAGTGCTGCAGTGGCTGGGCAAGGAGGACGCACCGCTGCTGTTCCGCATCCGCGCTGACATGCGGCAGTGGTTGTGGGGCTTGCAGTTCTTGCGCGAATGCACCCCTGCGCGCACCCGCCACAACATCGAACAAATCGTGCGCCTGGGCACCTACAGCCGCGACACCCTGCAGCAATTGCGGCGCGACATCGGCATCCGCTACGACGAACGCACCCAGGGCATCCTGCACTTCTACACCAGCCAAAAAGAGTTCGACAGCGCTGAGGTGCCGGCGGCGCAGATGCGCGCGCTGGGCTGCGACAGGCGCGTGATCTCGGCCGACGACGCAGTGAAGCTCGAACCCGCGCTGCGCCATATCCGCCCGCAACTGGCCGGTGCCACCTACACGGCCGAAGACGAATCGGGCGACGCCAACCGCTTTGCCCGTGCGCTGGTCCAGGGTTGCACAGCTGACGGCGTGCAGTTCTTGCTCAGCCACACCGTGACCGCACTGCGCCAGGCCGGCGGGCAGCTTGACCATGTGGAGGCCACCGACAGCGAAGGCCGCTTCCAGCGCCTGCGGGCCGATGCGTATGTGCTGGCGATGGGCAGCCTGTCGCCGCTGTACGTGCAGCCCCTGGGCATCGCGCTGCCGATCTACCCGGCCAAGGGCTACTCGGTGACCATGCCGGTGAAAGACGCGGCGATGGCGCACCAGGTGTCATTGACTGACGACGAATACAAGCTGGTGTTCTCGAGGCTGGGGGACCGCCTGCGCATCGCCGGCACAGCCGAGTTCAACGGTTATGACCGCGACCTGAACCGGGTACGCTGCGAGGCGATTGTCAAGCGGGTTGAACAGCTGTTCCCCGGTGCGGGCGACAGCACACAAGCGCAGTTCTGGACCGGCCTGCGCCCGGCCACGCCCAGCAATGTGCCCATCATCGGCCGCAGCAAACTGCCCAATCTGTTTTTCAACACCGGCCATGGCACGCTGGGCTGGACCCACGCTTGTGGCTCGGGCAAGAGCATTGCACGCATCATCAGCGGCTTGCCCCCTGAGGTGGACTTTGCGTTCACCAGTCGCTAAAACAGGCTAGACGGGATAAGTGGCCCGCACCCGGGCCGACTTGTTGAGGTAGGCAAAACTGGCGGTGAAAAACACCAGGTCAGGCAGCAGCCCCAGGTTGATGGTGTGCAGCAGGCTGCCCGTTGTGCCCACCGCCGGCCCGGCCAGCCATTGCAGCGTGAGGGTGGCCACGCTGGCCGCCAGGCCCCACAGCAGCGCCAACTTGGCGGTGTTGACGGCACCGGGCCGCAACAACCACAGGCGCAGCCCGGCATACAGGCCATAGCCAATGCTGCCGGCCTCCACCAGCACGGAGACCAGCGCCAACACCTGCGCCGACAGGGGCAAGCTGCGGCCATGGTCCAGGCTGGGTGGCCAGCCCAGGTGCTGCTGCACCAACAAGCCAGCGGTGATGAGTGGGCCCACCACCGTCAGCATCAGGCACAGCAACAGCAGCCAGCCGCCCACACGGTGTGGCGCCGGGTCACGGTGGCTTGGGGTGCGGGCTGGGGCCGTGCGCGGGGTGTTGAGCTCAGTCATGGCTTGTCCTTTCAACACGGCGGGCCGGTGCATCCGGGGATTGTGGGTGCCGCCAGTGCCCGGCCGAGCACCGGGCCGACGGGCTGCAGCGCCTGTGGCATGAACGGCGGCACGGCAGGATGGGTCAAGCGCTGGTCCTGCGGCCTGGCCGCCAGCCGGCCAGCGCCAGCACAGCCAGCGCGCTGATGGCGGCGCCGGCGCCAAAGGTCCAGCCAGCGCCCAGCGTGTCCCACAGCAAACCGGCCAAGACGCTGGCCAGCAGCAGCGCCAGGCCGCTGACCAGGTTGAACACACCAAATGCGGTGCCACGCAGGTCAGCCGGCGCGGCACCGGCCACCATGGTGGCCAGCAGGCCCTGGGTCATGCCCATGTGCACACCCCACAGTGCCACCCCGCCCAGCAGTGCGGCCCAGTGCAAGCTGCTGGCCAGCAACACATCGGCGGCCACCAGCACCAGCAGGCCAGCCAGCAGCAACTGGCGGTGCGGCAGGCGGTCAGCCAGCTTGCCAAACGGGTAGGCCGATACGGCATAAACCAGGTTCATGGCCACCATCACCAGCGGCACCAGCGCCAGCGGAATGCCAGCCTGCTGCGCCCGCAACACCAAAAATGCCTCGGAGAAGCGCGCCAGTGTAACTAAGCCACCCAGCGCCACCACTGCCCAGAAGGCGGCTGGCAAGCGGCGCAGCGCGGCGCGGGACAGCGGGTTGCTGCGCGGCGGCAGCGGCAGCGGCGCAGCCGTACCCAGGACCTTGGCTGGGCGGGTGTTGTCGGCCGCGCGCGGTGGCTCTTGCACGCCCCACCACAACACCAGCACCGACAGCACCGCCGGCAGCACCGCCACCCAGAACACGGCACGAAAGTCGTTGTGCCACAGCAGCATCAGCGCCACTGCCAGCAGCGGGCCGGCAAACGCGCCCACCGTGTCCAGTGACTGGCGCAGGCCAAACGCCGCACCACGCAGCGTGGGTGGTGCAATGTCGGCCACCAGCGCATCGCGCGGGGCGCCGCGCACACCTTTGCCCACGCGGTCGATCAGGCGGGCACCGACCACCCAGCCCAGGCCCCAGCCCGGCAGGCTGGCCAGCGCAAACAGCGGCTTGCTGGCCGCGCCCAGGCCGTAGCCCAGCAAGGCCAGGCCTTTGCGCCGGCCCAACCAGTCACTCAGCGCACCGGAGAACACCTTGACAATCAGCGCGGTGGCCTCGGCTGCGCCTTCAATCAGGCCCACGCTGAGCGCGCTGGCACCCAGCACCGTGACCATGTAGAGCGGCAGCAGGCTGTGGATCATCTCGGACGAGACATCCATCAGCAGGCTGACCAGCCCCAACATCCAGATCGCCCGGGGCATGGCCGGGCGGCTTTGCGGCGGCGCGCCGGTCACGTCAGGTGGCGGCGGCGCGCCGCTCAAGGCTTGGCCGCCGTGGTCGCGTTGATTTGCTGGATGGTGGCTTTGTAGCGCTCGGTGGCCAGCTTGCATTCC
>JAYVLI010000274.1:0-6357 GCA_043759535.1 Betaproteobacteria bacterium | reverse complement strand
TCACTTGAGGTGCGAGTTGATCAGCTTGGTCATCTCGAACATCGACACCTGGGCCTTTTGAAAGATCTCTTTCAGCTTGGCGTCGGCGTTGATCATGGTTTTCTTGGCCTGGTCTTGCAGGCTGTTTTTCTTGATGTACTCCCACACCTTCTTGGTCACCTCGGTGCGCGGCACAGCTTGGGCGCCGATGATCGCGGCCAAGGCGGCGCTGGGGGTCATGGCCTTCATGAAGGCGGCATTGGGCGTGCGCTTGACCGCCGGTGCGGCTTTCTTGGCGACGGCTTTTTTAGCCGGTGCCGCCGCGCCTGCCGCCGGAGTTGCCGCTTTTTTGGCCGGCACCTTTTTGGCTGCAGTTTTGGCTGCAGTCACGGTCTTGGCGGGGGCCGCCTTTTTGGCCGGGGCGGCCTTCTTCGCAGTTGCCATTTGAATTCTCTCCATCACGTGAGTGGTTAGTGTGCCGGGGCTCGGGTCAAGGGCTGCGTGAACCCTTGTTTCTCGCTGTGCCGCAGCGGCGTCATGGTACTGCGCTGATCCCCTGCTGAGAAGCGCATTTCCCAGGTAAAACATGCTTTGCAGCCAGTGAAAAGCGTCATTTGTCGCCCCGCCGCATCAACCACGTGGCGGCGGCCTGCGCACAGGCCTTGCAAGTGGCCCAAAGCGCGGTGGCAAGTGGGCAGTGCGCAGCACCTGCGGCTGTATGCTTGAGCGTATGAAACTGATCGTTCGCTGGATCTTGCTTGCCGCTGCCTTGTTGCTGGTGGCCCACCTTTACCCGGGTGTCAGCGTGGCCAGTTTCACCGCCGCGATGGTGGCGGCACTGGTGCTGGGCCTGCTCAACACGCTGGTGCGGCCACTGCTGGTGCTGCTGACCTTGCCGGTGACGGTGATCACCCTGGGCTTGTTTTTGTTTGTGATCAACGCGCTGATGTTCTGGTCCGCCGCCGGGGTGTTGAGCGGCTTCAACGTCACCGGCTTTGGCGCCGCGCTGGTGGGCTCGCTGATCTACAGCCTGTGCGGCATGGTGATTGATGTGGCGATGGAGCGGGTGTTTAACCGCGCCGATGCGTGACGGTTCACAGCGCACTGGCCGCGCCACATAAGCGTTAGGTTTTATTCAGGCGGCATGTCGCCGCCAACGCCGGTGGGTGACTTGCGCTGCTCGGCGACCAGGGCGCGGCGCTCGGCCAGCAAGTCCCGCAAGCGGGCGTCAATCACCGAGGCCTCAATGAAATCAGTGGCCACGCCGCCGCTGCGGGCCAACTGCTGACCAGCACGCAGCCGGTCAATCGCCCCGGGCAGGTTGCCCAGCGCAGCTTGTGCCTCGGCCGCCGCACGCAGCGAGCGCAGCTTCTGGCCTTGCCGCTCGGCGGTTTGTGACAGCACCTGCCAGGCCGATGCGTCCTGGCGCCGCTCGGCCACCCAGGTTTGCAGCGCCTCGGCACTGTTGCGCAGCGCAGCGGCGCTGCCGTCCACCAGGGCCAGGTCGGCACGCAGCAGCAGGCCAGCGCGTGACGGGTCTGCGCTGTCGGTTGCGGTGTCCACGCGCCCACCGTCGGCAAGCGCCTGGCGCGCACCGGCACTGTCGCCCCTGGCCAATGCAAGCTGCGCACGTTCAGCGGCCAGCACACGGCGCACTTGGGGGTCGGGCCGCAGCGGGCTGCCGTTGAGCAATGCCTGGGCAGCTGCCGTGGCGCGGTCGGCGCGGGCAAAGTCACGCAGCCGGGCAGAGGCCAGCGCGCTGCTGTAGTAGCCCATCAGCCGGTCGTTGAACGCCGCCCCAGGCTCAGCGCCGCGCTGGTCCAGGTCTTGGAAGCGGCGCCAGGCCTGGGCTGACGGGTCCATCAGCACCCGCGCCCTGGCCTGCATCAACAAATGCAGCAGCGGCGCGGCCTGTGGCACCAGTGAGCCACCAGCAGCCTGCACGGCCTGGCGTGCTTCGCCGATGCGGTCGATGGTGAGCGGGTGGCTGCGCAGGTAGGGGAAACCGCCGCTGTCGTTGAGCCGGCTGGATTGGTCCAGCTTGTCAAACATGCCGGCCATGCCGGCCTGCGCAAAACCGGCGTCGCCCATCAGCGCCAGGCCCGATCGGTCGGCCTCACGCTCCATGTCGCGCGAGAAATTGAGCTGCGCCTGCGCCATGGCCGCCTGGCCGCCGACGATGGCCGCTTGCGCGGCATCTGTGCTGGACGCCCGGCTGGCCACCAGCAGGCCCAGCAGCATGGCGGCCAGCCCGAGCGAGCTGTTGCGCGCATTGGCGCTGACGCTGCGCGCGATGTGGTGGCGGGTGATGTGCGACAACTCATGCGCAAGCACGGATGCAAGCTCATCGGGCGTGGCGGTGATGGCGATGAGGCCCAGGTGGACACCGACAAAACCGCCCGGCAGCGCAAAGGCGTTGACCGACCGGTCACGCACCAAAAACGCCTCGTAAGGAAACAGGCGGTCGGTGTCGGCGCTGATGTCACCGCGCTGGCGCGCCGCCTGCACCAGCGGCTGCCAGATGGCTTGCAGGTAGTCGTAGAGCAGCGGGTCGTCCAGGTAGTCGGGGTCACGGCGGATCTCGCGCATGATTTGCTCGCCCACCCGCTTTTCCTGGTTCAGGCTGAAGTCGTTGGACGCGGCCTCGCCCAGCGCGGGCAAACGCACCGCGCTGGGCGTGCTGCCGGGCTGGACCTGCGCTGCGGCCGGCGCCAGCACACCTTGGCTGATGGCCAGCGCCAGCAGGCCACACAACACACGCTGCAGCGGCCGGCGGCGCGGGGCGCGGGCGGCAGGGCTTGGCCCGGCTGGGTTGAGGCGTGGTGTCAAAAGGCGTCCTGGCCAGTCAAGCCCACCGCAGTGGGCACTGGGCGCATGCCGGCGCTTGTTCGCCAGCCCTGCCCCGCAAGGTGATCTTCTATCATCCCACTGGCACATTGCCAGCACGTTTCGCGCTGCTTGGGCGCTTGCCGCCATCCTTGTCATCCCGCCTTCTGCACCGCCCACCATGCCATCACCCCTGACCCATTTCGACGCCCACGGCCAGGCCCACATGGTGGACGTGGCGGCCAAGGCCGAGACCCACCGCAGTGCCCGCGCCGTGGGCAGCATCCACATGCTGCCGGCCACGCTGGCGCTGATCAGTGGTGGCCAGGCCAAGAAAGGTGATGTGATCGGCATTGCCCGCATCGCCGCCATCCAGGCCGCCAAGCGCACCGCCGACCTGATCCCGCTGTGCCACCCACTGCCGCTGACCCGGGTGGCGGTTGAGTTCACCATCGACACCAGCGCCAGCACAGTCCACATCAGCGTGCAGGCCGAAACCGTGGGCCGCACCGGGGTGGAGATGGAAGCCCTGACCGCCGTGCAAGTGGGCCTGCTCACCATCTACGACATGTGCAAGGCGGCCGACCGCGGCATGGTGATGGGCGGCATCCGCCTGCTGGAAAAGCAGGGCGGCAAGTCAGGTCACTGGGTGGCCGATGTGGTGAAGGATGCAGTGGGGGATGCGGTGTTGGACGCGGCAGGTACTGACCGCAGCGTGGACGGCAGCGCAGCTGGCTGAACCAGCGCTGGCAACACCGGCCCCTGGCCGGGCGCAGCGCTCAGCATCTCGCGCCAATGGTGTGGCGCTGCGGGCGGCTGGCACTGAAAGACCCCGCTGTTGCCCGCAGCGCAGGGCTCAAAAAATGCGTCTGCGTCGCGGTTGCCAAACTCGCGCAAGCGGGCCGCCAGCCAGCGTGCTTGGTCCGTGCGGCCTTGGGCTGCCAGGTCTTGCGCCCAGGCCACCATCAGCCGGGTGTCCAGCAGGGAGTGTGGCGCCCGCACAAAGCCCAAAGCCGCGCTGGCCGGCGTGGTGGGGTTGGTGCAGGCGGCGTAGTCAGCATGGTGGGCAAACAGCGGGCTGCGCTGGCCCTGGCTGATGCGATCTTGCAATGAGCCACTGCTGTCCGCCGGGGCGTAGATGACCACCACGCGCTGGTAATCCAACACCGCCAGCGCGCCGCCAGCGGCCATCAACAGGCCCGCCAGTGCGCCCCACAGCGGCGGCGGCTTGCTGGCCGCAACAGTGCCAAGCCCTGCCGCCGCTGGCAGCGGCGCAGCGGTTGGTGCGCCCAGCACAAAACCCCAAGCCAGCGCGGTGGGCAGCAAAAAGTAGGCGTACCACAGCGGGTATTCCACCAAGCTGTGCAGCATGGCGATCAGCACCAACATGGCGGCTGCCCGTGCGGCGTGGCCGGCCGGCCCTGCAGCGTGATAGGCCAAGCGGCCACCGCGCCACAGCGCCAACGCCAGCAGGCCCAGCACCAGCGTGGCGGCCGGCAGGCCCAGCTCCACCGCCAGCTGCAGCGCCAGGTTGTGGCTGTGGTCAAAAAAGGCGGTGGGCCGGTGGGCAAAGGCGGTGAGTGTCCAGGCCACATTGAACTCACCAAAGCCCACACCGGTCCACGGGTTGGCGCTGATCAACACCAGCGTATTGCGCCAGATGTTGAGCCGTGAATTGGGGCTGTCAGCGGCGCTGGCCGCGCCCTCAGCCACCACCCGGGCACTGGCGCCCAACACCTGCTGGCTGATGTCACCCCACCAGGCCATGGCACCAAATGACAGGGCGTACAGCACCGGGGTGGCCAGCAGCACCCAGCGGGCACTGGGCGACAAGCGGCGGTCCAGCAGCCCCCAAGCCAGCAGCAGGGCCAGGCCCACTGCGCCGGTGCGTGAGGCCGTCAGCTCCACCGCCAGCACCAGCAGCAGCGCCAGGCCGGCCAGTGCGGCGCGTGGCAACCAGCGCAGCTCATGCAAGGCGACGGCCGCCACCAGCGCCCACAGCAGCAAGCTGCACAGGTGGTTGGGCTGGCGCAGGTTGCCCACCGCCCGGCCTACCAGGCCGGAATGGGCGATCCAGTTGCCGTCCGTCCAGCCCGGCGCAAACACCTGCACCAGCGCCACACCCGCGCCCAGCACACCGGCCAGCAGCAAGCCGGCCGCCAGCGCCGCAAAAGCCGCCGGGCCGGTGCTGCTGCGCGCCGCGCTGGCACCGGTGGCCACCATCAGTGCCGCGCCCGCCAGCAGGCCCAGCGCCTGCAGGCCCAGAGACCACGGCAGCCCACCCAGGCCGCTGGACAGCAGCACCGCCAGCAGCATCACCGCCAAGGCGGCCAGCAGCGGCCAGGCGGCGCGCGGCGGCCGGCCTGGTGGCAAAGCCATCACCACGCCACCCCATAACGCCACCGCCACACACTGGTTCAACAAGGTGGCCGACGGCGGCTGGCTGTAGGCCAGCAAGGTGGGCACGCAGGCGGCCAGCAGGGTGGCGGGCAGGGCCAGGGTGATGGTGGCGGGCGGTGGGGCGGCGGCAGGCGGCGCGGCGGGGAACGCAGGTTGCATCACAGCAGGATGGGCGGGGCCACGGCGGTCAGGACGGCGGGCAGTACACCACAAGCGCTGCACGGCCAACATCCGCCACGTTTGCCAAGGCCGCAGCGGCCGTTCACGGCTTGGGGTTGATCTCGATGCCCAAAGCGTCCTGCCGTTGCCCAACCAGGCGCGCCACATCCACCAAGGTCTCGCGCTCAAAGTACCAAAAGACCAGCGGAAAACCGTCAACCAGCCAGGTCCGCAAGCCTGCAATGGCCAGCGCCTGGCCCAGTGTGGGTGAGCCGATGCCCGGCTGATGCTGGATCTGCAACAGCGCCTTTTGCAGCGCATCCACCAGTTTGGCCGCCACCTGGGCGCCGGCCACATCGCGGTAGTGCCTGACCTCATTGCGGCGGTCCAGGCGCGCCTGCGGCCGCAGGGCCAGCGGCTTCACCGGATCGTGCCTTGGGCTATTGCCCGCAACTCATCCCAGTCCGCCTGGGTATCTGGTGTGGCCGGCCCGCTGGCCAAGCCGTCTTGCACCAGCGCCCGCAAGCTGTTGAGGCGTTGTTCACGCTGGTCTTTGCGGATCAGGTCGCGCACATATTCGCTGGTATTGCCGTAGTCACCGGACTCCACACGCCGCGCCACATAGGCACGCAGAGGCTCAGGCAAGGCGATGTTCATGGTGCTGCTCATGGCCGGATCATGGGGAGCTTGGCAATGGTTGTCAACCAGACCAGCAGGCGGCAAACGCCTGGTCTCAGAGCTTGAGAGTTTTTCGGGCGTGCCCGAGCAGCGCGCCAAAAGGTGCCCGATCTAGGCGCAAAGCGCAGCCATAGCCAGGGCACAGGCTAAGCATTTGCAACGACGAGCGGGTGCGTTTTGGGGTGATGAGCGGGCATGAGCGAAAGATTCTCAAGCTCTCAGCCCATCACCACCCAGTTGTCCAGCAACAGGCCAGGGACGCGGCTGAACTCGCGGGTGTTGTTGCTCACCAACGTGACGCCCAGCGCCAGAGCG
>JAYVLI010000273.1:0-9227 GCA_043759535.1 Betaproteobacteria bacterium | reverse complement strand
CGCACCAGCGCTGCCGTGCCACCGGGTGCGCGGTTGATGCGGCGGAACAGCTCTTGCCGAGGTGGCTCGGCGGCTTGGGTCAGGTGGATCAGGTGCTCGGTATTGCCCGGTGCCTGGGCATAGGCCATGGCGCTGGCCAACACTTTTTTGGGGTCGGGCGAGAAGTCACGCGCCAGGTGGTCAAAAAAGCGATGTCTGGTTTCGTCGCCCAGCGCTGCGATCTGGTTGACGATGGTGGCGGCGATGCCGGGGCCGTTGGCCTCGCCTTTTTCAGACAACAAGCGCCGGCAGTCGGCCAGCAGGCAACGCAGCAGCGGGTCTTGGGCGGTGGGCCGGCTGGTGGTTTTGGCCGCAGTTATGCACGCCGTTGTGGCGCTTTGCCGGGCGGCGGTGGTGCTGGGCTGGAGCTTGCGCATGCAATGGGCCGGCATCAGGCCTGCAGGCGGCGGGTTTCGGCTTGTTGCAGCGCTTTCAGCGCGGCCAGTTGGGCCATCAGGTGCTCCTGCATGGCGCGCTCGGCAGCTTGCGGGTCACGGCCCTGGATGGCGGCCAGCAGCACCCGGTGTTCTTGGATCGACGCCTCGATGCGCCCCGGCAACTTGAGCTGGCGGCCACGCCACAGCCGCATGAAGCGGCGCAGGTCACCGGTGGCGCGGTCCAGCCAGCGGTTGGCGGCCAAGGCTTGCACCATCGAGTGGAAGTCGTGGTTGGCGCGGTAATAGCCATCCACATCGCGCGCGGCAGCATGGTGTTCGAGTTGGCCGTGCAGGCCTTGCAGGCGGGCCAGCTCCTCGTTGCTGGCGCGCTGGGTGGCCTCAAATGCGCAGCGGCCCTCCAGCATGGCCATCACCGGAAACAACTGCTCGGCGTCGGCATCGGTCAGCTCCACCACCTGGCAGCCGCGGCGCGGCACCAGCGTGACCAGGCCCTCAGCCGCCAGCACCTTGAGCGCCTCACGCAGCGGCGTGCGGCTGATCTGCCACTGCGCGGCCAGCGCCAGCTCATCGATGTGGCTGCCGGGCGCCAGCTCCCGCTCAAACACCATGTTGCGCAGCCGGGCGGCCACACCGTCATGCAGTGAGGTGCCGTGCAGGGGGACGGGGTCGGCCATGGCGTGATGGTAATGCTGTAATTACAGCATTACAAGAATGAGGCAAACCCGAACCAGGCTCGTCGCGAGTCAGCCATTGCGGCCGATGAGCGGCCCAGCGAGTGCCACCTGGTCTTGGATGGTCAACCGAATCAAGTGAGGCATCACCTGATCGTGTCAGCAGAGATGCCATTTATTGCCATCCATGTCATCGTGCGTGGCCTTGCAGGAGTCCTGATGGAAAGCATGAACATTTCGCTGCCAGAGCCGCTCAAGGCCTTCGTGGACAGCCAGATTTCGACGGGCCGCTACAGCAGTGCCAGCGAGTACGTGCGCGAATTGATCCGCGCCGACGAAAAGCGCAAGGCCGAAGAACAACTTGAGTCGCTGCTACTGGCCGGCCTCAAGGGTGAGGAAACTGTGATGAGCTGCGCCGACTGGCAGCAGATACGACAAGAAGCGACGGCACAGGTGCGTGCCAAGCGGCGCGCCGTGATGCCAGGCAAGGCCCAGCAAGCTGGTGGTCGGAGCAGCGCATGAACGCAGAGCTGTTCACCTGGGCGCGCGAAACCGCCGGCCTTGACCTTGAGACGGCTGCCAAAGCGCTCGGCATCAACGTCGGCAAGCTTGAAGCGATAGAGCAGGGCGATGACGAGCCTTCGCGCCCGCAACTGCTGAACATGGTCAAGGTGTACCGGCGGCCGTTGGTCACGTTCTACATGGACAAACCGCCTGCGCGCGGCGAACGTGGCGAAGATTTCCGCACGCTGCCACCTGACCGCACCCAGGCTGACGATGCCGTGCTTGATGCGCTCATCCGCGACGTTTGCGGCCGGCAGGGGCTGGTGCGCGCGTTGACCGAGGATGAAGACATAGCCAAGCCGCTGCGTTTCATCGACTCGGCGACCATGAAGGACGGCGCGGATGCCGTGCTGGCCTCCATCAAAAAAACGCTGCGCCTTGACATCACCGAGTACCGGCGTCAGCCCAACTCAGAGAAGGCCTTTGCCTACCTGCGTGGCCAGGCCGAAGGCGCCGGCATCTTCGTGTTGCTGATAGGCAACCTGGGGACGCATCACAGCGCGATTGCTGTCGAGACCTTCCGGGGCTTTGCCATCGCCGACCGCTTCGCGCCGTTTGTCGTCATCAACGACCAGGATCTGGCAGAAGGACAAAGCGACACAGAAGGCGAAGGACAGAGAGAGCGAAAACGGCCCGCGTGCTGGGCGTCAAGCCCCGCAGCGTCTACCCGCTGCTGATGCCCACGACGGCGGCCCGCCTGGGCCGCGATGGCGCGAGGGGCTGACGCATGCTGTACCTGCTTGACGCCAGCCTGCTGATCACCGCGAACAACACCTACTACCCGGTGGATTCCGTTGCCGAATATTGGGACTGGCTGCAGCACCATGCCGAGCAGGTCAACCTCAAGATGCCGCTGGAAATTTTCGAGGAAGTCAAAGACGGCCCGAACGGCACCAAAGACCTGCTGTTCGGCTGGATTCAGACGGCTGCTGTCAAGAAGGCGCTTGTCTTCAGCGAGAACGTGAACGCATCTCTGTGCAAAGCGTCGTCTCCAAGCGCTACGCCGCCAACCTGACCGACACCGAAACCGAACAGCTGGGCTGCGATCCCGTCCTGGTGGCCTATGCCATGGCCGATCCTGCCAATCGCATGGTGGTCACGTCCGAAGTTTCAAAGCCCACGCTGACGCGCTAGAACAGGCGCTTGCCTGATGTGTGCAAAACGATGGGCGTGCGGTCTTGCGATCCCTTCGCGTTGAACCGCGCTCTGCAGTTCAGCACCAAGTGCAAAAAGTGACGCAGTCACCCCAAGCGCTTGCAGATATCCAGTGTCAGGCCGGATTGGTTGAGCGCATAGAAATGCAGTGCCGGTGCGCCACCCGCAATCAGCCGTTGGCACAGTTGCGCCACCACGTCGATGCCAAAGGCGCGGATGGAGGCCACATCGTCCATATAGCCCTCCATCTTGAGCACCACCCAGCGTGGGATCTCCACCCCGTCACGCGCAGCAAAACGCGCCACGCTGGCAAAGTTGTGGATGGGCATGATGCCGGGCACGATGGGCAGGTTGGCACCCAGCTTGCGGGCCTGGTCCACAAAGTGGAAGTAGGCGTCGGGGTTGTAAAAAAACTGGGTGATGGCTGAATTGGCGCCGGCTTTGCACTTGTCTGCAAAGTAGCCCAGATCCCGCTTGGCGTAGCGTTGCTCGGGGTGGTATTCGGGGTAAGCCGCCACCTCAATGTGCCAGTCAGCGCCTTGCGTTTCGCGGATGAAGCGCACCAGCTCGGCGGCATAACGAAACTCACCCGCCACGGCCGTGCCGCTGGGCAAATCGCCCCGCAGCGCCACGATGCGGTGGATGCCTTGCGCCCGGTAAGTGGCCAAGATTTCAGCAATGCCGGCGCGTGTGCTGCCCACGCAGCTGAGGTGGGGCGCGGCCTCATGGCCAGCCTCGGCAATTTGCCGCACGGTGGCCAGGGTTTTGTCGCGGGTGGCGCCACCGGCGCCGTAGGTCACGCTGAAAAACTCCGGTTGCAGCACGCTCAGGTCGCTGACCACGGTTTTCAACTTCTCCGCACCCACTGGGGTGTTGGGTGGAAAAAACTCAATGCTGATGGGCACGCGCAGTGTGCTGGCTGCGGCGGGCCTGGTGGGGGATGTCATGTGCTGCGCCTCCTGTCAGGCGGCCCCGGTGGTGGGCCGGCCTGCAATGGATGAAAAAAGGCGCCGGCCCGTGAGGGGTGGGCGCCTGCCTGGCGACGGTGCTCAGTGGCCGTGGCCACTTGGCACCTGGCCAGCCCATCAATAGCGGTAGGTGTCCAGCTTGTACGGGCCGATTTTTGGCACGCCAATGTAGGCGGCTTGTTCGTCACTCAGCTCGCTGAGTTGGGCATTCAGCGTGACCAATTGCAGGCGGGCCACCTTCTCATCCAGGTGCTTGGGCAGCACATAAACCTTGCCGATGTCGTAAGCGTCTTTGTGGGCAAACAGCTCGATCTGGGCAATGGTTTGATTGGCAAACGAGCTGCTCATCACATAGCTGGGGTGGCCGGTGCCGCAACCCAGGTTCACCAGCCGGCCCTTGGCCAGCATCAGGATGCGCTTGGCCGGCTTGCCATTGGCGGCAGGGAAGACGATCTGGTCGACCTGCGGCTTGACCTCGATCCACTCGTACTTCTCGACCGACACCACGTCGATCTCGTTGTCAAAGTGGCCGATGTTGCAGACGATGGCGTTGTGCTTCATGGCGGCCATGTGGTCATGCGTGATCACGCTCTTGTTGCCGGTGGCGGTGACAAAGATGTCGGCCTTGTCGGCGGCGTATTCCATGGTCACCACGCGGTAGCCTTCCATCGCGGCCTGCAGCGCGTTGATGGGGTCGATCTCGGTCACCCACACCTGGGCGCTCAAGGCACGCAGGGCTTGCGCGCTGCCCTTGCCCACGTCGCCATAACCCGCCACCACAGCGATCTTGCCGGCAATCATCACGTCGGTGGCGCGCTTGATGGCGTCCACCAGTGATTCACGGCAGCCGTACAGGTTGTCAAACTTGCTCTTGGTCACCGAGTCATTCACGTTGATGGCACGGAACAGCAGTTGGCCCTTGGCCGACATCTCGTTCAGGCGGTGCACACCGGTGGTGGTTTCTTCGGTCACGCCGATGATCTCAGCCGCTTTGCGGCTGTACCAGGTGGCGTCTTGCGCCAGCTTGGCCTTGATGGCGGCATACAGCTCACGCTCTTCTTCGCTGCCGGGGTTGGCAATGACGCTGATGTCTTTTTCGGCGCGCTTGCCCAGGTGCATCAGCAGCGTGGCATCACCACCGTCGTCCAGGATCATGTTGGGGCCTTCGCCCGCAGCACCCTTGGCGCCAAATTCAAAAATGCGGTGGGTGTAGTCCCAGTAGTCTTTCAGGGTCTCGCCCTTGTAGGCAAACACCGGCGTGCCGCGCTGCACCAACGCCGCTGCAGCATGGTCTTGGGTGGAGAAGATGTTGCAGGATGCCCAGCGCACTTCAGCACCGAGTGCTTGCAGGGTTTCGACCAGCACGGCGGTCTGGATGGTCATGTGCAGCGACCCGGTGATGCGCGCACCCTTCAGCGGCTGGCTGGTGGCAAATTCAGTGCGGATGGCCATCAGGGCGGGCATCTCCACTTCGGCGATGTCCAGCTCTTTGCGGCCCCACGCAGCCAGCGTGATATCGGCAATGGCGAATTCGGTGTCTTGAACAGGTTTGAGAACAGCATTCATGGCAGGTTTTGCTCCAAAAAAATGGGGACCCGGCAACCGGTGACGTGGTAATGAAGAGGGGGATTTAAAAACCTCACCCACGTGACCAACTGGGGGTGAGCGACGTTGCACAGAAGTGGTTTCGAGCCTGGGGCCGGGGGGTGGCCTTGCAACGCTCCTCGAAACGCTGCGGATTTTAAGCACAGCTGTCAGGCCTGTGCCGGTTGCGGGCTGCTGCAGCGTGGCAGACTTTGCACATGCCGTGTCCGCCCCACCTTCTGCCGCTGGCCGGTCTGCCGTTTGCCACCCTGGCCGCCTTGCGCGGTGTACTGACCGACATCGACGACACGCTGACCCACAACGGCGCCATTGAGCCCTCTGCACTGCTGGCGCTGCAGCAACTGCAGGCGGCCGGTGTGCCGGTCATCGCCATCACTGGCCGCCCGGTGGGCTGGAGCCTGCCGTTTGTGCAAACCTGGCCGGTGGCGGCCATCGTGGCCGAAAACGGCGCGGTGCTGCTGCGCCGTGTTGGCCCGCATGCCGGCCGGCCCGCTGGGCAGGGCACCGAGGTGCAGCAAGACGGCGTGCAGCGGGATTTTGTGGCCGACGCCGCCAGCCGCGCTGCCAACACCCTGCGCTTGCAGGCCTGCGCCCAGGCGGTGTTGGCGGCGGTGCCGGGTGCCCGTCTGGCACAAGACAGCGCCGGCAGGCTGACCGACATTGCGGTGGACCACAGCGAGTTTCACCACCTGGACGCAGCGCAAATTGAGCAGGTGGTGGCGCTGATGCGGGCACACGGCCTCACCGCCACCGTCAGCTCCATCCACATCAACGGCTGGATTGGCGACCACGACAAATACAGCGGCGCCGCCTGGGCCGTGGCAGCGCTGCTGGGCCAGCCGTTTGATGCGGCGCAGTGGGTGTATTTGGGCGACTCCACCAACGACCAAGTGATGTTTGAACACATGCCGCTGAGTGTGGGCGTGGCCAACATCGCGCGCTTTGTGCCGCAACTGCGCTGGTTGCCGGGCTACATCACCCAGGCCGAGCGTGGCCAGGGCTTTGCCGAATTGGTTGCTGCGCTGCTGGCGGCGCGTGCGTCGGCCGGTGTGGCGGCTGATTTGGCGGCATGCATGGCGCCCGGCCGCTGAGCGTGGCAACGCCAGCCCAAGGCAGCCAACACAGCACCCGCAGCACGCTGCGCCAGGCGGCCGCACTGGCGCTGGGCGCGGCGGTGTCGCTGGGCCTGGCGCGTTTTTCGTACGCGTTGTTGCTGGGCCCCATGCGCGCGGACCTGGGTTGGACGTATTTCACCGCCGGTGCCATGAACACCGCCAACGCTGCCGGTTACCTGCTGGGTGCGCTGCTGATGCCACGCTGGCTGGCGCGTTTTGGGCCGCGCCACGCGCTGGTGGCCGGTGGCCTGGCCACGGCCGTGCTGCTGGCGCTGCACGGCGCCGTGCGGTCAGACCTGTTGCTGGCACTGCTGCGCTTGGGCTCTGGCGCGGCCAGCGCCGCCACCTTTGTGGCCGGTGGTTTGCTGGCCGCACGCCTGGGCAGCCGGCTGGTGGGCCAGGCCGGCGCCCATCCCAGCGCCGGCTTGGTGATCGGGCTGTATTACGGCGGCACCGGCTTGGGCATCGTGGCCTCCGCGCTGTTGGTGCCCAGCGCGCTGCAGTTAGCAGCAGCCATGGGCGCTGGCGCCGGCTGGCCGGCAGCCTGGGTGGCGCTGGGCGTTGCGGCACTGGCCTTCACCGGTTTGATGGCCGCCGGCACCCCGGCGGACGCCCCACCCGCCACCGCCGCCCCGGGTGCTGCCAGTGTGCGCTGGCGCTGGTTTGGCTGGGCCTTGGCCGGCTACGCCATGTTTGGCCTGGGTTACATCGGCTACATGACCTTCATCGTCTCGCTGCTGCGTGAGCAGCAACTGGGCAGCACCGCCATCACCGCGTTTTACTGTTTGTTGGGTGTGGGCGTGCTGGCCTCACCGTGGTTGTGGGCCAAGCTGCTGCAGCGCTGGCGCGGTGGCCAGGCGCTGGCCCTGCTGAACGCACTGCTGGCGCTGGCCACGCTGCTGCCGGTGCTCAGCCACCATCCGCTGGCGGTGTTTGGCTCGGGCGCGCTGTTTGGCGCGGTGTTTTTGTCGGTGGTGGCGTCCACCACCGCGCTGGTGCGCCACAACCTGCCGGCGGCGGCGTGGCCACGTGGCATCAGCGCTTTCACCGTGGTGTTTGCCGGCGGGCAAATCGCCGGTCCCAGCCTGGTGGGCCACATCGCCGACGGCCCCGGCGGCCTGGCGCGTGGCTTGGCAGTCAGTGCCGCCCTGTTGGCGTGGGGCGCGGTGTTGGCGTGGCGGCAGCGGCCGCTGGCTGGGGGGTGACGGTGGTGTGGCGGGTGCGGGCGCCGTGGCGCCAAGCTCAAGTTGACAACTATTGATAACTTGACCATGATTTTGCCCATGAGCACCCTGACTATGAGTTTTGCCCTGCCGGAGACGATGCGCAGCTACATCGACGAGCGCGTCAAGTCCGGCTCCTACGGCAATACCAGCGAGTACTTGCGCGATCTGATCCGCCGCGACCAGGAAGCCCAAGCCGCGCTGCGCTTGCGGGCCTTGATCGAGGAGGGCTTGGCATCCGGGCCCGGCCGTGCGCTCAGCCCGGATGATTGGGCGGCGCTGCGTGCCAGCGCGCTTGCGCAAAAACCATAAAACCCGCCGTCCTGCGGCCGCTGGCCGAGCAGGACTTGCTGGGCATCACCCGCTGGTATGCCGAGCAGGGTGGCACGCGCTTGGCTGAGCGTGCGTTTGATGCCGCCAGGCAAGCGCTGGCCCGGGTTGAGGTGATGCCAGGTCTGCGGTCACCCCTGGCCGCAGAGCGCTGCGGCCTGCTCGGCCTGCGCCACTGGGGCGTGGAAAAATTTCCGGTGCGCTGGTACTACTTTGAGCAGGGCACCCACCTCGACGTGGTGCGCCTGCTGGCCGACCGGCAGGACATCGCAGCGATACCTGCCGACGGGCCGCCGCCCGCGTGATGCCAACCCGCCACCGCCCGCGCCATGGCCTCAACCGCCATACCAGCTGACGGCTACAACGAAACCGACACCCGTGCCAAGCTGATTGATCCCGCGCTGTATGCCGCGCAGTGGGTAGAGCGGGTGGACGATGCCCAACGCGCCAGCCACGGCGAGATCCACCGCGAGCAAAGCGCGGTGCGTATCGACAGCCTGGACGGCAAGCCGTTCAAGCGCGGCCGGGGCCGGGTGGACTACCTGTTGCGTGCCTACCTGCCCGGCCATGCGCACCCGCTGACCCTGGCCTTTGTGGAAGCCAAGCGGTCCACCGCACCACCCACCGAGGGCCTGGAGCAGGTCAAGGCCTACGCCCGTCGCCATGCGGTGAAGTTTGTCTACGCCACCAACGGCCACTTGTTCATTGAGTACGACGCCCACACCGGCCTGACCAGCAACCCTCTGCCGATGGCGCAGTTTCCGCAGCCGGCGGCGCTGCGCCAGCGCTGGTTTGCCGCCACTGGCCTGTCGCCGGCCGCCCCCGCAGTGGCGGCCTTGCTGACGCCGTACAGCGTGGTCGGCCACCGTCAGCGTTATTACCAGGACGCCGCCGTGCGCGCCGTGCTGGAGCGGGTGGCGCTGGCCGCCGCCGGCCTGGCAGCGCCACGCGCCTTGCTGTCGTTGGCCACCGGCGCCGGCAAGACCAGCATCGCCGTGGGCCTGCTGCAGCGCCTGACGGATAGCGGCCAACTCAAGCGCGCCCTGTTTCTGGTGGACCGGGACGAGTTGCGCAAGCAGGCGCATGACCGTTTTCACGCTGTCTTCGGCGCTGACGCCAAGATCGTGCGTGAAGGCGCTGACGGCGGCAACGAGGCCCG
>JAYVLI010000272.1:0-5940 GCA_043759535.1 Betaproteobacteria bacterium | reverse complement strand
CGCTGCAGGACGCGCTGGCCGCCACGCGGCTGAAGTGCACGGTGGCCGATGCCGGCCATGCGCTGGCGCCCAATGCCGAGGCGCACCTGCGCCCGCGCTCGCGGCTGGGCGCGCTGTACCGGCCTGAATGGCTGGCTGCCACGCTGGTGCTGGCCGGACGCTGCGCGTTTTCGCTCGACGAGCTGCGCTACGAGTACCCGCGCGAAATCGTGCCCGACGGCCACACCGCCGCCAGCTGGCTGCGCGAACTCACCGAACAAGGCGTCGTGCGCCGCTTCCCGGCCGGTGTGCCGCCTGCCGTGCGCGCCACCATCGAACCTGAACTGGCGCTGATTTCGCAGCTTCAATACGAGCCGTACTTTCTGACGGTCGCCGACCTCGTGCACTGGGCGCGCACGCAGGGCATCCTGTGCCAGGGCCGCGGCAGCGCAGCCAATTCGGCCGTGTGCTACTGCCTGGGGGTAACGGAAGTCGACCCCGCACGCATGAGCCTGCTGTTCGAGCGTTTCATCAGCGCCGAGCGCAACGAGCCGCCGGACATCGACATCGACTTCGAGCACCAGCGCCGCGAGGAAGTCATCCAGTACGTCTACCGCAAGTACGGCCGCCACCGTGCTGCGTTGACCGGCGTGGTCATCAGCTACCGGCCGCGCTCGGCGCTGCGCGACGTCGGTCGGGCGCTGGGCATCGATCTGGACCGCATCAACGCGGTGTCCAAGGGCCAGCACTGGTTCGACGGCAAGACCATTGCCGCAGATCGATTACGCGAGCAGGGGCTCGACCCCGATTCGCTGGTCTGCCGCCAATGGGTGGCGCTCACCCAGCAGCTGATCGGCTTCCCGCGCCACTTAAGCCAGCATCCCGGCGGCTTCGTCATCGCCCGCGATGACATCTCGCGCCTGGTGCCGGTGGAAAACGCCGCCATGGACGGCCGCACCGTGATCCAGTGGGACAAGGACGACCTCGACGCCCTGGGCCTGATCAAGGTCGACATCCTGGCCCTGGGCATGCTCAGCGCCATCCGCCGGGCGCTGGCCTTCGTCGGCGCCAAGCAGGGCACGCCCATCGCGCTGCACCAGGTGCCGCAAGATGACAAACCGACCTACGAGATGCTGTGCCGCGCCGACAGCGTGGGCACTTTCCAGGTCGAAAGCCGGGCCCAGATGAGCATGCTGCCGCGCCTGCGGCCGCGCTGTTTTTATGATCTGGTGGTGGAGGTGGCCATCGTGCGGCCCGGGCCCATCCAGGGCGACATGGTGCATCCCTACCTGCGCCGCCGGTCGGGTGAAGAACCGGTGGACTACCCCAGCCCCGAGGTCAAACAAGCGCTGGGCCGCACCCTGGGTGTGCCCATTTTCCAAGAGCAGGTGATGCAACTGGCCATGCTGGCGGCTGATTTCACCCCGGGTGAGGCCGACAGCCTGCGCCGCGCCATGGCCGCCTGGAAACGCAAGGGCGGGCTGGAGCCTTTCCATGACCGCCTGGTGGGCCGCATGGTGGCCAAGGGCTACCAGCTTGAATTTGCCGAGCGCCTGTTCAAGCAGATTCAGGGCTTTGGTGAATACGGCTTTCCGGAGAGCCACGCCGCCAGTTTTGCGCTGCTGGTCTACATCAGCGCCTGGCTCAAATGTCACCACCCGGATGCCTTTTTGGCCGCGCTGCTCAACAGCCAGCCCATGGGTTTTTACGCCCCGGCGCAGCTGGTGCGGGACGCGCGTGAACACGGTGTCAGCGTGCTGCCGGTGGACGTGCTGCGCAGCCAGTGGCACAGCACGCTGGAGGGGCTTGCCCCGCCGCAGGGCCGCATCGCCGATGGTGAATTCGCCAATGCCCAGCCCGCTGCAGGCAACCCCGGCCTGCGCCCGGTGCGCCTGGGCCTGAACCGCTTGTTTGGCTTGGCGGAGGAGGCAGCACAGCGCCTGATCCTGGCCCGCGATGCCGGTTTGCCAACAGGCACAGCAGCGCCAACAGGGCAGGGCGGCGCACCCTTCACCAGCATTGAAGACCTGGCCCGCCGCGCCAGCCTGGACGCCCACGCCCTGCAACTGCTGGCCCAGGGCGACGCGCTGGCGCCGCTGGTGGGCCACCGCCACCAGGCCGCCTGGGCGGTGCGTGGCATTGACACCCGCGCCACTGCGCTGCTGCAGCCCAGTCGCACGCAAGAGGCCGATGCCACGTTGCACGCCCCCGCACCCGGCCTGGCCGTGCTGGCTGATTACCACGCCACCGGCTTGTCACTCACCCAGCACCCGGTGGCGCTGCTGCGGGCGCAGTTGGCGGCCTTCAAGGTGCAGCCGGCGGCGGTGCTGGCGTTGTGCCGCCACGGCCAACTGGCGCGTGCCGCTGGCCTGGTCACCCACCGCCAGCGGCCAGGCACGGCCAAAGGTGTGGTCTTCATCACGCTGGAGGACGACACCGGCGCCGTCAACGTCATCGTCTGGCCCACGGTGGCCATCACCTACCGCCAACCCATGCTGGCCGCCAGCCTGTTGACGGTGTACGGCGTCTGGCAGCGTCAGGGGGCGGTGCGCCACCTCATCGCTCAACGGCTGGTGGACCATTCGACCCTGCTGCGCGGGCTGGTCACCAAAAGCCGGGATTTCCATTGACGGCCCATGGTGCGGCGCGTGTCTGGCCAACAACCCGGCCAACAACCTGACCGAAAATGCGGTGATGGACACGCCTCAAATTCCCGACCCCACCCCGCCGACGCCCACGCCGCCGAGGCCCACCGCGCCACTGATGCCCAACACCCTGCAGTGGCTGCCCGCCAGCGGCCAGCCCGCGCAATTGATGATCCTGCTGCACGGCTGGGGCGCCAGCGCGGCCGACATGGCGCCGCTGGCACTGACGCTGCGTGCCGCCTTTCCGCAGGCTGCACTGCTGGCGCCGCAAGGTTTTGAGGACGCAGGCGGCCCCGGCCGGCGCCAGTGGTTTGCCCTGGGTGGCAGTGAAGGCGCTGACGGCCCCGTCACCGAAGCCAACCGCCCGGCCCGCGTGGCCGCCGTGCTACCCCGCCTGGCGGACTGGGTGCATGCCGCCCAGGCCGCCACCGGTGTGGGCACCGCAGCCACCGCGCTGGTGGGTTTCTCGCAAGGCGCCATCATGTCGCTGGAGCTGGTGCAGCAGCACGACGGCATTGCCGGCCGGGTGTTGGCCTTCTCGGGCCGCTACGCCAGCCTGCCCACCCAGGCGCCCGAGCACAGCACCTTGCACTTTTTCCACGGCAGTGCCGACACGGTGATCCCCGCCGCCCAGGCCAGACTGGCCATTGAGCGCCTGTCCCAACTGGGCGCTGACGCCACCATCGACATCGCCCAAGGTGTGGGCCACACCCTGCCTGAGGTGCTGGTGGGCTGCGCCCTGCACCGCCTGCGCAGCCACATCCCGCAGCGCACCTGGGCGGCGGCGCTGGGCGCGGTGCGCAGCGCGCAGCCTTGATGCACTCACATCCGCAACCCCACCGGCGGCTGTAGCCCACTTCCGTCCGCCACGCTAACCAACACCCCTGCCTACACTGCCGCGCATGCTGTTTCTGCTGTCCCCCGCCAAGTCGCTTGACTACACCAGCCGGTTGTCAAAAACCGTGCTCAAGCGCGCCACCCCGCCGTTGTTCATGGCCCAGGCCAGCACGCTGATCCAGCAGCTGGCACCGCTGACACCATCCCAGGTGGCGCAGTTGATGGACTTGTCCGACGACCTGGCCGCCCTCAACGTGGGCCGCTACGCCGTCTGGCAGCCCGTGTCCACCGCCGCCAACAGCCGCCCCGCCGTGCTGGCGTTTGATGGCGATGTGTACGGCGGTCTGGACGCCCGAAGCCTCAAACCCAGCCAGCTCGACTGGGCCCAGCAGCATGTGGTGATCCTGTCCGGGCTCTACGGCGCGCTGCGCCCCCTCGACAGCCTGCAGCCCTACCGGCTGGAGATGGGCACCCGGCTGGCCAATGCCAATGGCAAAGACCTGTACGCCTTCTGGGGCAGCACGCTGGCCCAGTACCTCAACAGCCGGCAGGTGGACGTGGCCAAGCCGGTGGTAGTCAACCTGGCATCACAAGAGTATTTCAGGGTGGTGGACCGGGCCGCCCTCAGCGCCCGGGTGGTGGACTGCGTGTTTGAAGACTGGAAAACCGACCGCTACAAAACCATCAGCTTTTTTGCCAAACGCGCCCGTGGCCTGATGGCGCGCTGGGCAGTGCAGCAGCGGGTGGCCAGCGTCAAAAAGCTGCAGCAGTTTGATGGGGAGGGCTACGTATTTGATGCTGCTGAATCATCCGCCGACCGGTTGGTGTTTCGCCGCCGTGTGACGGGCTGACGGCTTGCAGCAGCGCTTGCCACCCCATCCACCGCCGGCAAAATATCGACATGACTACGCAAGCCGTTACCCCTGAGCTGCGCCAATGGATCGTGGAGCAGGCCCAGGCCGGCTGCCGGCCCGAGGACGTGCTGGCGTCCATGCGCGCCAGCGGTTGGACCGAAGCCGTGGCACTGGCCGCGCTGGAGCACACGCTGCAGCAATTTGTCAGCGGGCAAGACACCGCGCGTGCATTGCCGCCGGCCGTGGCCGTGCCGGCGCCCGCGCTGGCTGGTGCGCCCAACCGGCTGTGGGCCGGTGACCGGCATGTCAGCGTGCTGCTGACCCTGCGCAACCCGCAGGTGGTGGTGTTTGGCGGTCTGTTGTCCGATGACGAATGTGACGCCATGGTGGCCGATGCCGCGCCCCGCATGGCCAGGTCCGAGACCGTGGTGGTGGAGACCGGTGGCAATGAGGTCAACCCGTCGCGTACCAGCCAGGGCATGTTTTTTGGCCGTGGCGAGACCGCGCTGTGCGCCCGCATTGAGGCACGTGTCGGCGCCTTGCTGCACTGGCCGGTGGTCAACGGTGAGGGCCTGCAAGTGCTGCACTACCAGCCCGGCGCTGAATACAAACCCCACCACGACTATTTCGACCCCGCCCAGCCCGGCATGGCAGCGGTGCTGGCGCGTGGTGGCCAGCGTGTCGGCACGCTGGTGGTCTACCTCAATACGCCTGAGCAAGGCGGCGCCACCGTCTTTCCGGACGTGGCGCTGGACGTGACACCGATCAAAGGCAACGCGGTGTTCTTCAGCTACGACCGGCCGCATGCCAGCACCCGCACCTTGCATGGCGGCGCACCAGTGATTGCCGGTGAAAAATGGGTGGCCACCAAGTGGCTGCGTGAGCGCGAGTTCATCTGACGCTGACCGCCATGGCGCACTTGGCTTGGCTGGTGCGGCCCATGTCCATGCCCATCACACTGCGCCAATAAAACCTGTCAACCGCCTGCGTTGTGGCCGCGTTGTACGGTGCGAGCACCTTGCTCGACGAACTTTACGGACGACAAATCATGAACAAACTCATCGCTGCCCTGATCGCCGCCACTTTCAGTCTGGGCGCCTTCGCCCAAGCCGCCACCCCGGCTGCTGCGCCTGCTGCCCCGGCCGCCAAGGCCGCCGCTGCTGAGCCGGCCAAGAAGGCTGTCAAGCATTCCACCAAGAAGGCCAAGAAGATGAAGAAGGCCAAGGCCGCCGCCTAAGTCTTTGCAACGCCCGGCCAACGCCGGGTGCTGCGTTGACTGCAGGGTTGAGACAAAAGCCACACAACCCAGCCTGACCAAAAGCCCGGCAACCGCCGGGCTTTGTTGTTCCTGCCCGGTAATCGCCGGGCTGTGCGTGGTCAATGCGTCTCGGTAGTGCGGTTCTGGTATTCGAAGAACATCTGCCCACCAAACGCCAGCGTGCCCATCAGCACCGTGCCACCGGCCAGCAGTGCCACCACCACGCCCACCACTGGGCCCCAGCTGGTGGTGCGCACGGCCTGACCAGGGCTGAAGCGGGCTGACCATTTTTCATCCGGTGTCAGGCCGTAGACGATGGCCGCCAGCATGCTGACGGACAGCATCACGCCCAGCAACGGGATCAGCA
>JAYVLI010000271.1:0-29462 GCA_043759535.1 Betaproteobacteria bacterium | reverse complement strand
TATGCCGACATGGGCCACTTTGGCCGCCGGCCCATCCAGTGGGCCTGGTGCGGCCTGGTGCTGCCGGCGCTGGCGCTCAACTACCTGGGCCAGGGCGCGTTGCTGATGCGGGAGCCCGGAGCCATCGAGAACCCGTTTTTCAGGTTGTTCCCCCCTGCCCTGGTCTTGCCGGCGGTGTTGCTGGCCACGCTGGCGGCCATCATCGCGTCGCAGGCGGTGATCTCCGGTGCTTATTCGTTGACCCGCCAGGCCATGCAGCTGGGCTTTTTGCCGCGCATGGCGGTGCGCCACACCAGCGCTCAGGCGGAAGGGCAAATCTACCTGCCTGCTGTCAACTGGCTGCTATTGCTGGGCGTGCTGGGCGCCGTGCTGGGCTTTGGCAGCAGCACCGCGCTGGCCGGGGCTTACGGCATTGCCGTGACGCTGACCATGCTGATCACCACCCTGCTGAGCTGGTTTGTGCTGCGCCGGGCTTGGGCTGTACCCACACCGCTGGCGCTGGCCGCCACCGCATTTTTCTTGGCACTTGACCTGCTGCTGGTGGCCGGCTGCGCCATCAAGTTGCTGGACGGCGGCTGGTTTCCGTTGGTGGTGGGCGGTGTGTTGTTTGGTTTGATGTGGACCTGGCAGCGTGGCCGCGCCCTGCTGGCGCTGAGCCAGCAGCTGGACGGCCTGCCGCTGGAGCCCTTCATCGCCAGCTTGGTGAACGACAGCCTGGCGGGTGACGGCCTGCCGCGCAGCGCCCGCACCGCCGTCTACCCGGTGGCCAACGCCAGCCTGGTGCCGCAAGCCCTGCTGCACAACCTGAAGCACAACCAGGTGCTGCATGCCCGCAATGTGGTGCTCACCGTGGTGTTCCACCCCCAGCCCTGGGTGGCTGACGGCCAGCGGCTGGAATTGCATGACCTGGGCCATGGCTTTTGGCGTGTGCTGCTGCACTTTGGTTTCATGGACTTGCCCGACGTGCCGCGTGCGTTGGCCGGTGCCGCCAGCCAAGGGCTGGTGCTGGAGGCGATGGAGACCAGCTATTTTTTAAGCCGCGAGACCGTGCTTGCAACCACTAAACAGGCACACCAGCCCGGCCAGCCCGCCATGCCCAGCCCAGCCAAACGCCTGTTTGCCGGCATGAGCCAGGCCACCGGCAGTGCGGCGGCGTTTTTCAACCTGCCCGACAACGCGGTGGTGGAGCTGGGCGCGCGGGTGCGCATCTGAGCGGCCGCTTCGGGGCTGATGCCCCCCTTTGGCAAACACGGCTGGCGTTGGAGTGTTGGTCGTGCCTAGCATGGCAGCCCAGATAACCCACATCCACAACCCGCCATGATCAGTTTTGATGTCACCAGCTTCGGCCAGCCGCTGCAGCGCAACGAGCGCGCCACCCCACAACCGCAAGGCAGCCAGGTGCTGCTGCGCACCCTGGCGGCTGGTGTGTGCCACTCTGACCTGCACATCTGGCATGGCTGGTATGACTTAGGGCAAGGCAAACGCCTGCAGATGGACACCCGGGGCATCAACCTGCCGCTGACCATGGGCCATGAGATTGTTGGCGAGGTGGTGGCGATGGGTCCCGATGCCCAAGGCGTGCAACTCGGCGCCCGCCTGCTGGTCTACCCGTGGATTGGCTGCGGCGCCTGCCGGGTGTGCCAACGTGGCCAGGAGCATCTTTGCGCCCAGCCGGCGTTTTTGGGCGTGTTCCGCAACGGCGGTTACAGCAGCCATGTGCTGCTGCCGCAGGCCCGTTACGGGCTGGACATCGGCGCCACACCGGCGGCCCAGGCCGCACCGTTTGCCTGCTCCGGCCTCACCGCCTTCAGCGCCATCGGCAAGATCACCCCCGCCGTGCTGGCCGAAGAAGCGGTGGTGGTCATCGGCGCCGGCGGGGTGGGCTTGATGGCGGTGTCGCTGCTGGGCCAGTTGGGTGGCCGCGCGCCGGTGGTGGTGGAGCCCGACGCCGGCCGCCGCGCCGCCGCGCTGGAGGCCGGCGCCAGCGCCGCAATTGACCCAAATGCCACCGACGCCCTGGCCGCCGTGCGCCAGGCCTGCGGTGGTGCGGTGTGGGCAGCAATCGACTGCGTGGGCGCCGAGCGCACCGTGCAAATGGGCCTGGACCTGCTCACTAAAGGTGGCCAACTGGTGCAGGTGGGCTTGTTTGGTGGCGCCGTCACCGTGTCCACCCCGCTGGTGCCGATGCGCGCCATCAGCTGGATCGGGTCCTACATCGGCAGCCTGGCCGAGCTGCAGGCGCTGTGGGCCCTGGTGCAAGAAAAACGCCTGCGCCCGGTGCCGGTGCAGTGCCGTTGCCTGGACCAGGCCGACAGCGCGCTGCAAGACCTGGAACACGGCCGCGTGGTGGGCCGGGTGGTGCTGACGCCCGAAGGCCTGGCCGCACGCAGCTGAGGCGGCTGCGGCAAACAAGTCGCAGGCAAGCCGCGCACAAGCCGCGCACAAGCCGCCGGCAAGACTTGGCCTGGGAAGGCCAAGTCGGCAAAACTGATTCGGCATTAACGGCATTAACGGTAATTTCGTGACGCTGGTCACGCCGGGCTGCGGCATGGCGGCCTGGCCGTTCAACGCAGCGCCTGGCCTGCCGATACGCCGAAAGTCACCTGAAAAGCGCACACCGTCTTGCACCCGGGTGCAGCGCTGCCATGCCAAGGATTCCGATGAAACCAAGACGATCGTTTTTCAAGCGCGCCGTGCTGTGCGCCGCCACCTGGGCCGTGCTGGCCAGCGCCGGTTTGGGCGGCAGCAGTGCCTGGGGCCAGACCGCCAACAACCCCAAGATTGCCGCTGACTTGCGTGGTTATGTGGTGGCCAGCGCCGGTGGCGCGCACCCAACAGCCGTGACCTGGGCCAAGAGCCTGCTGGGCCAGACCCATGTCAAGGTGCTGATCAACGCCAGCAGCAGCGACGCCGATCTGGTGGCACTGCGCGCTGACATCCTGTTGCGCGGCGGCTCGGTGTTTTACAACTACCTGTCGGTGCGGGCGGTGGCGGCGATGGTGCCGGCGGCTGCGCTGGACGCGCTGGCCGCCCGCAGCGATGTGATCAGCATTTCGCCCAACCGCCCCACTGCACGCAGCGGCAGCTTGCTGCAGGACGCCAGCGGCGCCGGCACCGCCCTGCTGTCGCTACCGGGCGGCAACACGCTGGACGGCCGCGGCGTGGGCATTGCCGTGCTGGATTCGGGCATCGACTTTCGGCACAAGCATTTTCTGGGGCCAGACGGCAAATCGCGGGTGCGCGCAACGGCTGACTTTGTGACGCTGGGCCGCCTGGCAGCAGGTGACGGCTGGACCAAAGGCCGTGACATGTCGGCCGTGCTCAAGCAAGCGGTGGACGGCCTGCGCAATCTCGACACGCTGGCCAAGCTGATGCCGGGTGTCAAGCTGCCCGATGCCTACGGCCACGGGTCCCACGTGGCGGCGGTGGCGGCAGGCAGTGGCGCCTACCAGTCGCCCGACACCACCGGCATCGCCCCCGGCGCCGACCTGTATGACGTGCGGGTGCTGGACGAGCGCGGTGTCGGCAACATGGCTGACATGCTGGCCGGCATGGACTGGGTGCTGCAGCGCGCCCGCCTGGCCAACATCCGGGTGATCAACCTGAGCCTGGGCGCGGCGTCCACCGAATCGTTTTTGACCGACCCGCTGGCCCGCGCCGCCCGCAGCGCCAGCAGCGCCGGCCTGGTGGTGGTGGTGGCCGCTGGCAACGCGGGCAAAAACGCGGCCGGGCAGACGGTGTACGGCACCATCTCGTCACCCGGGCATGACCCGTCGGTGATCACCGTGGGTGCGTCCAACCCGGTGGGCACGGCCGGCCGGGCCGATGACGTGATGACCCGCTTCAGCTCCCGCGGGCCGACCCGGGGCGCATTCACCTTCCCCAGCGGCAAGCGCTGGATCGACAACCTGGTCAAGCCCGACCTGGTGGCGCCGGGCAACCGCACCGTGGCCGCCCTGGGCGAGGACAAAAAAGCCGGCGTGCTGGGCTGGAACTACCTGGCCCGTGCCTACCCGCAACTCACCCAGGTGGCCGGCGCATCCCAAGCCCAGACCCAGGCGCTGATGCAACTGAGTGGCACCTCGGTGGCCGCACCGGCGGTGGCGGGTGCGGCCGCGCTGCTGCTGCAGGCCAACCCCGGGCTGACACCGCCGCTGGTCAAGGCCATCCTGCAATACACCGCCCAGGCCCTGCCACTGGCCAGCGTGGTGGAGCAAGGCACCGGCCAGCTCAATGTGGAGGGCGCGGTGCGCCTGGCGCAGGCGCTGCGCACCGATCTGGGCACCGCGCTGGCTGCCGGCACCCTCAAGGCGGGTGACAACCTGCTGGCCCAGGGCAAAACACTGCCGGTGGCGGCGTCTACCCTGAACGGCCAACAAACACCCTGGACCCGCATGGTCACGGCCGGTGGCAACCGGCTGGTCAGCGGTGAGGTGCTGTTCACCCGCTGGCAGCCGATTTACGACCCGGCCTTGACCTGGGCCCGCAGCGTCACGCTGCGCACCACCATCAGCTACATGGCGCCCAGCCTGTTGAAAGGTGTGGGCCTGCACCAGGTGCCCACGGCCATCGTCGAGCGCCAGGCCCCCGGCCAACTGCTGCTGACACCCGGTGTGAAGCTGCTGGACGCGGTGGCGCAAAACGTGGGCGGTGGGGGCAAGGCCTTGTTCACCCCGCTGACCACGCTGATGGCACGCGCCAATGCCGGCACCGGGCTGACGCTGCAACTGGGCTTTGCCAGCGGCACCGGTTTCATCGTGGCGGAGGGCCAGATGCTGAGCCAGGGCTTCACCGTCAGCGAGCGTTTCATCCTGAGCGAAGGCTTCATCCTGAGTGAAGGTTTCATCGTCAGCGAGGGTTTCATCGTCAGTGAAGGCTTCATCGTCAGTGAAGGTTTCATCGTCAGCGAGGGCTTCATCGTCAGTGAAGGTTTCATCGTGAGTGAGGGCTTCATCGCCAGTGAATCCCTGACCGACCCGGTGGGCAACGCAGACCGCAGTTTCTTGGGCGATTGACCCGGCTGCGCCGCCGCTGCGCCGCCGCTGCCCGCAACCGAACACCGCCCCACCGAGAGCCCCCAAATGCACCCAAGACGCTCATTTTTCAAACACGCCCTGCTGCGCACTGCCACCTGGGCCACGCTGGCCACCACCGGCCTGGCTGGTGGCAACGCCTGGGCGCAGACCGCCAACAACCCCAAGCTGGCGCTGGACCTGCGCAACTTTGTGCAAACCAGCGCCAGCGGCGCCACGCTGCCAGCGGTGATCTGGGGCAAAAACCTGGCGGCTGGCACCCATGTCAAGGTGTTGATCAACGCCAGCAGCACCGACAGCGACCTGACCGCGCTGCGCCAGGACATCGTGGCGCGTGGCGGGTCGGTGTTTTACAACTATGTGTCGGTGCGGGCGCTGTCGGCCATGGTGCCGGCCGCTGCGCTGGACGCGCTGGCCGCGCGCAGCGATGTGATCAGCATCTCGCCCAACCGCGCCACTGCCCGCCACGGCAGCCTGCTGCAAGCGGTCAGCGGCGCCAGCACCACGTTGCCGGCCACGTTTGGCGGCGCCATCACCGGCAAGGGTGGGCTGGACGGCCAAGGGGTGGGCATTGCCATCCTGGATTCGGGGCTGGACTTTCGCCACCGCAACTTGATCGGCACGGACGGCGTCTCGCGGGTCAAGCTGGTGGTGGACCTGGCAGCGCGCAGCAAGGGCTTTGCCGACGGCGGCTGGCGCAAGGGCATCGACATCAGCGACACGCTGCGCACCATGTTGTCGCGTGCCACTGCGTCCGAGTTGGTGGAAAAGCTGCAAGCACCCCGTGCCGCCACCATCAACCCCGACCCGTATGGCCACGGCACCCACGTGGCCGCCGTAGCCGCCGGCCTGGGCAACTACCAGTCTCCCGACGGTGGTGGCCTGGCGCCGGCCGCCAACCTGTATGACGTGCGGGTGCTGGACGAGCGTGGTGTGGGCAATACCGCCGACGTGCTGGCCGGCATGGACTGGGTGATCCAGCGCGCCAAGGGCAACAACATCCGGGTCATGAACCTGAGCCTGGGCGCGGCCTCAACCGACTCGTTTTTGATTGACCCACTGGCACGCGCCGCCCGCAGCGCCACCGCCGCCGGGCTGGTGGTGGTGGTGGCCGCCGGCAATGCCGGCAAAAATGCCGCCGGGCAAACGCTGTTCGGCACCATCTCGTCACCCGGCCATGACCCGTCGGTGATCACCGTGGGCGCCTCCAACCCGGTGGGCACCGCCGGCCGCAACGATGACGTGATGACCGGCTTTAGCTCGCGCGGGCCGACCCGGGGCAGCTTGCTGTACCCCAGCGGCAAGCGCTGGGTGGACAACCTGATCAAACCTGACCTGGTGGCGCCCGGCAACCGCCTAATCGCCGCCCTGGGCACCGACAGCGGTGGCGCAGCCGCAGGCTGGAATCTGCTGGCCCGCACCTATCCGCAGCTGACCCAGGTGGCCGGCGCCGGCCAGTTGCCGCGCCAGACGCTGATGCAGCTGAGCGGCACGTCGGTGGCCGCACCGGCGGTGGCCGGCGCTGCAGCGCTGCTGCTGCAGGCCAACCCGGGGCTGACACCACCACTCGTCAAGGCCATCCTGCAGTACACCGCGCAAGCCCTGCCCACCGCCAGCGTGATTGAGCAAGGCACCGGCCAGTTGAATGTGGAGGGCGCGCTGCGCCTGGCGCAAGCCCTGCGCACCGACTTGGGGTCAGCACTGGCCGCCGGCACCCTGCTGCCGGGTGACAACCTGCTGGCGCCGGGCAAAACCTTGCCGGTGGCAGCGTCCAACCTGAGCGGCCAGCCGGTGCCCTGGAGCCGCCTGATCTTTGCCGGTGGCAACCGCCTGGTGGGTGGTGACACCCTGTTCACCCGCTGGCAGCCAATTTATGACCCGGCGCTGACCTGGGCGCGCAGCGTGGCCTTGCGCAGCACCATCAGCTACATGCCGGCCAATCTGCTCAAGGGTGTGGCTGCCAACCAGGTGCCCAGCGCGATTGTGGAGCGCCAGGCCCGCGGCCAATTGCTGCTGACACCGGGCGTCAAACTGTTGGACGCGGTGGCGCAAAACGTGGGTGGTGGTGGCAAGGCCTTGTTCACACCGCTTACGGTGTTGGTGGCACGGGCCAATGCGGGCATCGGCCTGACCATGCAGCTTGGTTTTGCCAATGGCAACGGTTTCATCGTCAGCGAGGGCCAGATGCTGAGCCAGGGCTTCATCGTCAGCGAGGGCTTCATCCTGAGTGAAGGTTTTATCGTCAGTGAAGGCTTCATCGTCAGCGAGGGCTTCATCGTCAGTGAAGGCTTCATCGTGAGCGAGGGCTTCATCGTCAGTGAAGGCTTCATCGTCAGCGAAGGCTTCATCGTGAGTGAGGGTTTCATCGTCAGTGAATCCCTGACCGACCCCGCTGGCAGCACCGACCGCAGTTTCCTGGGCGATTGACAGCCGGCCTGGCGGCCAGCGCCGGGCCGGCAAATCAGCGCTCAAGTTGAGGGCAAGAACTGCCGAAGCAGCAGGCACAAGCCAGACAGTGCGCACCGGTACCAGCCGCAGCTGCTGCCGTCCGCCACCCGCTACCCGCCAGATGCCCCATGTCCCCGCCACCCCGCCCCCCTGACCGCGCCGCCAGCCCGGCGGGTGGGCGCGTGGGCCATGCTGCAGCTGCTGGCACTGCCGACGGCGACGGCCGCGCTGGCGGCCTGCTCAAACGGTTCCGCCAAACCCACCTGTTTGACTACAGCCCGGCCACCACCCGGGCCTGGCTGGCCATTGCCGGTGCGGGCCTGCTGGCATGTGGTTGGTCGCTGCTGTGCTTGATCCAGCACACACCGCTGCAACTGGGGCTGGCAGCCGCCGGCCTGGTGCTGGTGGCGGTGGCCGCGCTGTTTCCGCTCAAGATCCCCGGCACCAACACCACCGTGCTGGTGGCTGATGCGTTCATCTTCACGCTGCTGGCCACGTTGGGCGCGCCGGCCGCCATCCTGGCCGCCGGGGTGGAGGGCTTGATCGGCGCGCTGCGCAGCTCCAAACGGCTGACCAGCCGGGTCAGCGCACCCACCGCCCTGATGGCCGCCATGGCCACCTGCGGTGCCGCCCATGCCGCGCTGCACCGGGGTTTGGTGGCCTACGGCTTGCCGCCTGAGGCCGCCAGCCTGGCCGCACTGTGCGCCAGCGCGCTGGTGTATGTGGCCATCAACACCGGCTTGTTGATGGGGCTCATGGCCATCAAACGCGGCCAGCGCCTGCCGTTGCAGGACTGGCTGGATGCGTCCAGCAGCATTGCCAGCATGAGCTTGGGCTCGGCTTTTTTGGCCGGCATGTTGGCGCTCAACGCGCAGCGGGTGGGCATATCACTGATCGGCCTGGCCGCAGCCGTGGTGCTGGGCTTGCTGCTGCTGCTGCGCCGCAGCTTTGCCCGCCAGGAGCGCGACCGTGCCGCCCAAGACGCCATCGTCAACCAGGCCCACCATGACGCTGCGCTGAGCCAGCAGCGCTTCACTGCCGCCTTTACCCACGCTGCCATCGGCATGGCGGTGGTCGACGCCAGCGACGCGGTGCTGCAGGTCAACCAGGCCTTGTGCGCGCTGGTGGGCAGCACCGAGGCCAGCCTGGTGGGCAGCCCGTTTTGCAAGCTGCTGCACCCCGGGGACGCGCCGCTGTTCCAGCACCAGACTGCAGGCGTGGCCAGCCATGCCGAGCAGGCTTTTTCAATGGAGCTGCGCTGCCACCCCAACCAGGGCAGCGATGTGTGGGTGGTGGTGCATTGCAGCCGCTACCAGGCGCCAGACGGTGCCGGCCATTGCCTGATTTACCAGCTGCACGACATCACCTCACGCCACCTGGCCGAGAGCCAGTTGCAGCACATCGCCTTCCATGACGACCTGACCGACCTGGCCAACCGCCAGTGCTTTCATGCGCGTTTGTCGGCGGCGGTGGAGCGCACCCGGCTGGACGCCGAACAACGTTTTGCGGTGCTGTTTTTAGACCTGGACCGCTTTAAAGTGGTGAATGACAGCCTGGGCCACAACGCCGGCAACACCCTGCTGCGCACGTTGGGCCAGCGCCTGGTGCAGTGCGTGCGACCGGGTGACCTGGTGGCGCGCCTGGGCGGGGACGAATTTGCCATCCTGCTGGAAGCCGTGCATGCGCCCGACGACGCGCTGCGCCTGGCGCACCGGGTGCTGGCCACCTTGAGCCAACCGCTGGCCATCAACGGCACCGAAATCATGCCCGGCGCCAGCGTGGGCGTCACCTTCAGTGACCTGGGCTACCGCACGGTGGACGAGGTGCTGCGCGACGCCGACCTGGCCATGTACGAGGCCAAGGCCGGCGGGCGCGGCCGGGTCGCGCTGTTTGACCAGTCCATGCACGACAAAGTGGCCGAGAAACTGGCGCTGGAGGGTGACCTGCGGCGCGCCATCGGCGACGGCCAGTTGTCGGTGCATTTCCAGCCGCTGTTTGATTTGCAGCCTTACCGCCTGTCGGGCTTTGAAGCGCTCGCGCGCTGGGTCCACCCACAACGTGGGCCGGTCAGCCCGGCGGTGTTCATCGCGCTGGCTGAGGAATCCGGCCATATCTGCGCCCTGACCGACTGGGTGGTGGACCACGCCATGGCGCAATTGGCCGAGTGGAAACGCACCCTGCCCGGCACCGCCCACCTGGGCATGCATGTCAACATCTCCGGCCGCGACCTGGGCCGCGCCGACCTGGTGAGCACCGTGCAAGGTGTTCTGCAACGCCACGCGGTGAGCACCGGCGCGCTGACGCTGGAGATCACCGAGACCACGCTGATGGGCCGGCTGGACACCGCACTGCAGGCCATGGGCCAGTTGCGCGCGTTGGGTGTCAAGTTCTCCATCGACGACTTTGGCACCGGTTATTCATCGCTGTCCTACCTGGGCACCCTGCCCATCGACAGCCTCAAGATCGACCGCTCGTTTGTGATGGGCCTGCACGACAAACCCCAGAACGTGGAGATCGTGCGGGCGGTGCTGACGCTGGGCAAGTCACTCGGCCGCAAAGTGGTGGCCGAAGGCATCGAAACGCCTGAGCAACTGGCCACCCTGCGTGAGATGGGTGTGCATATCGGCCAGGGCTACCTGCTGTCACGCCCGCTGCGGGCCGATCAGGTGCTGGACTTGCTGGCGGTGGCGGGTGGTGTGGTGGCAGGGGTGGTGGGTGAGGTGACGGTTGAGGCGGTGGACGTGCCAGAGGTGGCGTGACAACGGCCACATCACCCGGGTTTCCGGAATAATCGTGCCGCCGCGTTGCCATCGGCGCTGACCACGCGGGGCCGGTCAGTGCGGGCGCAGCGGCCACGCCGCCAGATGCTGGGCAGCCTTCTGCCGCCCAGGCCTCCAGGGCAGCCTTGTCTCGGCTTTGGCAGCTTGCCGGCCGATGGAGTGGGTGATGCCACTGTGGACTGCGCCGGCGCTTGGCGTCTTGTTGCTGGGTGGGTTGGTGGTGGTGCTGGGGCTGGGTTGGCTGGTGTCGGCACGGCGGGCCAAGACCTTGCTGGCTGACCAGACCACAGCCCACGCCACAGCACTGGCCGCCCTGCAACACCAGTTGCAAACCAGCCAGGCCGAGCTGGACCAACACCGCCACCACCTGCAAGGCCTGGTGGCGCAGCGCACCGCCGAGCTGGCCGCCGCCAATGCCAGCCTGGCGCAGCAGCAGCAATTTGTGCGCACCCTGACCGATGCGCTGCCTGCCGTGGTGGGTTATGTGGACCGCGATGGCCGCTACCGCTTCACCAACCGGGGCTATGAAAGCTGGTACGGCGTGCCGGCCGAACAGGTGCTGGGCCGCACCGTGCGCCAGATGCTGGGCGAGGCTGCCTACGCGCTGAACGAGCCGCACATCCTGGCGGTGATGCGCGGTGAGCCGCAGAGTTTTCAGCGCACCTTTCCGCGCCACGATGGTGTGCTGCGCCATGTGCAGATCGTGTTTGTGCCCAACCAGGACGAAGCCGGTGTGCATGGCTACTTCACCCTGTCCACCGATGTGAGCGACATCAAATCGGCGGAGCTGAAGCTGCAGCAGCTCAATGACGAGCTGGTGCTGCGTGCGGCCCAGGCCGAATCGGCCACGCTGGCCAAAAGTGCCTTCCTGGCCAACATGAGCCATGAGATCCGCACCCCGATGAACGCCATCATCGGCCTCACCCACCTGATGGCGCGCGACACCCGCGACACCCTGCAGCGCGACCGGCTGGCCAAGGTGGATGCCGCCGCCAAACACCTGCTGCAGGTCATCAACGACGTGCTGGACCTGTCCAAGATTGAGGCCGGCAAGATGACGCTGGAGCAGTCGGAGTTTTCACTCGAAAGCCTGCTGGCCGGCAGTTTTGAGATGGTGGGCCAGCGCGCGCGCGACAAAGGCATTGAGTTGATTGTTGATGCCGACCACCTGCCCGAGCGCCTGCGGGGTGACGCCACCCGACTGCGCCAGGCCCTGGTCAACCTGCTGGCCAACGCAGTGAAGTTCACCGACAGGGGCTGGGTGCGGCTGCGCGGCACGCTGCTGGGTGAAACCCGCAGCCGCCAGCACCTGCGTTTTGAGGTGCAAGACACCGGCGAGGGCATCACGCCGCAGGCCCTGCCCAGGCTGTTTGACGCGTTTGAGCAGGCCGACAGCTCCACCACCCGGCGCCACGGCGGCACTGGCCTGGGCCTGGCGCTCACCCGCCATCTGGTGCATTTGATGGACGGCGAGATGGGTGTCACCAGCCAGCCCGGTGAGGGCAGCACCTTCTGGTTCACCGCCTGGCTGGACCGCGCCGGTGAGGCCGGTGACCATGCCGCCCCGCTGGCGGTGCAAGGCCTGCGGGTGCTGGTGGTGGATGACCTGCCTGAGGCCCTGGCCAGTGTGGCCGACCGGCTGGCCATGATGGGTCTGCAGGTGCATACCGCCCCCGGTGCCGCCCAGGCCCTGGCCCAGGTGCAGGCCACCATGACCGCCGGCCAGCCCTTTGACCTGCTGCTGATCGACTGGCGCATGCCGCTGATGGACGGCATTGACACCCGGCGCCAACTGCAGGCCATGCTGCAAGGCGGCACACCGCCCTGCATCCTGATCTCGGCCTTTGACGAGCCCGCCATGTGGCAGCAGGCCCGCGCGGTGCAGTTTGATGCGGTGCTGGTCAAGCCCATCACCCCATCGGCCCTGCATGACACGCTGATGCGGGTGCTGCGGCGCCAGGCCGTGGTGCCGGCGCTGGCGGGCAGCACGGCCGGCCAGGCGGAGGCCTTGCTGCGCCGCCGCCACGCCGGCCAACGGGTGCTGCTGGTTGAAGACAACCCGATCAACCAGGAGGTGGCTGACGAGTTGTTGCGCGCCGCCGGCCTGGTGGTGGATGTGGCCGACGACGGTGAACGCGCGGTCGAGCTGGCCTGCAGCCGCGCCTACGACGCGGTGCTGATGGACATGCAGATGCCGGTGATGGACGGGCTGAACGCCACCCGCACCATCCGCCACCGGCTGGGCAGCGGCCTGTCCATCATCGCGATGACGGCCAATGCTTTTGGTGACGACCGCGCCGCCTGCCTGGGCGCCGGCATGAATGACCACATCGCCAAGCCGGTGGACCCGGAGCACCTCTACCTCACCCTGCTGCGCTGGCTGCCGCTGCGCCAGCTGGACAGCGCCCAGCGGCCGCCGCAGCTGGACACCGCACCTGCCACTGCCGCCCCGGCTGCGCCCGCGCAGCCCAAGCCGCTGGCCGAGCGACTGGGCAGTGTTGAGGGCTTCAACATCCGCCACGCGCAGCAGGCGGTGATGGGCCAGTGGCCGGTGCTGGCGCGGGTGCTGGGCAGTTTTGTCAACACCTACGGCGGCGGCACACCAGCCCTGGTGCAAGCCGCCCGCACTGCCGATTGGTCGGCCTGCAAGGCGCAGTGCCACTCACTGCGCGGCGCGTGTGCTGCGGTGGGGGCAGATGGCCTGGCGGCCCAAGCCGAGGCGCTGGAGCTGGCCGTCAACAGCCCGGTGGACGGCGCCGCGCTGGTGGCCCAGGCCGGGCAACTGCACCAGGCCCTGCGCCAGTTCAGCGCCCAGTTGCGGGATGCGCTGGCCTGATGCGGCGCCCGCTGCCGCAAGTCCGCGTGCCGGCCAGCCACCACCGCTCACCCGCCCCGCACCCGGATCAAGCCCTCTTGCGCCACGCTGGCCACCAGTTGGCCGTCACGTGACCACAAGCTGCCCCGGCAAAACCCACGCGCACCGCTGAGCGAGGGCGAATCGGCCTGGTACAGCAGCCAGTCATCAAAGCGGAAATCGCGGTGAAACCACATCGCGTGGTCCAGGCTGACACCCTGCACCGCCGGCTGGGTGAAGTTCAAGCCATGCGGCAGCATGGCCACCCGCATCAGGCTCCAGTCTGATGCGTAGGCCAGCAGCGCCTGGTGTACCAGCACGTCGTCGGGCAGTGCGTCAGCGGCCCGCAACCAGTGCAGCATCTGTGCCGGCCTGGCCTGGGGCGCCAGCAAATCCAGCGGGTCCACCGCGCGCAAGTCCACCGGCTGCGGCTGCTGCAAAAACGGCCGCATGCGCTCGGGCAACTGGGGGCTGAGGGCACGCTGGCGCAAGTGCTCATCCACCAGGGTCTCGGGCGGCGGCGCGGTGGGCATGTCACCCTGGTGGGCCGGCCCCGCTTCGCGTTTGTGAAACGAGGCCGACATGTGGAAGATGGCCTGGCCATGCTGGATGGCCACCACCCGCCGGGTGGTGAAGCTGGCGCCGTCGCGGATGCGGTCCACCTCATAGACGATGGGTATGGCCTTGTCGCCAGCCCGCAAAAAATAACCATGCAGCGAATGCACCGACTGGCTGTCCACCACCGTGCGGGCTGCGGCCATCAGCGCCTGGCCCAGCACCTGACCACCAAACACCGCCGGGCTGCCCACATCGCGGTTGAGGCCACGGAACAGGTTGTGCTCCAGCTGCTCCAGGCGCAGCAAATCAACCAGCTCACGCACCGCCTGGCGGGTGGCGGGGTCAGCGGCGTGGGTGGGGCCGGTTTTGGGGGCGATTTCGGAGGTGATCTCGGGGGCTGGGCTCATGTGTCCCCATTGTGCCGAGGCGGCCCCGCCGCGCCGCGCCAGAATGGCCGGTGATGCCCGCGCCAGCCCTGTCCAGCACCACCCCCACTGCCCTGCCCGGCCACCGCCCGGCACCGGGGCTGCTGCGGTCCAAGCTGATCCCACCGGGCGCCACCGCCGCCCAGGTGCCGCGCAGCGCGGTGTGCCGGGCCATCGTGGCGGCCAGCGCCGTCAAACTGATCTTGGTGCGCGCACCCGCCGGTTTTGGCAAAACCAGCGCCATGGTGCAGGCCCGCCAGCACCTGGCCGCAAGCGGCGTGGCCACCGCCTGGCTCACGCTGGACCGGGCCGACAACGACATGCCGCGGTTTTTGGCCGGCCTGCAGCAAGCGGTGCTGCGGCTGGTCAACCACCCGGGCGCTGACCCGGTTGGTGACCGTCCAGGCGACCACAGCAGCAGTTTGGCCGGCCACCGCACGGGCCAGGCCACTGGCCATGCCGCTGACACAGCCGCCCCGGAAAGCAGCCCCGACCCCGCCGCCGCACTGGGCGCGCTGGACACCCTGGCCGCCCACGACGCGCCGTTTGCGCTGTTTCTGGATGACTTTGAGCTGATCACCGAAACCGCCGTGCTGGGCCTGGTACGGGAGATTGTTGAGCACCTGCCGCGCCGCGGCCAACTGGTGTTGGGCTCGCGCAGCCTGCCCGATCTGGGCCTGGGCCGGCTGCGCGCCGCTGGCCAGTTGCTGGAGATCGATACCGAGCAACTGCGCTTCACGCTGGCCGAGGCGCAGCAGTTTTTTGCGCTGCGCCACCCGGGTGCGGGGCCTGCCGGTTCGGCCGCCACCGACCTGCAAAACCATCTGCCTGACCTGCTGCGCAAAACCGAGGGCTGGATTGCCGCACTGTGGTTGGCCTCGATGGCGCTGGACGCGGTGATGGCGCGGCACGGCTCGGTGGCCGATTTCATCCACCAGTTTTCGGGCAGCGACCGGGCCGTGGCTGATTTTTTAGCCGAAGACGTGCTGGCCCGCCAAACCCCAGAGATACGCGACTTTTTGCTGCGCACCAGCCTGTTGCGGCAACTCAGCGCGCCGCTGTGCCAGGCCTTGTGCCCACGCGCCGACGCCCGCCGCATCCTGGCCCAGTTGGACGCGGCCAACCTGTTCATCACGCCGATTGGCCAGAGCGCCGGGCCGGCCGCCGGCAACGCGTCATCCCCAAACCCGTCCACCAACCCATGCACCACCCTGGCGCCCGAGCGTGAATGGCGTTACCACAGCCTGTTTGCCGATTTTTTGCGGGCCCAGCTGGCGCGTGAGCGGCCGGACGAGCTGGCCCGCCTGCACCTGGCCGCCGCCGGCTGGTATGAGGCCGAAGGCCGGCCGGTGCCCGCCATCGACCATGCCATTGAGGGCGGTGACGGCCCGCTGGCCAGTGGCTTGCTGGCCCGCCACGCCATGGCGTTTTTGGCACAAGGCCGCATGCGCCTGCTGGCACGCTGGTTTGCGGCCCTACCCAGCGCGCCGCTGCGCGCCCAGCCCATGCTGCAAGTGGTGTCGCTGTGGGCCAGCAGCCTGACCCGCGGCCCCTGGGAGGCCATGGCCCAGTTGCAGCAGTCCGGCATTGCCAACAGCACCGACCCCGCCGTGCTGGCCCATGTGCATGCCCTGCAGCCCATGCTGCTGGCCATGATGGACCGGGTAGAAGACGCCAGCGCCATCGGCCAGGCCCACCTGGCCAAGGTGCCCACCGGCCAGCCGTTTGCCGACAGCGTGCTGTGCAACGCCATGGCCCATGTGATGGGCGTGCTGGGTGAACGTGCGCAATCCCAACGCCTGCTGGACGCGGCCCGCCGGGGCCAGCCCGGCAACGGCTTTAACCGGATGTACAGCGAATCGGTGGAGGGCCTGCAAGACCTGCAGCAAGGCCGGCTGCGCCAGGCCACCGCGCGTTTCAGGCTGGCCGTGGGTGTGGCGTCGGGTGTTGGGCCTGGCGTGGGCTCAGGGCCAGGCCAGCCGCCGGCCAGCGGCAGCGCTGCAGTGGGCGGCTTCCCGCCCAGCCACGGCAATGCCTGGGCCGGTGTGCTGTATGCCGGCGCGGTGTATGAAGCCCACCAGCTGGCGCTGGCCGAGCACCTGCTCAACATCTACCTGCCGCTGGCACGCGATGTGGGCCTGCCCGACCACATGATCCTCAGCCACACCATGCGCTCGCGCATTGCGTTTCAGCGCGGTGACATTGACGCCGCGCTGCACACGATCACCGAGTTGGAATATTTGGGCCACCACCGCCAACTGCCCCGCGTGGTGGCCAGCGCCCGGCTGGAGCGGGCCCGTGTGCTGGTGCTGCAAGGCCAGGCCGACGCCGCCGCGCTGGCACTGGACCGGGCTGATGACGCCAGCGTCTGGCAACGGGTGGCGCAGCAGCACATGACCGCGCATGACGTGGAAGACATGGCCATCGGCCGGCTGCGCTGGCAAGTGGCGTTTGGCGATGCTCCGGCCGCCGCGCGCCAGGCCGCACTGCTGGCCCAGCAAGCGCGCAAAGCCCTGCGCTTGCGCCGCGCCCTGCGGCTGCAGGTGCTGCAGGCGCTGGCCTGGCTGCGCTGCGGTGAACATGCGGCGGCCGCCGATGGCCTGGCCGCCGTGCTGCAGCCGGCTGCCGCCGAAGGTTTTGTCCACCTGTTGCTGGACGAGGGCCCCGCTCTTGGCGCCCTGCTGCGTTGCCTGCGGGATGCGCAAAGCCCAGGCATGGGCCAGGGCAGCGACCCGATCACCGCCGACCACCTGCAGCACTTGCTGCGCATCGTGGGCGCTGATCCAGACGACGCTGGCCAGGCAGCCGACAGCAGCACGGCGCAACAGCCACAGGCTGGTGGCCGCAGCAGCAGCCAAAACAGCCCCGCTACAGGCCCGGTGGAGGCACTGACACGCAAAGAAATCCGCGTGCTGCAGTTGCTGGCCGAGGGCTACAGCAACGGTGCCATGGCCGAGAAACTGTTTGTCAGCGACAGCACCGTGCGCACCCACTTGCGCAACATCAACATGAAGCTGGACGCCCGCAGCCGCACCCAGGCGGTGGCGATTGCGCGCAGGCTGGGCTTGATGCGCTGACCTTGCCGCGCCGCCCGGCGCTTCAGCCGCCTGCAGGTGGCCGCAAATCCGCCTCGCGCAGCATCACCGGCTCAATCGATCCGGCCGCCACCCGGCGCCGCACGGCGGCCTCAATCTCGGCCGCATGGGCCTGGTAGGTGGCCAGCGGCTGGTCGTCGCTGCGGCCGGGCATGAAGTGGTAGTGCAAGGCGTTCTTGCCGATGCTGGCACCGACCGGAATGCCCGCAATTTCGACCCAGAAGCGTACTGCCGCCGAGTCGTCATGAAAATAAGCTTGCTGGGGCATGGGTTGCAATCACACAGTGGATAGGCGGCCAGTATGGCCACAGGCGCTGGCCGGCGTCTGTGCGGTGGCGTGCATGCCACCCGCGCAACCCCGTAGGGCTCTTTGGTCATATCGTCATACGATTAGCGGCAGACCACGCACACCACTGCAGGGCTGACACCTGCACACCCACACCACCCGGAGCCGCCATGCCACACCCTTTGATCACCCGCCGCCGCGTCATCACCGCCGCCACCGCAGCAGCATCCACCGGCTTGCTGCCCGCCAGCGTGTTGGCCCAGGGCAGCGGCTACCCCAGCCGCAGCATTGAGGTGGTGGTGCCGGCATCCGCCGGTGGTGGCACCGACGTGCTGGCCCGCACTTTTGCCGAGGCGGTTAAAAAAACACCTGCCGCAGCCACTGGTCATCAGCAACCGGCCGGGCGCGTCAGGCTCCATCGGCATGGGCGAGATGATCAACGCCAGGCCCGACGGCTACAAGCTGTGCATGGTGATTGTTGAAATCACCATCCTGCCGCACCTGGGTTTGACCAAATACACCCTGGACGACTTCATTCCCATCGCCCGCCTCAACGCCGACCCAGCCGCCATCACGGTGAAGACCGACGCGCCATGGAACACGATTGAAGAGTTTTTGGCCGCCAGCCAAAAAGCCAACGGCAACATGAAGATGGGCAACTCCGGCCCGGGCTCGATCTGGCACCTGGCGCATGCCGCGCTGGAGGACAAAACCGGCGTCAGGTACAACGCCATTCCGTTTCAGGGCGCAGCACCCGCCGTGGTGGCGCTGCTGGGTGGCCACATCGACGCGGTGGCGGTCAGCCCGGGGGAGGTGAGCACCCATGTGGCCGGCGGCAAGCTCAAGATGCTGGCGGTGATGGCCGACCAGCGGCTCAAGGGCTTCCCGGATGTGCCAACGCTGAAGGAACGCAAGATCGACCTGTCCATCGCCGCCTGGCGCGGCCTGGCCGCCCCCAAAGGCACACCGGCCGATGTGGTGGCGGCGCTGAAAACGGCCGCCCGCAAAGTGGCCGACGAACCCAGCTTCAAAGAAGCGCTGGACAAGGTGAACCTGGGCTTTGCCTATGCTGACGGGGATGCGTTTCACACTGCCATGGCCAAGGACAGCGAGATGTTCAAGACCTTGATCAACAAGCTGGGGCTCAAGGTCTGAGCCTGACTGGCTGGGCGCTCAGTCGCTCAGGCGCTCAGGTGGTCAAGTCCAGGCAAACACCGGCTGCTCAAAATGGGCCACCCGGGTGGCCAGGCCCAACAGGCACACCTCACGGAACTGGTACAGCAGCGCGGCGGTGGGCGCAGCAATCCAGTTGTCGCCCACCGGCATCTTGAGCACCGGGTGGGCGCTGCCGGCCAGCGGCTCCAGCATCGGCCCATCCGGGCGCAAAAACTCGTTGACCGGGATGCGGTGGATGCTGGCCACTTCATCCGGGTTGGGCTTGAGGTGGCGGGCGCTGCCAGCCCACACCACCACCGGCGTGATGGCAAAACCGGAGCGGGTGATGAAGGTGTCCAGCCGGCCCAGCACATCGGTGGGGGCCAGCGCCAGGTCCACCTCTTCTTGCAGCTCACGCAGCGCGGTTTGCTCGGGTGTCTCGCCGTCGTCCACCCGCCCACCCGGCAGCGCCCACTGGCCGGCGTGGCGGCGCAAGTGCTCGGCGCGGCGGGTCAGGATCAAGGCGGCACGGGTGCTCCAGACGGGCTGGCCATCGGCCTGCGGGTCGGGGTTGGCCACACCGGCCAAATCAGCACCACCACCTTCATCGGTGATGCAAAGCGCCACGGCGGCGCGGCGCAGGCCGGTTTCATCCGGTGCGTGCAAGGCCCAGGCGGCCAGGCGGGTGGCCACTTGCAAGCGCAGGGTCTCGTCACGTTGCATGGTGTGGCCTGCTGTGCGGTGCTGTGGGGGAGCGGGTGGTGTGTGCTGGTGGCCGGTGCTGATGGCCTAACGCGCAAGCGCATCGGCAACGGGGTCAGCAAAAACTGGCGCACGTTGGTCCATGTTGGCGCGCACCGCCTCCAGCTGGTTGGGTGTGCCCATCAGCGCCACCTGCTCCACACTTTCGGCCATCAGCAGCGCGCCAGCGCTGGCGTCCAGGGTCTGGTGGCTCAGGTTCATCAAGCGTTTGTTGGCACGCAGCGCGTCCGGGCTGCGCTGGGCCATGGCCTGGGCCATGGCCATCGCATCCGCCAATGGATCAGCACAGACGCGGGTGGCCAGGCCCAGTGTCACCGCCTCGTCGCCCAGCACGGTGCGGCCGCTGTAACACAGCTCACGGGCATGGTCATCCCGCACCAGGCCGCGCATCAACACCACACCGGCCATGTCGGGCACCAGGCCCCATTTGATCTCCATCACGCTCATCTTCAGGTCAGCCGTGACCAACCGGATGTCGGCACCCAGCGCCAATTGCAGGCCACCACCAAAGGCCACGCCATGCACCGCCGCGATCACCGGCACCGGCAGCTCACGCCAGCCCAGGCCCAGGTATTGCGCGGAATTGGCAATGCCGTGGGTGCGCGGCCGCAGGTCGCGCATGCCACCAGGCTCACCACTGCTCAGCTTGGCCATGCGGCCCATGTCCAGCCCGGCACAAAACGCCTTGCCCTCACCGTGCAACACCACCGCACGCAAGCCGGGCTCGGTTTTGAGGCGGGTGATGGCGGCGGCAATGGCATCGAACATCTCAAAGTCCAGCGCATTCATCTTGTCGGCCCGCACCAGGCACACATCGGCCACACCATGGGCATCGATCTGGATGCGAACGCGGTTTTCCATTGAAAGTCTCCTGCTGGGTTGGATGGCTGATGCAGCCCCTGATTTTGGTGGGGCGGTGGGTGCTGGCCTGTCGCCAAGGTGCGCGCTGGTTGGGGTGGTGCCAGCCGTCACCGGATTGGCGGACGCGGGTTCTGCAGCGCTGCCCGCAGCCGCGACTTGCACCTGAATTCCTTTCCAAAACATGATGTAAGGCAGATAGATTCAGAAAGGAATCAACACCATGCTCAGCACCCTGACCAGCAAAGGCCAGATCACCCTGCCCAAAGCCATCCGCGACAAGCTGGGGTTGGACGCCGGTAGCCAGTTGCGGTTTGAGCTGCTGCCGGACAACAGCATCCAGGCGCGTGTGGTCAAGGCCGATGCGCGGTCGGTGCGTGGGCTGCTGCGCTCACCACTGGCCGCAGCGCTGGCGCCTGGCGCTGAAGACGCGGCGGTAGGCCAGTACTTGCTTGCCAAGCATCCCAAGCCGTAATTGACCATGATCGGCATTGACACCAACGTGCTGTTGCGGTTGTTGCTGGATGACGACGCGGCGCAGTCCGCACGCATCGATGCCTGGCTGGCCACACTGCCCGCCACCGCGGGCCAAGTGCATATTGCCAACGTGGTGTTGGCCGAGACGGTGTGGACCCTGAGCAGCGCCTACAAGCAACCCAAGACCGCCTTGCTGACAGCCTTGCAAGCGCTGCATGACGAGCGCATGTTCAGCTTCGAGAACCGGGCGGCGGTGGCGGCCGCAATGGACACATTTGCGGTGGCAGCTTGCGGCTTTTCGGACTGCCTGATGGTGGCCAGCAACCTGGCTGCGGGTTGCCAGACCACCGTCACCTTCGACAAGGCAATGCAAGCCTTGCCGGGTGTCGAGTCGCTGTAACCCACCGCCGCAACACATGCCTCAAATCGCCGCCGCCAGCGCCACTGCCTCACCCGGAAACGCGCGCAACAACTTGCCGTCCATCGTCACCAGCCGCGTGCCCAGTTGCCTGGCCAGCGCGATGAACTCGCAGTCATAAGCCGGGCAATCGCTGTCGCGCACCAGCGCCAGCACTTGGGCGGAGTCCACCTCAAACGCCAGGTCATGCATCAAGGCCTGGGCCTCTTGCTGCAGCGCCGCCACCTGGTCGAACTGCAGGGTTTTGCGCCGCAGGTAACCGGCCAGGATGTTGCGAAATTCACTGCGCTACAGCACCGGGGCGGCCCAGTCAGGCTCACGCTGCAACAAGGCCTCGGCGGCGGCGGTGTGCTCACCCGGCAGATAGAGGTAGGCCAGGATGTTGCTGTCGACCACGATCACGGCCGGCCGTCCTGCTTGGCTTGGTTGATGCCGGTGGGGGTGAAAACACCCTCAGGCAGGCTGGCCCGCAGGGCGCGCGCGCCAGTCGCCCATCAGTGCCCAGTCTGGCGGGCAGCAAATGGGCCTCCAGGCAGACGATGGCCTCGCTGTTGAGGCTGCGCCGGTGCAAGGCTGCGGCGTGTTTGAGCCGCTGGTACAACCGGTCAGGGATGTTCTTCAGGGTCAGGGTTGTGCTCATCTGCAGGGCCCACCAGTTTGCAACCATTACGGTTGCAATTTGGGTTGGCAGCCCGTGCGGCGGGCACCCTTGGCGCCGGCCACCACCCTCAATCCGCCGTGATGTTGCCCGACTTGACCACCCGGCCCCACTTGGCCAACTCGTCGCTGATGAAGCGGCCAAATTGCTCGGGTGTGCTGGGTGCGGCCTCGGCGCCAGCGTCATGCAGGCGGGCTTTCACATCGGGCAGGGCCAGCACACGGGCAATGTCAAGGCTGAGCTTGGCGGCCACATCTTTGGGTGTGCCGGCAGGCGCCACAAAGCCGGCCCACGAATACGCCTCGTAACCGGGCAGGCCGGCCTCGGTGAAGGTGGGCACGTTGGGCAACAGCTCACTGCGCTGGGCATTGGCCACACCCAGCGCCCGCACCTTGCCGCCGCGCAGTTGCGGCAGTGCGGTGGGGGCGTCGGCAAACATCAGTTGCACCTGGCCGCCCAGCAAATCGCTCATGGCCGGGGCGCTGCCTTTGTAGGGCACATGCAGCAGCTTGGTGCCGGCCTGCAGGTCAAACAGCTCGCCGGCCAGGTGGGTGCCACCGCCATTGCCAGCACTGCCATAAGCAATTTTGCCGGGCTGTTTTTTGGCCAGGGCGATCAGCTCGGCCACGGTCTTGGCGTCCAGCGACGGGTGCGCCACCAAGATGATGGGAAAGCGTGCGCCAAAGCTCAGCGGCACAAAATCCTTCTCGATGTCGTAGGGCAGCTTGGGTTTGAGCGCAGGCAACACGCTGTGGTGGATGGCGCAGACAAACACGGTGTAGCCGTCGGGCACGGCTTTGGCCGCGTGGTCAGCGCCCACCAGGCCACCGGCACCAGCGCGGTTGTCCACCACCACCGCCTGGCCCCAGGTTTCACTGAGGCGCTGGGCCACCGTGCGGGCCACTGTGTCCACCGGCCCGCCGGGTGGGAAAGGCACCACCAGCCGCACCGGCCGGTTGGGGAAGACAGCGCTTTGCGCCTGCACCAGTGGCGCGCCCAGGGTGCTGGCGGCGGCTGCAGCCAGCAGCAGATGGCGGCGTTTCACGCCACGGCGTTCAACAAATGTTTGCACAATCAAAGTCGCTCACTTTGCAGAATAAACAGGCGCACGCTTTTCCAGGAAAGCCGCCATGCCTTCGCGAAACGCCTCGCTGCGGCTGCACAGGATCTGGTTGCGGTCTTCCATCGCCATCACCGCCTCCATGCTGTTGCCGTCAATCGCATGGCCCAGCGCTTCTTTGGTCAAACGCAGGCCCAACGGGGTGGCGTGCAGCATGTCGTCGGCCAGGGCTTGCGCCTCCAATTGCAGCTCGGCCATCGCCGCCACCTTGCTGACCAGGCCCAATTGGTACGCGCGGTCAGCGCCCAAGAAGCGGCCGGTCAGCAGGTACTCCGCCGCCACGGATGCACCCACCATGCGCGGCAAGAAGTAGCTCACACCCATGTCGCAGGCCGACAGGCCAATGCGGATGAAGGCCGCGTTGAAACGCGCCTCCGGCGTGGCCAGCCGGATGTCGGATGCCAACGCCAGCGCAAAACCACCACCGCTGGCCGAGCCCTGCACCAGGCTGATGATGGGTTGCGGGCAGCGTCGCATGGCCAGCATGATGTCCTTGATGCTGTATTGCCGGTCGAAACTGGCCTGCACGCTGCTGGGGCTGGCGGCCATCGCGTCTTTGATGTCCAGCCCGGCGCAATAGGCCCGGCCGGCACCCTGCAGCACCACCACCCGCACGCTGGACCGGCTGTTCAAGCCCTCAAAGTAGCCGCGCAAGGCGTCCACCAGGCCGGGGTTCATGGCGTTCAGCCGCTCTGGCCGGTTCATGGTCAGCCAGGTGACGGCGCCACGCTCCTCAATCAGCAGCGGGGCTGTGGTGGTCTCGCTCATCACAGCGCCCTGGAGATGACTTCTTTCATGATCTCGCTGGTGCCGCCGTAAATGCGCTGCACCCGCGCGTCCGCATACATGCGGGCGATCACGTATTCATTCATGAAGCCGTAGCCGCCAAAGAGCTGCAGGCATTCGTCCAGCACCTTGCCTTGGGTCTCGCTGCCCCACAGCTTGGCCATGCTGGCGGTGGCGGTGTCCAGCGTGCCGGCCACCAGTTGCTCCACACAGCGGTCAATGAAGGCGCGGCCCACCTGGATTTGGGTGGCCACCTCGGCCAGCTTGAAGCGGGTGTTCTGCAGGTCGGCAATCGGTTTGCCGAAGGCCTTGCGGTCGCGCACATAGGCCAACGTGGCCTGGTAAGCGCCCTCCATCGTGGCCAGGGCGGTGACGCCGATGATCAGCCGCTCATATGGCAAATCGCCCATCAGCTGATAAAAGCCCTGGCCCTCCGCACCGCCCAGCAGGTTGGCAGCGGGCACCGCCACATCGTCAAAAAACAGCTCGGATGTGTCCTGCGATTTCATGCCCATCTTGTCCAGCACCCGGCCGACGCGGAAGCCATTGCAGCCCTCGGTTTCGACGATCAGGATGGACGTGCCACGCGCACCCTGGGTGGTGTCGGTCTTGCACACCACCAGGATCACGCCGGCCAAGAAACCATTCGTGATGAAGGTTTTGCTGCCGTTGAGGCGGTAGGTTCCATCAGCTTGTTTGTCGGCCCGGCTGCGGATGCCTTGCAGGTCACTGCCGGTGCCGGGCTCGGTCATGGCGATGGCGCCCACCAGTTCACCCTTGGCCATGCGCGGCAGGTAGCGCTGCTTTTGTTCGTCAGTGCCGTGGTTCAAGAAGTAGTGCGCCACGATGGTGTGTACCGAGTTGCCCCAGCCCGACAAACCCCGCACCGCGCATTCTTCATACAGCACCGCCTCATGGCGGAAATCACCCCCACCGCCGCCGTAGGCCTCGGGGATGTCGGTACACAGCAGACCCAGGCTGCCGGCCTTGCGCCACAACGCTTTACCCACATTGCCACGCTGGCGGGCGGCTTCATCGTCGGGCTGCAACTCGTCTTGCACAAAGCGGCTGCAGGTGTCGCGCCAGCGGTCCAGGTCTTCGTCAGACCAACTGCGGGTAAAGGTCAACGGCATGGCAAATCTCCGGGGGATCAGGGGTTGGTGTGTATGGCTGTGGTGGCGGCGGTGCTGGCAACCACGCGGCGCAACTGGGCTTCTACCCCACCGCCCATGGCCTCGATCAGCGTGAGGCGTTTGAAGGCATGGCCCACGGCCAATTCATCGGTCATGCCCATGCCGCCGTGCAATTGCACCGCGCCCTGGCCCACGCTGCGGCAGGCGCGGGCCACGGCCACCTGGGCGGTGGCCGCTGCAACTTTGCGTTGGGTGGTCGGGCCGTCCATCAACGCCAGCGTGGCGCCCACCAGGGCATTGGCCTGCAGCAGCGCCATCTGCATGTCGGCCAGCCGGTGGCGGATGACCTGGAAGCTGGACAAGGCCACGCCAAACTGTTGGCGCTGGCGCACATGGTCCAGCGTGTCGCGCAGCAGGCGCTGCATCACGCCAATGGCCTCTGCCCCGCAGGCCAGGGTGGCTTCGTCTTGCACCTGCGCAATCAGCGGCAGCAAGTCCTGGCCGGGCTCGCCCAGCAGCGCTTCCACCGGGGTGTTGTCAAAGGCCAGCTCGGCGGCCCAAGCCCCATCGGCCAGCGGGATGTGGCGTTGGCTGATACCGGCTGCGCCGGGTTGCACCAGAGCCAAGCGCAGCAGGCCGTCGGCATCACGCGCGCTGACCAGCCAATGCGTGGCTTGCGAGGCGGCGCGCACCATGGTTTTGCGGCCAGTCAGGACGCTCACGTTTGCGGTTGGGCCGCTGCTTTGCACCCGGCTGTGGACCTGCGCCACATCAAACCGCGCACCAGGCTCCAGCGTGGCCAGCACCGGGCGCACCGTGCCGTCCACAAAACCGGCCAGCAACTGGCTTGGCAGCTCGCCGGGCAGGCGCTGCAGCAGGCCGGCACCCAGCACCGAAAACGCGTGATAGGGCTCGGGCACCAGGGCCTGGCCCAGCGCCTGCTGGATCAGCAGGTGGTCGGCCAGGCCACCACCCATGCCACCCGCCGCCTCGGGCAAGCCAGCACCCGCCAGGCCCAGCGATTGCGCCAGGCCCTGCCACAGCGGCAGCACGGCGTCGGGTGTGGCCAGCAGGGCAGCGCGGCGGCTGAAAGGCACGGTATCGGCCAGCCAGCGGCCCAGGCTGTCCTGCAGCTGGGTCTGGGTGTCAGACAGGGGAAACAAGGCTTGCATGGTGGGTGTCACACGCTGAAGTCAACTGGCCAGCAGGTGCTGGGCAATGATGTTGCGCTGGACCTCGTTGGTGCCGGCGTAGATGGACGCAGCGCGGTCATTCAAATACGCGCTGAGCGCAAACACCGCGTGCTCGGGCACGCCCAGGGCATGCACTTGCGGGTTGTCGCAATCGGCCATGGGCAGCCGCGCACCCAAGCTGGGGCCGGCAATGGCCAACCCGATCTCGGTGAGGAATTGCTTCAACTCGGTGCCCAGCAGCTTGCCAACGGACGGCGCCACCGGGTCGTCCACACCGTTGATGCGCGCAGCCAGCACCTGTTGCTCCAGCGCGTGCAGTGCGCTGATGCGGCAGTGCGCATCGGCCAACTGCAGGGCCAGCGCGGTTTTGTCCGGGTCATCTGGCGGGCGCTGCGAGAAGGCCTGCGCCAGCGCCAGATGCAAGCGCGCCAGGCGGGCCCGCAGCATGGGCGCCCAGGTGCCACCACGCTCATGCACCAGCAGGTATTTGGCGATGGTCCAGCCGCGGTTCTCCTCGCCCAGCAAGGCGCTGGCGGGTACCCGCACACCGTCAAAAAACACCTGGTTCAGCTCATGGTCACCGCTGATGCTGATGATGGGCCGCACGGTGATGCCGGGCAGGTGCATGTCAAACAACAAAAAGCTGATGCCTTGCTGGGCCTTGGCTGCGGGGTCGGTTCGCACCAGGCAAAAAATCTTGTTGGCCCACTGGGCATGGGTGGTCCAAATCTTGGTGCCGTTGATGATGAATTCATCCCCCTGCGGGCCGGCCGCGCTGCCCACAACACGCACCGCTCGGCACTGCAGCGCGGCCAGGTCAGACCCGGCACCCGGCTCGCTGTAACCCTGGGCCCAATAGTCTTCACCACTGCGGATGCCGGGCAGCCAGCGCTGTTTTTGTTCGTCTGTGCCAAAGGCCAGCACCACCGGCGCCACCATGCGCGGGCCTTGCGGCGCCAGCGCCGGTGCGCCGGCGGCGGCCAGCTCACTGGCAAAAATATCGTGCTGGCGGGCTGACCAATCACAGCCGCCCCAGGCCACCGGCCAGTGCGGCACGCTCCAGCCGCGTGCCGCCAGGATGCGGAACCACTGGTTGCCCACCGCGTGGTCCGCAAAAATGCCACTGCTGTGCTGGCCGGCCCGGCGCAGTGCGGGTGTCAGCTCGGCTTGCAAAAACTGCTGCACCTCGGTGCGGAAAGCGGTGTCAAGCGCAGCACCAACAGCGAGGGCTTCAGGCAGCAGTGCAGACATGGTTGGCAAGGTGATGTGGCATCACCCGACAGTGTTCCAGAGCACTGGTCCGCCTGAATCGTCGTAACCGACGATGTAGCCCGGGGTGGCGCTTGGCTTGAATCGAGCACAGCCCTACCCCCGCCGCCGCTGCTGTTGAGACCCTGCCCATGCCCATGCCGTCCCAAGCCACCGACACCCTGGGCGCCCTGCTCGCCCACACTGCCCAGCAACAGGTCGGCAGCACCGCCTACATCGCTGGGGACCAGCACTGGACCTGGCACCAAGTGCAGCACAGCAGCAGCCAATTGGCCAGCGGCCTGCTGGGCCTGGGCCTGCGGCGGGGTGACCGCATCGCCATCATTGGCCTGAACCAGATCGAGTGGCTGCTGCTGTTTTACGCCGCTGCGCAGGTGGGCGTGGCGGTGGTGGGCCTGAGCGTGCGCTACCGCGACAACGAGCTGCTGAGCATGCTGGCCGACAGCGACACCCGCGCTGTGTTCACGCTGGTGGCGCATGAAGGCTTCGACTTCATCGCCATGCTGGCGCGGCTGCGGCCACAGTTGCCGGCGCTGCGCCACGTCATCACCATCGGCGGCAGCGGGCCGGGCAGCCTGGATGGTTTGACGGCCGAGAATTCCACCGAAACCACGGCCCACACCGCGCAACTTGCCGCCGCCCAAGGGGCGGTGCAACCCAGCGACGTGGCCATGGTCATCTACACCAGCGGTACCACCGGCAAACCCAAAGGCGCCGGCTTGACCCATGCCAGCCTGCTGGCCAGCGCACGCGGCCAGGCGGCGCACACCCGGGTCACACCGGCTGACATGTTCCACATGGGCAACCCGCTCAATCATGTGGGCGGCATCACCTGCTCGGCACTCACCATGCTGGTGGGCGGTGGCACGGTGGTTCTGGTGCCTGAGTTCAAAGCCGACCTGATGCTGCGCCTGATGCAGCAACACCCGCCCACCGTGGTGGCCGGTGTGCCCACCATGCTGACCCTGCTGTTGATGCATGCGCGGGTGGACAGCGTGGATTTCAGCCGGGTGCGGCTGGTGTTCTCCGGCGGGTCCAACGTCGACCCGGTGCTGCTGGAGCGGCTGGCCCAGCGCATGCCCAAGGCCAAGCTGATGAACATTTACGGCCTGACCGAAACCTCAGGCGGCGTGGTGATGACCGCCTGGGACTGCACCGAGGCCGACACCCTGCACAGCATCGGCACGCCGTTTGATGGTGTGCAACTGCGCATTGCCGGTGATGGTGGCCAGGCGCTGCCCGCAGGTCAGGTGGGTGAGCTGTGGTTTCAGGGTGGTGGTGTGGTGCCGGGCTACATCGGCGCGGCAGCCGGCGCCGGGTTTTCAGCCGACGGCTGGCTGCAGACGGGTGACCTGGGCTCGGTGGACGAGCGTGGTGTCATCACGCTCAAGGGCCGCAAGAAAGACATGTACATCCAGGGCGGTTTCAACGTCTACCCGGCCGAAATTGAGGCCCTGGTCAACCGCCACCCCAAGGTGGTGATGGCCGCCGGCATTGGCGCACCCGACCCGGTGCTGGGCGAGGTGGGCCGGCTGTATGTGATCCCCCAGCCCGGCAGCGGCCTGACCGAAACTGAGCTGCGCCAGTGGTGCAGCCAACACCTGGCCGACTACAAAGTGCCACGCCAGTGGGTGCTGCGGGACGCCTTGCCCATGACACCGGCCGGCAAGATCCACAAAGCCGCGCTGCGCGATGAACTGGCGGGCAAGGCGCTGCTGGGCAGCACGGACTTGAAGCTCTGAAGCCTGAGGGTTGTCAACCCGGGCAGCGCGGATTTGCTTTGAGCGCTACGCTGTCATCGCCGTTTATCAGCAGCCGACACCCGGCAGTCTTTCGCGATCACGAGGCCAACGGGTGACTGGCCGACTCCATGTCATTCCGGGCCTGCGGCTCTCCCTTCTAATACGCTTCACCTGCACCCGCCGCCCTCGCCCAGGACACTGCGGTGACCTTCGAAGACCAAAGTGCCGTGCGCCCCGGTGCTGCCTGAGCGTCGGGTCGGGCGGACGTGTTCTGCGCAAGTAGAGACACCGTTGTGTTTGTCAAGCCGCAGCCGGCTTCAGATGGTTGGCATCGAAGGGCTTGCCCGAGCGCAGCACGCCGTAGGCAATGGCCAGCAACTTGTGCATGCAGGCCACCACGATCACCTTGCCG
>JAYVLI010000270.1:0-3141 GCA_043759535.1 Betaproteobacteria bacterium | reverse complement strand
TGCTGCGTTGTGTTGTGCTGTGGTTTCAGCAGCTCACTTGGTTTTGGCAGCCGCCACCAGCTTGGCCTGCGCGTCTTTGGCGCTCATCTTGTCGGTGTTCCAGAACTGGCTGATCACGTCTTTGATGGCACCCTCGGTGGACGACGGCACGGCCATGCCGTGGGCAATGGACGGCACCAGCGATGCGGTTTTGGCGGTGTCCACAAAGTCTTTGGCTGAGAGCTTGGCGCAGTCGTCAAACTTGTCCAGGTTCATGCCCAGCCGCACCGGGATAGCGCCTTTGTTGAGGTTGAACACCTCTTGAAACTCCGTGCCCATGATGGCGGCGGCCAAGTCTTTTTGCGCGGCCTGGTTGGCCTCGTTTTTGATCTTGAACATCGCAAACGAATCCACGTTGAAGGTGAAGGCCTTGGCGGTGCCGGGGGCGGCCACACACACAAAGTCTTTGCCTGGCGCCTTGCCGGCGGCGATGAATTCACCCTTGGCCCAGTCACCCATCAACTGCATGCCGGCCTCGCCCTTGATGACCATGGCAGTGGCCAGGTTCCAGTCGCGGCCGGGGGCGTTTTGTCGGCGTAGTCCTTGACGTGTTTGAAGGTGGTGAGCACCTTTTCCATCGTCGGGCTGGCCAGGGTGGCAGCGTCCAGTTGCACCAAAGCCTTCTTGTAGAACTCGGCCCCACCCACACCCAGCGCCACGCTCTCGAAGGTGGTGATGTCTTGCCAGTTCTGGCCGCCGTGGGCTATTGGGGTGATGCCAGCTTTTTTGAGCGCCTCAGCCGCCACAAAAAATTCGTCCCAGGTGGTGGGCACTTTGGCGCCGGCTTTCTTGAAGGTCTCGGGGTTGGCCCACAGCCAGTTGACACGGTGCACATTGACCGGCACAGCGATGTAGTTGCCCTGGTACTTCATGACATCGCTGACCACCTTGGGCAGCAGTGCGCCCCATTTTTCAGCCTGGGCGGTGCTGTCGATGTTGGCCAGCACACCTTCTTTGGCCCACTCTTGCAGTGACGGGCCCTTGATCTACGCCGCCGCCGGTGCGTTACCCGACACCACCCGGCTCTTGAGCACGGTCATGGCCGAATCACCACCACCGCCGGCCACGGCAAAGTCTTTCCAGGTGTGGCCTTTGGCCTGCATGCTGGCTTTCAGCGCGCTGGCGGCCTTGGCCTCGCCGCCGCTGGTCCACCAGTGCAGCACTTCCACTTCACCGGCTTGGGTCACGCTGCAGGCCAGGCTGCAGGCCAGCGCCAGCAGGGAGGCGGTCAATTTGAGGGGAGATTGGGTCATGGTCTTGTCTCCAGATTTTTTGAGATGAAACAGCGGCCCGGTGCCGGTGGTGCGGCACCGGGCCTGCAGTCAAGCGGCGATCAGAACCACCATTCCACCTGCGCACCCGCGCTGGTGCCCGAGGTCTTGCTGGCCAGATTGGCCACACCGGTCACGTTGCCGGCTGCGGTGTTCCAGTGTGCGCTGGTCACGTACAGGCGCAGCTCCGGGCGGCTCCAGAAATCGCTGTTGATGGACAGCGTGGGCGCAATCGTCAGCTTGCTCAGGCGGGCTGCGGCCAGGCCGTCGGTCTTGTATTGCGAGGTGCCGGCTTCGGCCACCAACTTGAAGTTCTTGGTGACGCCGTAAGACTCCCGGCCGCCAAAGGTGGTGGCGGTGGTCTTTTTACCGGCGTTGTCTTGTGAGGTGCCGTACAGCGCCAGCGCCTGGCCACCAAACTTGCCCACCTGCCAGTTGATGCTTTCAACAATGCGCAAGCTCTTGGCCGACTGCTTGCGGGTCAGGTCACCAAAAGTTGGATTCCAGGCTGGTGGACCCGGTGGCCATTTGCAGCCACAGGGTGTTGCTGATGCCGGTGCCGGCCAGCTTGGCCTGGTCGTGCCGCACACTCAAGCCGAACCCACCCGTGCCGCCGGTGAAATCACCCTGGGTGACGGTGCCAAAAATATTGGCCTTGCCGCCGGGGTTGCTGTCCACACCCAGCAGTTCCACATTGAAACGGTTGCCGGGTTTGGTGGCCGATGTATCGCCGTCAGTTTTGTACCAGGCAAACCCCAGCTTGCCTGACCCTAAGCCGATGCCGGCCACGCCAGCGCCCACACCCTTCATGTCGGTGAAGAACCAGTCCACGATGTGCACATCACCGCGGCGGCCGCGCCGCTTGCCGATCCAGAAGCTGGCGTCGGGCAGCGCGTCCAAGCCTTTGGCCTCGGCGTAGAGCTGCTCAAAGTTCAAGCCGCTGCCGTTCTGGTCGGTCGAGTTGCAGTAATGCGTGACCATGACGGTGCCGCTGTAATCCACCGCGTCGGCCTTGTACTTCTGGTCGATCTGGAACTCGCCGTAGATGTCGCACTCATTGCCCAGCCGGTAATTCAGGCCGTGGGCAATGCCGTTGCCGGCGCCTTCATTCAAGTGGTAGCAGGCGCGGGCGGTGTTTTTGGACGTGAGGCCGGGGCCACCACGAAAGTAGCCGCTGTAGTCCAGTGCCTGGGCGGCACCGGCGGAGGCCAGCAAGGCCAGCGCTGCCGTCAGTCGGGTCAGGGCGTGGGGGGCAATAGAGAAGGTTATGGGCAGGTCTCCTGTTGGGGGGGTGCCTTGCCGTTGAACTGGCAGATCGACTCTGGATGCAAGGCAGTGTTAATTTTTCATAAATTCTTCACTCATGTCTCTAAATATTAACGCTATATTAATTTTATGGAAGTGGCATGAACAGCGGCAGGCGCAGCAGTGCGCGCAGGCCATGCGGCTGGGCTGACAGCAACTGCACCGTGCCGCCGTGGCGGCCGGCAATCTCACGCACGATGGCCAGGCCCAGGCCGCAGCCGGTGCCCTCATGCGTGGCGCGCACAAAGCGGCCAAACACGGCTTCATGCTGGTCCTCGGGCAGGCCCGGGCCGGTGTCGCTGACCTCCACCACCGCGCTGCCGGCCGCACTGTCAGCTTCAAGGCGCACAGCCACCGTCACCTCGGCACCCCGGCCGGCGTAGCGGATGGCGTTGTCGATCAGGTTGAGAAGCGCCTCACGCAGCAGCACCGGTGCGCCACGCAGGCGCAGCAGTGCGGGGTCGGCGCTGGGGTTGGTGCTGTGGTTGGTGCTGTTCTCAGGCGCCTCTTCCAGCCCCAAATCCAC
>JAYVLI010000269.1:0-12338 GCA_043759535.1 Betaproteobacteria bacterium | reverse complement strand
GATGTGGCGTGGCGACGGCCTGGTGCCGCTGCTCAACGGCGTGCCGTTTTTCCACAAGCCCCCACTCACCTACTGGGTGGACATGCTGGGCATGTCGGTGTTTGGCGTGTCGGCGTTCACCGCCAGGCTGGGCCCGGCGCTGGGCGCCTGGCTGATGGGCGCCGCGCTGTGGCTGACATTGCGCCGCGCCCAAGGCCCGCGCGTGGCTGGCATCAGCCTGCTGGTGCTGGCCACCAGCCCCTTCTTTTTTATCGGCGGCCAATACGCCAACCACGACATGCTGGTGGCCGGCACCATCACCGCTGCCGTGTTGTGCTTTGTGCGGGCGCTGGAGGCGGGGGTGCCGGTCTTGCGATGGTTGGTGGCTGGCTGGGTCTTCTGCGGCCTGGCGGTGCTGTCCAAAGGTTTGATCGGCGTGGTGCTGCCGGCCATCGTGGTGGGCCCGTGGTTGCTGGCGCAAGGCCGCTGGCGCGACATGCTGCGCCTGTTGCACCCGGCCGCCGTGCTGGCCGGTGTGGCGGTGGCCGCACCGTGGATGGTGCTGATGCAGCAGCGCTACGCGGATTTTTTTGACTACTTCATCATCGAGCAGCACTTCCGCCGCTACGCCGGCCGCACCTTCAACAATGTGCAACCCTGGCCGTTTTACCTGTGGGTGCTGCCGGTGCTCACCCTGCCCTGGGCGCCGTGGCTGGTGGCCAGCGTGATGCGTTTGCGGCGTGGCTGGCTCAGCGCCAGCGTTGGCACCAACGTTGGCACCAGCCTCAACCCAGACGAGCGCCGCTGGGCCGGTCTGCTGGTCTGGTGGGTGGTGGTGGTGTTGCTGTTTTTCTCGCTGCCCGCGTCCAAGCTGGTGGGTTATGTGATGCCGGCCATGGCACCGTTTTGTGCGCTGCTGGCCATGGCCTTCACCACGCCAGGCAGCCTGGGTGCGCGCTGGTTCAAACCCGTGGTGGTGGGTGCAGCCGTGTTCTGCCTGGCCTTGATCACCGCGCTGGCCTGGGTGGCACCCAAATCCAGCCGCGACGTGGCCTTGGTGTTGCGCGCACAAGTGACCCCGGCTGACCTGGTGGTGTTTGTCGAGAACAGCTTCAACGATGTGAACTTCGAGGCCAGGCTGGTACAAGTGCCGCTGGTGGCCAGCCACTGGGACGCGCCCGAGGTGCGCCAGCGCGACAGTTGGCGCAAAGAGCTGGCCGACACGGTGCGCTTTGATGCCCCCGCCGTGAACGCCGTGCTCTACCCGGTGGACCAACTGCCGGCGCTGGTGTGCCGCGGCAAGCGGGTCTGGCTGCTGGTGACACACAGCGACCAGCAACGCGCCGAAAGCGTGCCGGGTGCGGCGCTGGTGCGGCGTGGCAAGTACAGCCAGCTCTGGCGCGCTGACCCGCAGCCGTGCCCGGCCAAGCGCTAACCCCCATGCGGCACGGCCATGCCGCATGGCCGATATGCCCATGTGCCGATGTGCCCATGAGCCCATGAGCCCATGAGCCCGCCGCACAGGCCCGCCCCAGCCTGGCTGCGCTACATCGCCGTGGGGGCGGTGGGCACCGCTACGCACTACTTGCTGCTGGCGCTGGCGGTGGAGTGGTGGCACTGGCCCGCCTGGCTGGCAGCCGGCGCCGGTGCGGCGCTGGGCGCGCAGGTGGCCTTCATCGGCAACCGCCACTTCACGTTTGCCCACCAGGGCAGCTGGTTATCGGCCTGGTGGCGATTCCAGCTGACTGCCATGCTGGGTGGTTTGACCAGCATGGTGGTGGTGGCCGTGGGCACCCGGCTGGGCCTGCACTACCTGCTGGCCCAGGTGTGCGCCACGCTGTTGGCAATGGGGCTGACGTACGGGATCAACAAGCGCTGGGCGTTTGGATGAGGGTTGCTTGCTGTTGGGTTGAGGTGTGATCGGCCGCGTGCTCAGCGCCAAACCGACCCCAGCACCACGCCTGCTGCGGCCAGATCGGCCGGAAAGTCGTCCCCCGCCAAGTAAGCCAGCTCACGCACCCGGGCAGGGGCAATCGGGTCCGGTGCAGCCTGGCCGTCAAGGCTGGCCTGCCCGGGGTGGCAGAACAGCAGCGCACCCGCCGCCGGCACCTGCGCCAACCAGGCCTGCATCAGCGCCCGGTAGTCGGTGGCGGCAAAGTCGTACGCCCCCAGCAGCAGGTGGTTGTGCGGCACACCCGCCTGCACCAGCGTCTTGGCCAGCGCCCGGCCACCGCTGTGCGCAATCACCCAGCGCTTGAAACCAAAGCCTGGGCCGGCCACCTGGGCCGTGCTGCGCACCGGCACCGGGTGTTGACGCAACCAGCCCAGCAGCAGGTCCCGCACACCGGGCAGGTGGTGAACATGTTGGTGACCGTCGATGAAATCGGGCGCCACGCCGCTGGCGACCTCGAAGGCCTGCCGTTGCGCAGCCAGCTCATCACCGATAGCGGCCAGCGGCAGCCGGCCCGCGTGGGCGGCCAGCAGCAGGCGTGGCAGGCTGGGCAGGCTGGGCCAATGGCGGGCCAGCGCCGGGCTCAGCGGCCGGCCCTCGGTCAGGTTGAGGTGCAACCCGGCCTGCGCGCCCGCGCGGCGCAGATCGGCCACTGCGGGCGCGTCCTGCCGCCAGGCTGGTGCGTTGCTGAGGCAAGAAAACGCGCCCAACCGGCCCGCCAGCACCAGGCTGCTGATGGCGGCATCAATGGCGCTGGACTGGCCGTAGTCATCGGCACACACCAGCAGGCGCCGGGGGGGTGACGCAGACGGCAAATCAGCCACGCTCAGCCACGCTCAACACCCGCCGGCCGCCCCGCGCCATCCAGCGCCCCCCGGCCCAGCGCCTGGCCAATGATGTAGACCGGCCGCTGCTTGACCTCGTCAAAAATGCGGCCGATGTATTCACCCAAGATGCCCACTGACAGCAACTGCACGCCGATCGAAAACGCGATGCCGGTGGCCAAGGTGGCCCAACCCGGCACGTTGTTGCCGAGGAAAAAATACTCGCCCACGATGTACAGCGAAAACAGCAGCGACGCCAGCGCCACCACGCCGCCCAGCGCGCTCCACATGCGCAGCGGCGCGTTGGTGAAGGCGGTGACGCCGGTGAAGGCCAGCCTTGAGAGCCGGCGCATCGAGAAGCTGCTTTGCCCGGCATGGCGCGGCGCCGGTGTGTAGGGCAGCACCACGGTATTGAAGCCCACCCAGGCGTACAAGCCCTTCATGAAGCGGTTGCGCTCGGGCAGCATCTTGAGCGCGTCCACCACCCGCCGGTCCATCAGGCGAAAGTCGCCCGCATCCACCGGAATCGGCGTGGCCGACCCGGTGTTGACCAGCCGGTAAAACAACCAGGTGCCGAGGCGCTTACGCCACGATTCATCAGAACGTGAGGCCCGCGCAGTACACACCATGTCGGCCCCGCCGCGCCAAGCCGCCAGCATGGCGCCGATCATGGCCGGCGGGTGCTGCAGGTCAGCGTCGATCAACACCACCACCTGGCCACCCGCGTGGTCGATGCCGGCGGTCAGCGCGGCCTCTTTGCCAAAGTTGCGCGACAAGCGCAGGTAGCGCACACCCGGCTGCTGCAACCAGGGCAGCAAGGCCAGCGGCGTGGCATCGGTGCTGCCATCGTCCACCACCAACACCTCCCAGTGCGGTGACAGGGCGTCCAGCGCGCTGGTCAGGGCCTGCAGCAGTGGCCCCAGATTGGCGGCCTCGTTGTAGGCCGGCACCACGCAGCTGATGCTGGGCTGCAGCGGGCGCTCATTGGGCCCGGGCAGCTGTGTCGGGTGGGCAAGCACGGTGGGGTCAGCGGGGACCATCGGACTGGGCGGGAATCGGGCAGTGGCTGGAGTTCAAGCGGGGCGGGGTTAAGCGGCTGCAGCGCGGCGGTGGCCTCACATCACAGCGCCAAAAAATGCTGCCGGTAGTGCAGTAGTTCGTCAATCGACTCATGGATGTCGGCCAGCGCGGTGTGGGCCTGGGCTTTTTTGAAGCCAGCCAGCACAGCCGGTTTCCAGCGCCGCGCCAGCTCTTTGAGGGTGCTGACATCCAGATTGCGGTAGTGGAAAAAGTCTTCCAGCAGCGGCATGTCTTTGGCCAAAAAACGCCGGTCCTGGCAGATGGAATTGCCGCACATCGGGCTCTTGCCCTTGCCGATGTAGGTCTTGAGCCAGGCAATCACCTGGGCTTGCGCGGCGGCTTCGTCCACGGTGGACGCGCGCACCCGATCAATCAGGCCACTTTTGCCGTGGGTGCCCTTGTTCCAGTTGTCCATGCCGTCCAGCACCGCGTCACCTTGGTGGATGGCCAGTACCGGGCCTTCGGCACGCACGGTGAGTTGGGCGTCGGTGACGACCACCGCAATCTCGATGATGCGGTCGGTGAAGGGTGACAGGCCGGTCATCTCCAGGTCGATCCAGATCAGGTTCTGGTCGTTGGCCACCAGCCCGGTGGGGGTGATGGTGGGGATGACGTCGGGGTTTGGTGTCGTGCTCATGGGCAGATTGTCGCAGCCGCATTTCAGCCTGCAGCAGCACATCACTGCAGGTGTGGCAAGGCAGCCGGCAGCCAGCGTGGCGCCGGCCTGCCCCCTACACTTCTGCCCATGTCGCCCACTCTGCTCACCCTGTTGTTTGCCAGCACGCTGGTGCTGTCCTTGGCCGTCAAACTGTGGTTGGCCACACGCCAGATGCGCCATGTGGCGGCCCACCGCAACACGGTGCCGGCACCGTTTGCCAGCCAGGTCAGCCTGGCCGACCACCAGCGCGCCGCCAACTACACCCTGGCCAAAGGCCGCTTTGGCCTGCTGGCCATAGCCTTCAGCAGCGTGGTGCTGCTGGGCTGGACCTTGCTGGGCGGGCTGGACGCGCTGAACAGCGCACTGCGCCCGGCCATCGAACCGCGCTTTGGCGCCATGGCCTACCAGCTGGCGCTGCTGGCGGGCTTTGTGCTGGTCAGCGCGGTGTTGGATCTGCCGTTTGAGCTGTACAGCACCTTCCGCATCGAGGCCCAATTTGGCTTCAACCGGGTCACCTGGAAGTTGTACCTGGCCGACCAGCTCAAAGGCATCGCCGTGGGCGCGTTGATCGGCCTGCCGCTGGCCGCGCTGGTGTTGTGGATCATGGGTGCCACCGGTGGCACCTGGTGGTTGTGGGCCTGGGGTACGTGGACGGCCTTCAACCTGCTGATCATGGTGCTGTACCCCACCGTGATTGCACCGCTGTTCAACACCTTTGAGCCGTTGGCCGACGCGGCGCTGGTCAGCCGGGTCCAGGCCCTGATGCGGCGCTGCGGTTTTGCTGCCAAGGGCTTGTTTGTGATGGACGGCAGCAAGCGCTCGGCCCACGGCAATGCCTACTTCACCGGCCTGGGCGCGGCTAAACGCGTGGTGTTTTTTGACACCCTGCTGGCCAAGCTGTCCGCCGGTGAGGTGGAGGCCGTGCTGGCGCATGAACTGGGCCATTTCAAGCACAAACACGTGACGCAGCGGCTGCTGATGATGTTTGGCATCAGCCTGGCGGCCCTGGCCCTGCTGGGCTGGCTGGCCGGGCAAACCGGCTTCTACCTGGGCCTGGGGGTGCGGCCCAACATTGCCGCGCCGAATGACGCGCTGGCGCTGCTGCTGTTCATGTCGGCGGTGCCGGTGTTTGGCTTCTTCGCGTCGCCCTTGATGGCGCAGTTGTCGCGCAAACATGAGTTCCAGGCCGATGCGTATGCCAGCGCCCAATCCAGCAGCGCTGATTTGGCCAGCGCGCTGCTCAAGCTGCACCAGGACAACGCCGCCACGCTGACCCCCGACCCGCTGTACGTGCGCTTTTATTACTCGCACCCGCCGGCCAGTGAGCGCCTGGCCGCGCTGCAGGCTGGCCCGGCATGACCGGCGCCGACACCGGCGTTGCAGCCCCCGAGAGCCACGCCAGCGACCTGGCCGGCAACGGCCGTGTGGTGGCCGCCCACGGCCGCCAGTGCATGGTCGAAAAAGCCGACGGCACCCGCGTGCTGTGCCACACCCGCGGCAAGAAAAGCGACTGTGTGGTGGGCGACCGGGTGCATTGGGCGGTGGCCGGCGATGCCGGTGTGATCGAGCGGGTGGCCGAACGGCGCAACCTGCTGTTCCGCCAGGACGAATGGAAGACCAAATCCTTTGCCGCCAACATCGACCAGTTGCTGGTGCTGGTGGCGGTGGAGCCGATGTATGCCGAAACGCAATTGGCACGTGCGCTGATCGCCGCCGAGCAAGCCGGCATCCCCACCCAGATCGTGCTGAACAAGACCGACCTGCCCACGCTGGACGCCGCCCGCGCCCGCCTGGCACCCTACCGCGCCGTGGGTGTGCCGGTGCTGGAGCTGTCGCTCAAAAGCCGGGGCGATGAAGCCAAGGCGCTGCTGGGCCCACTGCTGGCCGACAAAGCCACGCTGGTGCTGGGCCCCAGCGGCATGGGCAAAAGCACGCTGATCAACCTGATGGTGCCGGCCGCAGCAGCGCAGGTGGGTGAGATCTCGATTGCACTCAACGCCGGCCGCCACACCACCACCAGCACCAACTGGTACTGGATGGACGACAGCCGCCGCACCGCGCTGATCGATTCACCGGGCTTCCAGGAGTTTGGCCTGCGCCAGTTGCAAGCCACCGACCTGGCGCGGCTGATGCCCGACATCCGCAACCATGCCGAGCATTGCCGCTTTTACAACTGCAGCCACCTGCATGAGCCCGGCTGCGGTGTGCGCGACGCGCTGGCGCGGGGTGAGATCAATGCGTCGCGTTACCGCATCTACACCGAGTTGCATGCGGAGCTGTCGGCGACCAAGTGGTAGCTGGATAGCGTGATCCCGGGCCAGCGCCGGGCCGCCCCAAGCGGACCGGGCTCCCCCTCGGGGGGGCGACGCCAAAGGCGTCTTGGGGGCTCAAGTTACCCGACCAGGTTGGCCAAGGTCAGCAAGGCCACCAGCAGCATCCACAACACCATCGACCGCCACACCAGGCCCACCACGCTGCGCAAATGGCCCAGTTGGGGCGGGTCACCGGCGGTAGACCCGTCGGCCGAGCCATCGTCGGTGGGGCCGGCATCAAAGCCGCGGGTGCGGTCTGGCGTGACACCGGGTGCGGCCAGGCCACCCAATTGCACCCCCACCGCACCGGCGGCCGAGGCCAGGATCACGCCCTCATTCGGGTACTTCCACAACGTGGCGTCGCGCCGCCAGGCGTTGATGGCTTCTTCAAAATTACCCACCACCGCAAAGCCGAAGGCCGTCAGGCGGGACGGCACGGCGTCGATCAGGCCAAACATCAGCTTGGAAATCACCATCAAACGCTCGTTGGCTGGCGTGCCAGTGGATTTGCTGGGAAAGCTCCAGTAGCGGCTGGCAAATTCAGCCATGCGGTACATCACCGCGCCCAGCGGCCCCAGGCCCAGCGAGCACAGCAGCACAAACCAGAAAAACACGCCAAACACATGGCGGTGGGCGGCCAGCAGGGAATGCTCAATCACATGGCGCAGCAGCTCATTGCGCGGCAGCTCGCTGGCGTCCAGGTGGCGCCACTCGGCCAGCAGGCGGCGGGCGCCGTCTTCGTCACCCCGCTCCAGCGCGTCGCGGATGTCGGTGTAGTAATGGCTGAACTGGCGGAACCCCAGCGTCAGATACAACACGCCCACATTGAAGATCAGCGCCAGCAGCACGCTCCAATGGTGGACCGCCACATAGCTGCCCGCCACCAGCAGGCCGGGTGCGCCCACCGACACACCCCACACCACCCAGGCATGGTGCTCACGCCCGGCGTCAAAGTTGCGGCCGGTCCAGCCCACCCACGACACCAGCATGTGGTGTACCCAGTTGTCCCTGGGCAGGGGCTTGAACTGTTCAATGATCAGGGCAAACAGGACGGCAAAGAAACTCATTGAGGGCGATCATACCCAGGGCATTCGGGCGTCAAAACGTCAACAGCGTGTTCAACAGCGCGTTCAACCGTGCGCCAGAAAGCCGTAGAGATTACGCAGCATGGCCGCCGTGGCGCCCCAGATGAAATACGGTGGTGTGCGGGCATCGTCACCCTGCCAGGGCATGGACAGGAAATGGCGCTGCTGGCCTTCAATCTCCAGCCGGTGGCGGCGGTGGTTGGCAGGCGCCATCAAAAACGCCAGTGGCACTTCAAACGCCTCGGCCACTTCAAAGCTGTCCAGCGTCAAGGAGAAACCCGACTGCACCAGCGCCACCACCGGCGTCACCTGAAAGCTGGTGACGGTGGTGTAGTGCGGCAGTTGGCCAATCACCTCCAGGTGGCTGCGGTCCAGGCCCACTTCTTCTTCGGTTTCGCGCAGCGCGGTGGCCACCGCGTCCACATCGTCAAGCTCGGTGCGGCCACCGGGGAAGCTGATCTGGCCGGCGTGGTCACGCAGATGGGCGGTGCGCTGGGTCAGCAGCACACGCAGGCCGTCAGGGTGCATGACCAGGGGGATCAGCACAGCTGCGGCAGTGGGTTCGGTTTGGGCGTCGAAGCGGCTGCCGTCGCCGGGGAATTCGGGGGTCCAGATGGGGGGATTGGCGAAACGGTCACGCAGCGCGTCGGGCTGCAGATGGCGGGGCGCGATGGGCGGCAGGTGGTCGTCGATGCCGGCCACTGGGATGCTGTGGGGGTCGAGGATGCGAGGGGGTTTGGCGGTCATGGGCTCACCATTTTGTGGGCGGAAATGCAACAAGCCGCCCGGGGGCGGCTTGTTTTTGGGAGGCTCTGGACGTTGGGCTCTGGAATCGCCGAACTTCTGCGTTGAGTGGGGTACCGCTCAACGCGTCCGTTGCCCGTCGTGCTGCGCACGCCGAAGCGCGTTCCGCGCTTGGCTGCGCTGCGCTCAGCCCAACTTCTCTTTAATCCGTGCCGATTTGCCTGAGCGCTCACGCAGGTAATACAGCTTGGCGCGGCGCACATCACCGCGACGCTTGACTTCGATCGACGCGATCAGCGGGCTGTACAGCTGGAAAGTGCGCTCAACGCCTTCACCGCTGGAGATCTTGCGAACGATGAAGCTGCTGTTGAGGCTGCGGTTGCGCTTGGCAATCACCACGCCTTCATAGGCCTGCAGCCGCTTGCGGGTGCCTTCAACCACGTTCACGCTGACGATCACCGTGTCGCCGGGGGCGAAATTGGGGATGGTCTTGTTCAGCCGGGCAATTTCTTCTTGCTCCAGCGTGCGGATCAGGTCTGTCTTCAGCCCTGACTTCACTTCCGTATTTGCGTCCAACTCATTCTCCTGGGTCGATCATGGCGGCGCTCAGAAGTGGCCCGGCAGAGGATCGGAAAAGCCTTCGATTATAGCCCGGCGTCAGGGCTTGTCTGGCGGGCTGGCATCAGGAAGGGCGCCAACCGGCATGCCGGTCAGTGTTTTTTCGTCGGCTTTGGACAACTGCCCCGCCGCCCGCGCCGCCGCAATCAGCGCTGGCCGGCGTTGCGCAGTGATCAACAACGACTGGTCACGCCGCCAGCGCGCAATTTGGCCGTGGTGGCCGCTCAGCAGCACCGGCGGCACCGGGCGGTCACCGGCCGGGCCGGGCAGCAGCTCGGGCCGGCTGTAGTGTGGGCAGTCCAGCAGGCCGTCGGCTGAAAAGCTGTCTTGCTGGTGTGAAGCATCGGTCAACACACCGGGTTGCAGACGCGCCACGGCGTCCAGCAACACCAGCGCGGGCAGCTCACCGCCGGACAGCACAAAGTCACCCAGGCTCAGCTCCAGCGTGACCTCGGTGTCAATGAAACGCTGGTCGATGCCCTCGTAGCGGCCGCACAGCAGCACGGCGCCGGGCCCGGCCGCCATCTGGCGCACGATGGCCTGGGTGAGCGGCGCGCCGGTGGGGGTGAAATGCACCACCGGCACAGGGGCAGCGCCGGCGTCGGCTTCGGCAGTAGCACGGTCAGCCCGCACCGCAGCAAGCGCCCGCTGCAGCGGCTCGGCCAGCATCACCATGCCGGGGCCACCACCAAACGGCCGGTCATCAACACGGCGGTAGGCGCCATCGGCATGGTCGCGCAGCGGCCATAGCCGCACATCCACCTGGCCAGACTCAAACGCACGGCGGGTGATGCCCTGCGTCAAGTGCGGCGCAAACAGGTCGGGAAACAGCGTGACGACATCAAAGCGCATGGCCGCGCGGAGGGTCAGTAGTCCAGACCCCAGTCGACCGTGATGCGGCGCTCGGGCAGGCTGACCTTGTCGATGAAGGCGGCCACAAACGGGATCAGGCGCTCGGTGGCGTCCAGCGGTGCGCCTTCCACCACATCCGGCCGGCGCACCCGCAGCACGCTGTGCGCGCCGGTGTCCAGCAGGTCGGTGACGCTGCCCAACAACTCACCCTGGCGGTTGAGCACGGCCAAGCCGATCAGGTCGATCCAGTAAAACTCGCCATCACCGGCGGTGGGGAAATTGGACCGGGCGATGAAGATGCGCGCACCTTGCATCGCCTCGGCGGCATTGCGGTCGGTCAGTTCTTGCGCGTTTGCCACCACGCTGTCACCGTGGACCTTGCTGCCCAACAGATGCAGCAGCCGCGGGAACACAGTGACACCCAATTTGGCACCAAAGCCATCCGGCGGCCGGATGAACCAGTGTTTGGCGTTGAGCAGCGCTTTGGGGTCACGTGAAAAAGGCTGGACACGGATGCCACCCTTGATGCCCCAAGCGCCCAGCACCCGGCCGACTTCGATGGCATCGTCGGGAAACGATGCTTGTGCTGCCGCACCCGGCCCAGCCAACGTTGTCATGACAACGGACAACGTGGGTGCGTCAAACCAGTGTCAAAGCTCAGGCAGCGACAGCCGGGGCTGCAACCACCTGGGCCTTGGCGGCGGTGCCCACCAGGCGCTTGACGGTGGGCGACATTTGCGCGCCCACGCCTTGCCAGTAGCCAATGCGGTCGAGTGCCACGCGCAGCGGCTGCTCAGCACCGGCCGCCATCGGGTTGTAAAACCCGAGGCGTTCGAGGTAGCGGCCATCACGGCGCTCGCGTGAATCGGCGACGACGATGTTGTAAAACGGGCGCTTCTTGGCGCCGCCACGAGCGAGTCGAATGACGACCATGTTGATTTTCCAGACAGACGGTGAGCGACAGGGCAGCCAAGGAGACACGCAAGGCCGATCCATCAGGTTTGCAGCAAGCGCAGCAGGTTTTCGGCCTGGGTTTGCGCTAGCGCACTTGGCTTGCGATGCAAACATCGCGAGGTGTTCAATCCGGCAGCATAGATACGCTGGTGTTGCCAACAGCCGCCGCCGAAAACCCAACATTATAAACTGCGGGTAGATGCTGTGATGATTGTTATCACCACGATTGCAGCCACCGCTGCGTTTGCCGTGACCCCGCAGCGTCACCAGAAAGCCTGACCATGCCCGATTTGCTGATCCGCCCCAGCACCGCTGCTGATTTGCCCGCCATCACCGCCGTGTATGCCCACGCGGTGCTGCACGGCACCGGCACGTTTGAGCTGGACCCGCCTGACGCGCCCGAGATGGCGCGCAGGCGCGCCGATGTGCTGGACAAAGGCCTGCCCTGGCTGGTGGCTACATCCGCCGGCCAGGTGCTGGGGTATGCCTATGCCAACCATTTCCGGCCGCGCCTGGCCTACCGGTTTTGCCTGGAAGACTCGATTTACCTGCATGAAACGGCGCGTGGCAAAGGCGTGGGCAAATTGCTACTGACTGAGTTGGTGGGCCGCTGCGAGGCCGCCGGTGCACGCCAGATGCTGGCGGTGATTGGCGATTCAGCCAACACTGGCTCGGTGGCGGTGCATGCGGCGCTGGGCTTTAGCCACACCGGTGTGCTCAAGGCATCAGGCTGGAAGTTTGACCGCTGGCTGGACGTGGTGCTGATGCAGCGTGCGCTGGGCAGTGGTGATGCACGGCCCGCACCGGCGTCAGAACCCACAGCAGCCTGACACACAAGATGAGCGGCAAATCCAAGACCCTGGCCACCTGGCTGGCCCTGACGCTGGGCAGCCTGGGGCTGCACCGTTTTTACCTTTACGGCCGGCGTGACCTGCTGGCCTGGCTGCACCCGCTGCCCACGCTGCTGGGGCTGGCCGGCGCGCTGCGCATGCAAAACCTGGGGCAGGACGACCATGCCGCCTGGCTGCTGATCCCGCTGCTGGGCGTGATGTTGTCCATTAGCATGCTGGCGGCAATCGTCTACGGCCTGACGCCGGATGAAAAATGGTCAGCCCGCTTCAACCCCGGCCAAGCCGTGCGGTCAACCGGCTGGGGCCCGGTGGTGGGAGTGGTGGTGGCGCTGCTGGCCGGTGGCACGGTGCTGATGGGCACACTGGCCTTTGGTGGGCAGATGTTCTTCGAGTACCAGAACCGCGCTGCCGAGGCGCATTGATTTCACAC
>JAYVLI010000268.1:0-3933 GCA_043759535.1 Betaproteobacteria bacterium | reverse complement strand
GGGCAGCGTGCTGGCCAGGCTGGCCAAACAAGCCATCATGAATTTTCGAGGACGATGCCCTCGACGATATTGGCCACGTCCTCGCAGCGGTCGCTGATCGATTCAAGATGCTCGTACACCGCCTTGAGCTTGATCAGCTCACGCACCTCGATGTTGTCGCGGAAGAGTTTGCTCATGGCCGAGCGCATCACCCGGTCGGCGTCGCTTTCCAGCCGGTCAATTTCTTCGCAGGTCTTGAGTGCGGCCTCAGCCACGCTGGGCTTGCTGAGCTGGGGCAGCAAGGTGATCACATGCTGCACCCGCTCACAGCATTTGGCCGAGATCTCACCCAGGCGCAACACGTCTTCGCTGACGTTTTTCAAGTCATACAGCGACATCACTTCGCTGCTGTCTTGCAGCAGGTCCAGGATGTCGTCCATCGCGTTGATCAGGCCGTGGATTTGCTCGCGGTCAATCGGCGTGATGAAGGTTTTGTGCAGCAGCCGGTGGACCTCGGCGGTGATGCGGTCGGCTTGTTTCTCGGCACTGTCCACCTCGGCCGCGTACTTGGCGCGTAAGGTTTCGTCGCTGTAGTGCTGCACCATCGACATGAAGGCCCGGGCACCGTTGACGATGTATTTGCCGTGCTCGTTGAACAGCTCGAAGAAGTTGCCTTCGCGGGGCAACAGCTTGGCGAAGAACATGGGGGTGGGCTCCTGGGGGATTTGGCCGGGCCAGGCTGGCCACGTGCTGTCATGTGACGGTCATCAATCCATCACCCAAAGATTGTAGGGGGGTGGTTCTGCCCCACGGGGCGGGGCGGCAGCGGCCGCGCGCCAGCGCGGAGGCGGTGTGCGCCGTCAGGCCCGAAACACGAAATACACCGCGCCCACCAGACACAGCCCGGCCCACAAAAAATCCAGCTTCAGCGGCTGGCCCATGGTGAACACCGCAAACGGCACAAACACGGCCAGCGTGATCACTTCTTGCATGATCTTGAGTTGGGCCAGGCTGTAGCCACCGGCGTAGCCGATGCGGTTGGCCGGCACCTGCAGCAGGTATTCAAACAGCGCAATGCCCCAGCTCACCAGCGCGGCCTGCCACCACGGGTTGTTGGCCTGGTGTTTGAGGTGGCCGTACCAGGCCACCGTCATGAACAGGTTGGACGCCACCAGCAGGCAGATGGTCTGCACGCTGATGGGCAGCTGGCTGAGCAGTTGGGTCAGCGATTGGGCATTCATCGGTCTGGATTCAGGCTGTGTTCAGTCGGGCAGTCGCTCGATGCGTTGCCCGCTGGTGGCAGGCAGCCAATCGGCCAGCGCGCCCAAGCCGGGTGCGGCCAGTGTGGGCGCCAGGTCCAGCAGCGGCTGCAACACAAACGCCCGTTGGTGCAGGCGCGGGTGGGGCAGGGTCAGCGTGGCGCTTTGCAGCACGGTCTGGCCGTGCAGCAACAGGTCCAGGTCCAGCGTGCGGGGCGCGTTGGGATAGGGGCGCTGGCGGCCAAAGTGCTGCTCGATGGCTTGCAGCGCGGCCAGCAGCGCCAGCGGGGCCAGCATGGTGTCCAGCGCGGCCACGGCGTTGATGAAGTCGGGGCCGCCGGCATCCACTGGCGCGCTGCGGTAGCGCGGTGAGCTGTGGACCAGCGTGCAGCCGGGCACGCTGGCCAGCGCGGCGAGCGCGGCGCTGACGGTGGCGGTTGCGTCCCCCAGGTTGGCGCCGATGCCTACCCAGGCGCGTTGCACCGCATGGCCGGGCTCAGGGTGGTTTGGCACGGGCGGGTGGTGTGGTGGCCGCAGCCCATGCGGCATGCACCGTGCCTTGAAAGTCGGTGGGTGGCGGTTGGCCTTTGGCGCGGGCTTTTTCAAGCGCCACTGGGTGGTCCATGTCGGCCGGGATGAAGCGCACCGGTTTGCCGCGCCGGTGTGCGGCCAGCAACTCGTCGCGGGCAATGTCACCACCGCCGATGGCCACGATGCTGTCGCTGTTGGCCACCAGTGCGGCCGATGTGGGTGACAGCCGCTGGCTGCCGGGCGAGTGGCCACCCGCACGGCCACCCACGCGACCGCCCCAGCTGCTGTCGGCCACAAAAAATACCAGGTCCACGTGGGGTGACAAGGCCACGCCTTCATCCCGCGCCAGGCTGGACACGATGCCGATGGTGGTGAAGCCGCGCTGCCTGGCCAGCGCGTAGGCCGCGCCAATGCCTTGGGCGGTGGCACCGATGTTGACGAGCGTGTGCTGCGGGTCGTGCTGGGCCAGCACCGCGTCGGCAGCGGCCAGCATGGCGGCAGGGTCTTGGTAACCGGCGCCGGAATAGCCCACCAGCGTCAACACCCGGGCGCCGCGCTGGCGCACAAAGGCGCGGATGTCGGCGCTGCTGGCGTTGCGGGTGACGGCGGCCACGGCGGGTGCGGCCTCAGGCTGGGCGGCTGCTGGGGATGACAGCAGCTCGCCGAGCAGGGCCAGCACGGCCAGCACACGCTGCGCCCACGGTGCCCGCCGTGCTGTCACGCGGTGGGTGGATTGCTGCCACCAGCATCGGTGGCACCGGCGCCCCCGGGCTTGCGCCGACGGCGGCGGCGTTTGCGGGCGGGGGCACTGCCGTCTGTGCTGCCGTCCGCACCGGGCTCGTCGTCGGGGCTGCTGCCGTCGTCGTCAGCATCGGCAGGCGCTGCCGTGTCCTGCGCGCTGGCCGCGCCGGTGGTTGCATCCCCGCTGGTGGCCTCACCGGCCCGGGCAGGCGTGGCTTTGCGAGCGCCGGCGCGGGGCGCGGTACGCTGGGCTGCCTGTTGTGCTTCCCGCAGGCTGGCCAGCATGGCCTCGCGCTCTTCATCGCTGCCCAGTGAGAAGTCCTCCCACCACTCGGCCAGGTCGGTGGGCGCCTCGCCCACATCGGCGCGCAGCCGCAAGAAGTCAAAACCGGCGCGGAAGCGCGCTTGCTCAATCATGGCCAACGCGGTGCTGGGCTGCCGGCGCTCCAGCCGGGGCTGCATCATCCAGATCTCGCGCATGTCGGCGCCCAGTTTGCCGCGGCCGGAGATGTCGCCGATGCGCGCATCAAACACCGCGTCCACCGCCTCTTGCAGCGCGGGCACCGGGTGCGCACCGTCAGCCTGGCGCTGCTGCCAGCCGGCCAGCACGTCATGCCACAGCAGGCAGGCCAGCAAGAAGCTGGGCGCGACAGGCTTGTCCTCACCCACACGGCGGTCGGTGTCGGCCAGGGCCTGGCGGATGAAGGCTTGTTTCTGGGCGTGTTCTTCTGCTGAGCCACGCGAGGTGTCAAACACCGCGTCCAGCACCGGAAAGATGCTGCGGTGCAGGTTGAGGCGCTGCAGCACCGCCATGCTGGCCAGCGCGTGGCCGGTCTGCAGCAGCTTGACCATCTCGTCAAACAGGCGCGAGATGGGCACGTTGGCCAGCAGTGGCGCGGTCTCGGTGATGGGTGCGCCGGTGGCGGGCTCAAAGTCAAAGCCCAGCTTGGCGGCAAAACGCACCGCACGGATGATGCGCACCGGGTCTTCGCGGTAGCGCGTTGCCGGGTCGCCAATCAAGCGCAGCACCCGCGCTTTCACATCCGCCAGGCCGCCGTGGTAATCCACCACCACCTCGGTTTCGGGGTCGTAATACATCGCGTTGATGGTGAAGTCGCGGCGCGCTGCGTCCTCAATTTGCGGGCCCCAGACGTTGTCGCGCAGCACCCGGCCGGTGGTGTCCACCGCATGGGCCGAGCCGGCCAACGCGGCCCGGCTGGTCTTCTCGTTGCCACTGACCTGTGTGGCCTCAGCGTTGTCCATGTAGGCGCGGAAGGTGGACACCTCGATCACCTCATGATCCCGCCCGCGGCCGTGGATGACATGCACGATGCGGAAGCGCCGGCCGATGATGAAGGCGCGCCTAAACAGTGACTTCACCTGCTCGGGCGTGGCGTCGGTGGCCACGTCGAAGTCCTTGGGC
>JAYVLI010000267.1:0-25697 GCA_043759535.1 Betaproteobacteria bacterium | reverse complement strand
TCGCGCAACCAGGTGTTCTGGGGCAAACGGCTACGCACACACTCGTGGCAGTTCCCGCAGGGCGGCATCAAATACGGCGAGTCTCCTGAGCAGGCCATGCTGCGCGAGCTGCAAGAAGAAGTGGGGCTGCACCCCGAGCATGTGCGCATCCTGGCGCGCACCCGGGATTGGCTGCGCTACGAAGTGCCCGACCATTTCATCCGGCGTGACGCACGTGGCCATTACCGCGGCCAAAAGCAGATTTGGTTTTTGCTGCGCCTGATGGGCCGCGACAGTGACCTGGACCTGCGCGCCACCGACCACCCCGAGTTTGACGCCTGGCGCTGGAATGATTACTGGGTGCCGCTGGACCTGGTGATTGAGTTCAAGCGTGATGTTTACCAAATGGCCTTGTCGGAGTTGGCACGCTTTCTACCGCGGGTCAACCACCACAACCGTTATTTGCGGGCCGGCATGCGTGGCCAACATCTGGATGACGACGACTTCCGTGGCACCGACCATGCGGCCTTGATGCAGCTGGATGCAGATGCGCTGCTGCTGCGGCAAGACGCTGGCATGCAGCACGGTATGCCGCACGACATGCCGCACGACATGCCCCACGACAGCGACGCCTGAGATCAACCCTCAGGCGCTGTGTTCGCCGCCCCACGGCAGCATCAGCGACAGCAGCAGCAACTGCTGAAACTCGGGTTCAAACCGGTCGATGATGGCTTGCGGGTCGGGGCACAAGGCGGCGTCGGTGATCAGGCCAAACTGCACACCGCCGCCGTAACTCAAGATCGACACGCCCACGCCCACATCGCCCGAGGCCGGCACCCAGAACATGGTTTGCCGCAACGTGGCGCCACAGAACTTGAGCGGCAACTTGGGGCCGGGCACGTTGGTCATCACGGCGGTGGTCTTCTTCGAGAACATGCCCAGCACCAGGTCTTGCACTGGCTTGATGAACAGGCCGGTGACGGCCAGCACACCAAACGCCAGCAGCGGCTGGAAGCTGCCTTTGAGCTGCGCCATGCGGGCCCGCACCGCGTAGACCCGCTCCACCGGGTTGCTGATGCCGATGGGCAGCACCAGCGGCGCCAAGCCAAATCGGTTCCCCAGTTTCCAGGCCTGCTCCAGCGGCCGCAGGTTGACCGGCACCATGGCGCGGATCTCGGCGCCTGTCGGGTCGTCGCCCTGAGCGCGCAGCCAGCCACCAATGGCACCGGACACACAGCTCAGCAGCACGTCATTGATCGAGCAGTTCAGCGCCTGGCCCACCACCTTGACCACCTCCAGCGGCATCGGCTCACCCCAGGCCACCACCTTGCGGCCGCTGGGCTTGCCTTTCAATCGGGTCGGTGAATCGTCCCCCATCAGCGCCAGCGCGGCCAGGTCACCGGCCACTTGCAGGCCGGTACGGGCGATGTCCACCGGGCTTTGCAGTGGGCGCTTTGGGCCGACCAACAAATCCAGTGTGCGGGCCACACCGCTGCCGGACCGGTCGAGTGCGCGCACCGCCAGATCGGTGAGCGGCTTGATCACCGCGTCGGACAACCAGTCACCGTCGTGTGCCTCATGCGGCGCTTGGGATGGCCGGCGCTTGGGCGGCGCATCCCCGCCGTCGGTGATCGAGTTCATCACCGAGATCAGCGCAATGCCGTCGCCAATGCAGTGGTGGATGCGGGCGATCAACGCGCAGCCGCCCTCGTACTGCTCAATCAAGTGGAACTGCCACAGCGGGTGGGCCGGGTCCAGCGGCGTGGCGGCCAGGTCAGCACACAAGGCTTGCAGCGCATGGCGTTCACTCTGGCCGGGCTCCAGTGGCAGCGGTTCAGTCACCACATGGCGGGCCACGTCAAAGTCAGCGTCCTCCACCCAGGCCGCGCCCATGGCATCGGGCACGGCTTTGTGGCGGAAGCGTTCGTATTGCAGCAGCCGGGTGTCGACACGCTCTTGCAGTGCGGCCAGCGTGAGGGCCGGCGTGAGCAGCCACACGCCCACAATCATCATCAGGTTGACATCGTTGTCCATGCGCAGCCAGGCGGTGTCCACGCGGGACATGCGCCGCACGGTTGGTTGACCGGTAGGCGCGGCAGTGGGCTGCTCTGCCGGGCGCTGGGTCTGGCGGGCATCTTGGGCTGTCATCGGGGGTGTCTCCTCCAGCATCGAGGCCGGCATCTTGTGGGTATTGGCGCGCCGGGCAGCTTGGGGCGGGATAGCCCACGATGCTGGGTAACATCAAATGCGTCAAGTCCGATTTCTACGCACCGAAAGACATGCCCATGAGCACCATCCAGACCCAATTCGAGCAAGCCGTGGCCGAGAGCAAAAGCCTGCCCGACAAGCCCGACAACATGACCTTGCTGAAGATTTACGCCCTCTACAAACAGGCCAGCGCCGGTGATGTGGACGGCAAGCGCCCCGGTTTTACTGACATGGTGGGCCGCGCCAAATGGGACGCCTGGAACGGCTTGAAGGGCATGACCAGCGACGCCGCGATGCAGGATTACATTGACCTGATCGAATCGCTGAAATAAGCCGTCGGCGCCGGCCAGCGCGTTCTGCGCCGGCGCACTGGCCCTCAAGCTTTAGGGGCTTTTTTGATGGCTGCCTTTTTGGCCGCCGGTTTTTTGCCGGCCGCCGCAGCACCCAGCAAAGTGTCCAGGTTTTTCTCGATCTCGGCGGTGATGGTCTTGGCAAACGCACCCAGCAAAAAGCCCAACTGCGCGGTGATGTCAAAGTGGTCAGCCGCCACGATCAACTGGCCTTTGACCCCGCTGCGGGTGAATTGCACCGTGTCGCTGGTCTCGCCCTCCAGCACGGTGCAGTCCATCTGAAATTCCTGCTCGGCTTGTTCAGCCCAGTCCCAGGCCACTTTGCGGGCCTTGGCCAGGCCCAGCGTGTGGTCGCGGTGGATGTGGATGTCGGCCATGTGGTGGGTCTCCTCGGGCTTGGTGTTGGATCAGATCGGGGTCAATGCGGGGTCAGGGGCTGGCCAGCAGCGCGGCGTGGCGTTGGTGTGCTGGCAGCTTGGCCAGGCGCTGCACCTCGGCATGGAAGCGGGCAAAGTCGCGGCCCTGGCGCTCAAACAGGCGCTCAAAGTCAGCCACCTGGCTGTCGTAGGCGGCTTGCAGTGCCAGCGTGGCATTGTTGGTCCGGTCCAGCCACGCGTCGTAACCGGTGTAGCCGTTCCACGGGCTGCCGGGCGTGGTTTTGAGGGTTGCCACGGCGCTGCGCAGGTCAGCCATCACGCTGGCCTTGCGGTCTTGTTTGACGGCCGGGCTGCTGTCGCTGTCGTAGATGGTTTGCAGCGCGTCGCGGGTGCGCAAGGTGAGCTTGCGAAAGTCCACCAGGCGCTGGCTTGCTGCCATGTCATCCAGCGTGCGGCCGGTGTGGGCCTGCCAGCGCGCCAGACCCAGGCGTTCCACTGCGGTGGCGTAACTCTCGTTGAAGGTGGTGTCACCACTGGCGTAGGCCACCTGGTGCGCCAGCTCATGGAACACCAACCGCACCATGCCGGATTCCGACCCAGCGACAAAGGTGTTGAGCAACGGGTCCCCACCCAGCCAGTTGGTCCAGCCCAGGGTGCTGTAGGCCGGCACACCGTAGACGGCCACCTCCAGCCCGGCGGCGCGCTGCAGCGCGGCTTCGGCGTCGGCCGCCGCGCGGTCAAAGTAACCGCGGTAGCCCACACAGCCCATCACCGGGTAACACCAGGTTTTGAGGATCAGCGACAGCGGCGGCGCGGCCACCACGTTCCACACCACCGCCGGGCGGCCCAGGTCGGCGTAGCGGTGGTAACTGGAGTTGTCGGGCAAGCCCAGGTCCGTGACGGCAAAGGCCCGCACCTGCTGTGCCAGTTGCAGACGCTGGCGCAGTGCGGTGGGGGTGGCGGGGTCGGCCAGCCAGTCGGCCACCGGGCGGGCGCGGCGCATCAGGTCAATATGGCCACCGGCTGACTGCGCGTAATACGCCAGTGGGCCCATGGCCGAATCGCTGGAGGCGCAGCCGCTGAGCAAGGCCAGCACGGCCAACAATGCCCGCGTGGCTTGCTTGGGCAGCAGCGCCGGCTGCGCCGCGCCTGGGGTGGACAAGGCCGGCACGCTCAAGCCAGCGCCACCTCAACCAGGCAGTCATAAAACGTGGGCGCGCGGCCGATGTCGGTCAGGCGCTGGCTGGTGAGCTGGTTGACGTTGGTGCCGCCCGCGCCCAACTTGCGCCACCACACCCCCAGGCCGTTGACCACACCCGGCCGGGCGCGCTGGCCCACCGCCGCTTTGGTGAGGTAACTGCCGCGGTCGTTGAACACCCGCACCATCACGCCGTCGGCAATGCCACGGGCGGCGGCGTCATCGGGGTGCAGCTCCAACAGCGGCTCGCCCTCGATGCTGCGCAGGCTTTTGACGTTGACAAAGGTGCTGTTCAAGAAGTGCCGCGCCGGTGGCGAGATCATGGCCAGCGGATAGCGCGCAGCCAGTGCCGGGGCCGATTGCCGGCTTTCATACGGCGGCACAAAGTCAGGCAGGCCCAAGCCGGGCACGGCCACCTGGGCGCGGCCGTTGGGGGTGGCAAAACCGCCATCGGCAAACGGCAAGGTGGGCAGGTCCAGCTTGAGCCAGCCTTGGCGCTTGAGCTGTTCAAAGTCCAGCGCGGGCACGGCTTGGCGGGCGAGCTGTTCATCGGTATCGGCAAAACACGGGTCGGTGAAGCCCGGGTCGGCAACACCCATGCGCGCCGCCAGCTCCCGGAAGATCTGCGTGTTGGGCTTGGCCTGGCCCAGCGGCGCCACTGCCGGGTGGTTGATCACCACATAGGTGTGGCCGTAGCTGGTATGCACGTCCAGGTGCTCCAGCTGGGTGGTGGCGGGCAGCACATAGTCGGCATGGTCGGCGGTGTCGGTCAAAAAATGCTCCAGCACCACGGTGAACAGGTCTGGCCGCAAAAAGCCGGCCACCACCTTGGCCGAGTCTGGCGCCACCGCCACCGGGTTACTGTTGTAGACGATCAGCGCCTCGATCTTGGGGCCAAAGCCGGGCGATGCGTCGCGCAGCAAGTCGTCGCCAATGGTGCTCATGTTGATGGTGCGGGGGCGGCGGCCGGCCAGCAAATCTGGCCGCTGCAGGGCCGCGTCGTCCTTGGCTGCTTTGAACCAGCCGGAGGCGGACAACAACAAGCCACCACCACGCTGGCGCCAGGCACCCGTCAGGCAGGGCAGCAAGGCGATCAACCGCACCGCATTGCCACCGCCGTGGCTGCGCTGCATGCCGTAGTTCAGGCGGATGGCGGCTGGCCGGGTGCTGGCGTAGTCCTGCGCCAACTGGCGCACCTGGTCGGCGTGCAGGCCGCAGGTGGCGGCAGTGCGCTCGGGCGGCCAGGCCAGCGCAATCTCGCGCAGCGCCTCAAAACCGTCCACATGGCGGTGGATGTAGTCCTGATCCAGCCAGCCGTTGCTGATGAGCTGGTGCATCAGGCCCAGCGCCAGCGCGCCGTCGGTGCCGGGCAGCAGGGCAAGGTGGCTGTGGCATTTTTCAGCCGTCTCGCTGCGGCGGGGGTCAATGCAGACCAGCTTGGCGCCAGCCCGTTTGGCGGCTTGCGCAAAAGTCCAGAAGTGCAGGTTGGACGCAATCGAGTTGCTGCCCCAGATCAGGATGAGTTTGGCGTGGGCATAGTCCTCCAGGTGCATGCCCAGCTTGCCGCCGTAGGTGGCGGCCAGTGCTTCACCACCGGCGGACGAGCAGATGGTACGGTCCAGCAGCGACGCGCCGAGTTTGTGAAAAAACCGCGCCGACATGCTCTCGCCCTGCAGCAGGCCCATGGTGCCGGCATAGCTGTAGGGCTGGATGGCTTGTGGGTCACACGCGGCAATCGCCTGCAGGCGGCTGGCGATGTCGGTCAGCGCGGCATCCCAGCTCACCGGCTCAAACTGGCCGCTGCCTTTGGGGCCGGTGCGCTTGAGCGGTGTGAGCACCCGCTCGGGGTGGTAGGTGCGCTCGGGATAACGCGACACCTTGGTACACAGCGCGCCGTGGGTGGGCGGGTGGTCGGGGTCACCGGCCACCTTGATGACACGGCCGTCTTGCACGGTGATCTTGAGCGCGCAGGTGTCGGGGCAGTCATGCGGGCAGGCGCCGCGAACCGTGGTCAGAGCAGCGGTGGCGGCAGGTGCAGGGGCGGTGTCAGTGCGCATGGCCCAACTATTGCACAGGGCTTGCCGCCTGAGCCTGCGGGCCGCGCCGGCGTGCGCAGGCGGGCATTCACCCAGGTGACGCCGGCGTTGGGGTGCCCGGCGTAATATTCTCAGTACCTTGTTTTGCTGGCCCGCATGCGGGCGCAACCCCAACGGAGCCCGCCAATGCAACTGATCGAATCCATCCTGGCCGATGCCGCCGCCATCACGACCCTGCGCCGCGACATCCATGCCCACCCCGAGCTGTGTTTTCAAGAGCAGCGCACGTCCGATGTGATCGCCAAAGCGCTGACGGACTGGGGCATCCCTATCCACCGCGGCCTGGGCACCACCGGCGTGGTGGCCATCCTCAAGAACGGCACCTCCAGCCGCGCCGTGGGCCTGCGCGCCGACATCGACGCCCTGCCGGTGACCGAGGGCAACACCTTTGCCCATGCCAGCAAGCACCCCGGCAAGATGCACGCCTGTGGGCATGACGGCCACACCGCGATGCTGTTGGCAGCAGCTAAACATCTCTCCAGGCATCGCAACTTTGACGGCACCGTCTACCTGATCTTCCAGCCCGCTGAAGAAGGCGGCGGTGGTGCCCGCGAGATGATCAAGGACGGCCTGTTCACGCTGTTCCCGATGGAAGCGGTGTTTGGCGCGCACAACTGGCCGGGCATGGCGGTGGGCCAGTTCTCGCTCAAAGAAGGCCCGTGTTACGCGTCCAGCAATGAGTTCAAGATCATCCTGCGTGGCAAGGGCGCGCATGCCGCCATGCCGCATCTGGGGGTTGATCCGGTGCCGGCCGCCTGCGCCATGGTGCAGGGCTTCCAGACCATCATCTCGCGCAACAAGCGGCCGATTGATACCGGTGTGATCTCGGTGACCATGATCCACACCGGTGACGCCACCAATGTGATCCCCGAAACCTGTGAGATCCAGGGCACGGTGCGCACCTTCACCACCGACGTGCTGGACCTGATCGAGCGCCGCATGTTGGCCATGGCCAACGCCACCGCCGAGGCGTTTGAGTGTGCTTGCGAGTTCCACTTCAAACGCAACTACCCACCCACCATCAACCATGCTGCCGAAACTACGTTTGCACGTCAGGTGCTGGCCGATGTGGTGGGCGCAGACAACGTGCAGGAGTTTGAGCCCACCATGGGCGCGGAGGACTTCAGCTACTACTTGCTGGAGAAACCCGGCTGTTATTTCATGATCGGCAATGGCGACGGTGAACACCGCGAAGGTGGCCACGGCCTGGGGCCGTGCATGTTGCACAACCCCAGTTACGACTTCAATGACGACCTGATCCCGCTGGGCGCCACCGCCTGGGTGCGGCTGGCTGAAACCTGGTTGAGCACCCCGCGCTGATGGGCCGGCGGTGATGATCAACAACTTCTCGCAAACCTACGCCGAGGCCCGCACCAAATTTCTGGCTGCCGCCGACGCCGCCAAGCTGGATGTCCACAGCCACATCCACCCGCTGTTAGGCCAGCACGGTGAAGCGCTGGCGATGGACGTGGTGGTGGACGGCCCCGCTGACGCAAACGCCGTGTTGGTGGTCAGCTCGGCCTGCCACGGCGTGGAGGGCTTTTGCGGCTCAGGCGTGCAAACCACGCTGCTGGGCGATGGCGCGCTGCGCAGCGCGGCCCGCAGCGCCGGTGTGGCTGTGCTGCATGTGCATGCCCTCAACCCCCACGGTTTTTCATGGTGGCGCCGCACCACGCACGAGAACGTGGACCTGAACCGCAACTTTCAGGATTTCTCGCAGCCGCTGCCGCGCAACACCGGTTATGACGCCATCGCCCACCTGCTGCTGCCCGCCACCTGGCCGCCCGCACCCGCCGTGCAGCAAGCGGTGCTGGACTACATCAGCCAACACGGTGTGCCGACCTGGCAGGCTGCGGTGAGCGGCGGCCAATACCACCACCCTGAAGGCCTGTTTTACGGCGGGCAAAACCCGACCTGGAGCCACCAAACCCTGCGCCAGGTGCTGCGTGACCATGCCCAACGCTGCAGCCGCCTGGGCTGGATTGACCTGCACACCGGCTTGGGGCCCAGTGGCGTGGGGGAGCGCATTTTTGCTTGCCGGGATGACGCGGCGGCGCTGGCCCGTGCCCGCGCCTGGTGGGGTGGGCCGGATGGGTCGGCCATCACGTCCATTCATGACGGCTCGTCCAGCTCCGCCCCGCTCACCGGGCTGATGTGGCTGGCGGCCTATCAAGAATGCCCACAAGCTGCCTACACCGGCATTGCGCTGGAATACGGCACCCTGCCCATCACCGACATGCTGGACGCACTGCGCGCCGACCAGTGGGCTGAGAACCACCCGGACGCGCCGCCGGCGCAGCGTGCCGCCATCAAGCGGGCCACGCGGAATGCGTTCTACACCGACACCGCCGAATGGAAGCAGCAGGTGCTGCGCCAGGCGCTGGATGCGGCCTGGCAGGGTGTGCGGGGCTTGGGCGGCACAGCAGCGTGAGCGTGTCTGGAATTGACCGCTGATCGTCCGCCAGCGGGGCTGTGCGGGGGGGGGCTGCGGCGGCAACATGCTGGCTTCATTTCTCCCGGAGCCAGCCCATGCCCACCGCCCTGTTGTTGATCGACGTGCAGCAATCCTTTTGCCACCGGCCGTATTGGTCTGCAACTGACCTGCCGGATTTTTTGCGGCACACCAATGCCTTGCTGGCCGGCTGCGCGGCCCAAGGTGTGCCGGTGCTGCGCATCTTGCACACCGACGGCCCGCCGCACGCTGACAACCCGTTCTCCGCCCAAAGCGGCCTGGTGCAGCCACTGGACGGCCTGGCGCCCATTGATGCCGCCGCCACCTTTGAGAAACACCGCCACAGCGCGCTGGTGGGCACCGGCCTGGCGGTGTGGCTGCACCAGCACGGCATCAGCCGCTTGATGGTGGCCGGCATCCGCACCGAGCAATGCTGCGAGACAACCGCCCGCCATGCCAGCGATGAAGGCTGGGAAGTGGACTTTGTCACCGACGCCACGCTGACTTTTGATATGGCCACACCAGACGGCGGTGTGTTGAGCGCAACGCAGATCAAGCAACGCACCGCCACCGTGCTGGCCGGGCGCTTTGCCACGCTGTGCAGCGTGGACCAGGCGCTGGCGCGGGTGGCGTGATAGTGGGCCGCGCCGGGCCGCAGGCATCGCTGGCATGGCCCAGCGGCATGATTCCGCCATGATCGACGTGCTGTTCAGCGTGCTGCCTGGCTCGCTGTTGCTGGACCTGGCCGGCCCGGCGGAGGCCTTCCGCCTGGCCAATCAGGCGCTGCGGCGGCGCGGCCGGCCTGACGCCTTGCGCTAGCGGTATGCCGGCCCGGTGGCCGATGTGCTGGCGTCGGTGGGCCTGCAGTTGACCGGCATCGAACCCCCGCCAGCCATGAATTGTTGGATGACCTGGCCCACATCGCGCCCAGCGCCCAGGTGTTGGTCAACCGGGTGTGGGTGCAGGACGGTGCGCTGCTCAGCAGTGCCGCTATCACCGCCGGCATTGACCTGGCGCTGCACTGCATCGCCCAGGTGTGTGGTGATGCGGTGGCCGCCAACGTGGCGCAGGTGATGGTGGCCGCAGGCCGGCGCAGCGGCATGGCGCCGCAACAGTCGCCCCTGCTGGCCTGGCGTGACCATCTGCACCCGGCAGTCCACCGGGTGCAAGACGCAGTGGCCGACCAGCCCGGCACTGGCCCGGCAAGCACGGCAACACGGTGCCAGCAGCAGCCAGGCCGCAACGCTGGCGGGGTTTCCGTCAGACCGGCAATGGCGGCGGGCGCGGCAGCGGGGCGTGGTGCAGTCGGATACCAGCACCGGCACCAACACACCCAGCGCCCGCACCACCAGCGCGCCCTGACACGGGGCACCAGCCTGGCGTAACGCCCTGCTGGCGTACGCCAGGCCATCAAGCGGCTGACAGCGCAGGGGGTTTTCACCGGCTGGTCAACTGGCACGCCGGTTGCATACGATCACAACCAAACCTGGCCGTTTGGTCAGGTTTGTCGGTGATCCCGGGCCGCCCACTGCCCGGCCCAGCAGGAGCGCATCGCGTGTCTGCCCTCGCCTCATCTTCGTTCGCGCCAGCTGACCTCAGTCCAAGCGCTGTAGCGCCTGACATCCGCCCAGCGCGCCTGTCGGCCGCGCAATACACCCAACACTTTGCCGACGCCGCCCCCCGCCTGACCCGCACCCAAGCGCTGGTGGAGGCCGAGCGTTGCCTCTACTGTTTTGATGCGCCCTGCACCACCGCCTGCCCCACCGGCATCGATGTGCCCAGCTTCATTCGCCGCATCAGTGACGACAACCTGCGTGGCGCCGCCAAAACCATCCTCGATGCCAACCCGCTGGGCGGCACCTGCGCCCGCGTCTGCCCCACCGAGGTGTTGTGTGAGCAAGTGTGTGTGCGCACCACCCAAAGCGGCAAGCCGGTGGAGATTGGCCGGCTGCAGCGCTACGCGGTGGACGCGGTGATGGGCCAGCCGATCAGCACGCTGTTCCCGCGCGCGCCAGCCACCGGCCACAGCGTGGCCGTGGTGGGCGCCGGCCCGGCCGGCCTGGCCTGTGCGGTGGGCCTGGCCCGCCTGGGCCACAGCGTGGTGCTGCATGACGCCAAACCCAAAGGCGGTGGCCTGAACGAATACGGCCTGGCCGCCTACAAAGTGGCCGATGCCTTTGCCAGCCGCGAGCTGGACTGGCTGCTGGGCGTGGGCGGCATCACCCTCAACACCGGCTGGCGGCTGCAGACGGCGGCGCAACTGCAGGCGCTGCAGCAGGGCCATGCTGCGGTGTACCTGGCGGTGGGCCTGGCCGATACCCAACACTTGGGCGTGCCTGGTGAAGACTTGGCTGGTGTTCGCGACGCGGTGGATTTCATCGCCGAGCTGCGCCAGGCTGACGAGCCATCCCGCCTTGCCGACCTGCCCATCGGCCGCCGGGTGGTGGTGATCGGCGGGGGCATGACGGCTGTGGACGCCGCCGTGCAAAGCAAGCTGCTGGGCGCGGATGAGGTGCACATGGTCTACCGGCGCGGGCCGGCCAGCATGGGCGCATCCGGTGCTGAGCAAGACTGGGCGCGCCAACACGGCGTCAGCATCCACCACTGGTTGGCGCCGCAAGCGGTGCTGGCCGGCAGCGGCGCTGCAGCAGGCCAGGCCGTGGCGGTGTGTTTTGCCAGCCAAGCGCTGGTGGGTGGGGTGCTCACGCCCACCGGCCGGCAGCAGACCCTGGCCGCCGACATGGTGCTCAAAGCCATCGGCCAGCGGCTGGACAGCACGCCCTGGACTGGCAGTGGCCTGGTGCTGCAGGCCGGCCGCATCCAGGCCGATGACGATGGCCGCACCGCCGTGCCCGGCCTGTATGCCGGCGGTGATTGCCGGCTGGGCGGCCGTGACCTGACGGTGGAAGCGGTGCAAGACGGCAAACGCGCCGCGTTGGCCATCCACGCCCAACTCTGCACCCAACACAGCGCCCCAACCCGCGCCTGACCGGAGCCCCACCATGGCCGACCTGACCACCACCTTTGCCGGCATCCGCAGCCCCAACCCGTTCTGGCTGGCCAGCGCGCCGCCCACCGACAAGGCCTACAACGTCCACCGTGCGTTTGAGGCCGGCTGGGGCGGTGTGGTGTGGAAGACGCTGGGCGAAGAAGGCCCGCCGGTGGTCAATGTCAACGGCCCGCGTTATGGCGCACTGCTCACGCCGGATAGAAAACTGCTGGGCTTCAACAACATCGAGCTGATCACCGACCGGCCACTGCAGACCAACCTGCGCGAGATCACCGAGATCAAGCGCCTGTGGCCTGACCGGGCCATGGTGGTGAGCCTGATGGTGCCCTGCACCGAGGCCGCCTGGAAAGCCATCCTGACTATGGTGGAAGACACCGGCTGCGACGGTGTGGAGCTGAACTTTGGCTGCCCGCACGGCATGAGCGAGCGTGGCATGGGCGCGGCCGTGGGCCAGGTGCCTGAATACATCCAGCAAGTCACCGCCTGGTGCAAGCACTACAGCCGGCTGCCGGTGATCGTCAAGCTCACACCCAACATCACCGACATCCGCCAACCCGCCCGCGCCGCCAAAGAGGGCGGTGCCGATGCGGTGAGCCTGATCAACACCATCAATTCCATCATGGGCGTGGACCCGGCCACGCTGACCATGAGCCCGACCACCGGTGGGATGGGCAGCCACGGCGGCTACTGCGGCCCGGCCGTCAAGCCCATCGCGCTGAACATGGTGGCCGAGATTGGCCGCTTCAAACCCACCCAAGGCCTGCCCATCTCGGGCATTGGCGGCATTGGCACCTGGCGTGATGCGCTGGACTACATCGCGCTGGGCGCCGGCAATGTGCAGGTGTGCACTGCGGCGATGGTGTACGGCTTCAAGATCGTGCAGGAGATGGCGGACGGTTTGTCCAACTACATGGACAGCATGGGCTTCAAGACGATTGAGGACTTTCGCGGCCGGGCGCTGGGCACGGTCACCGACTGGCAATACCTCAACTTGAACGCCATCAGCAAAGCGGTGATTGACCAGGACACCTGCATTGCCTGCGGCCGCTGCCACATTGCCTGTGAAGACACGTCCCACCAGGCCATCACCGCGACAAAAAACGGCGTGCGGCACTTTGAGGTGAAAGATGACGAATGCGTTGGCTGCAACTTGTGTGTCACCGTTTGCCCCGTGCCAGAGTGCATCACGCTGCGCACGCTGGCGCCTGGTGAGGTGGATGCCCGCACTGGGCTGGCTGTGAGCCCCTACCAGGCCAACTGGACGGCGCATGCCAACAACCCGACGCGCCAGCCGGATGCGGCGCCTGCCACCAGCACTTGACGCGCAGCGGCGGCGCGGACTTGACGCCGCCCGCCCGCAGCGCAACCATTCCCTGCCCCCCAATTGCCGGAGTCCACACCATGAAACCCTTGCTGATCCGAGGCGCCACCGTCGTCAATGCCGACCGTGAATTTGCCGCTGACGTGTTGTGTGAAGGCGGCAAGATCAGCGCCGTGGGCACCAGTCTGGCCACACCCGCCGGCTGCGAAATGCTGGACGGCAGCGGGCGTTACCTGATCCCCGGCGGGATCGACCCGCACACCCACATGCAACTGCCCTTCATGGGCACCACCACGATGGATGACTTCTACAGTGGCACGGCTGCGGCGCTGGCCGGCGGCACCACCAGCATCATCGATTTTGTGATCCCCGACCCGCAAGAGCCGCTGCTGGCGGCCTACCAAAAATGGCGCGGCTGGGCTGAAAAATCAGCGGCTGATTACAGCTTTCATGTGGCGGTGACCTGGTGGGACGAGAGCGTGCACCGCGACATGGGCACGCTGGTGCAGCAAGAAGGCGTGAACAGCTTCAAACACTTCATGGCCTACAAAAACGCCATCATGTGTGACGACGAAACGCTGGTGAACAGCTTCAAGCGCGCACTTGAATTGGGCGCCATGCCCACAGTGCATGCAGAAAACGGCGAGCTGGTCTACCTGCTGCAAGCCGAGATGAAAGCCAAAGGCATCTTCGGCCCCGAGGGCCACCCCTTGAGCCGCCCCCCGGCGGTAGAGGCTGAAGCCGCACAACGCGCTATCGCCATTGCCGATGTGTTGAACGTGCCCATCTACGTGGTGCATGTGAGTTGCGCTGAGAGCGCCGCCGCAATTGCCCAGGCCCGCGCACGTGGCCAGCGGGTGTACGGCGAGGTGCTGGCCGGCCACTTGACAGTGGACGACAGCGTCTACCGCAATGCCGACTTTGCCCAGGCTGCCGGCCATGTGATGAGCCCACCCTTCCGACCCAAAGGCCATGCGCAAATGTTGTGGCGCGGCCTGCAATCGGGCAACCTGCACACCACTGCCACCGACCACTGCACCTTCTGCGCCGAGCAAAAAGCCGCCGGCAAAGACGACTTCAGCAAAATCCCCAATGGCTGCGGCGGGGTGGAGGAGCGCCTGGCCGTGCTGTGGCACGAGGGCGTCAACAGCGGCAAGTTGACGCCCAGCGAATTTGTGGCCATCACGTCGGCCAACGCGGCCAAGCTGTTCAACATCTACCCGCGCAAAGGCTGCATCGTTGAAGGAGCGGATGCTGACCTGGTGCTGTGGGACGCGACCGCCAGCAAAACCCTGTCGGTCAAGACGCAACGCAGCCTGGGTGACTTCAACATCTTTGAGGGCCGCACCGTGTTGGGCCAGCCCAGCCACACCGTGGCCGCTGGCAAGCTGGTGTATGCCAACGGCGATTTGCGCGCTGAGCGTGGCGCTGGCCAGTACATCAAGCGCCCGCCTTTTGGCCCGCAGTTTGATGCGCTGGCGCGCAAAGCCGCGCTGGAAGCGCCCACTGCGGTTGCCCGTTAAACCGTTGCCCGGAGACTGACATGGACATGACGATCATCCCCCTGCCCGCCCAGGTGCAAGCCCTGCGGATCAACGGCCCGCGCCTGTGGAGCAGCCTGATGGAGCTGGCCCAGATTGGCGCCACCCCAAAAGGCGGTGTCTGCCGCCTCACGCTGACCGACCTGGACAAACAGGGCCGCGACCTGGTGAGCCGCTGGGCGCTAGAGGCCGGCATGACGGTGACCATCGACAAGATCGGGAATGGGTTCTTGAGGCGCCAGGGCCGCAATAACACCCTGCCCCCGGTGATGACCGGCAGCCACATCGACACCCAGCCCACCGGCGGCAAGTTTGACGGCAACTACGGCGTGCTGGCCGGGCTGGAGGTGGTGCGCACCTTGAATGACGCCGGCATCCAGACCGAAGCGCCGATTGAGGTGGCGTGGTGGACCAATGAAGAAGGCTCGCGCTTTGTGCCGGTGATGATGGGCTCGGGGGTGTTTGCCAAAGCCTTCACGCTGGAGCACGCCTATGCCGCAAAAGACGCGGACGGCAAGAGCGTGAAAGACGAGTTGCAGCGCATCGGCTACATCGGTGATCAAGAGCCCGGTGACCACCCGATCGGCAGTTATTTTGAGACCCACATCGAGCAAGGTCCGGTGCTGGAGGACCACGACATCACCATCGGCGTGGTGACCGGCGTGCTGGGCATCCGCTGGTATGACTGTGTGGTGACCGGCATGGAGGCGCATGCCGGCCCCACGCCGATGGCCTTGCGCAAGGACGCGCTGCAAGTGGCTGCCGCGCTGATGCAAGAGGTGGTGGCCTGCGCCCACCGCCACCCACAGGCCGACGGGCAAAACCATGGCCGTGGCACGGTGGGCATGGTCAAGGTCCACCCCAACAGCCGCAACGTGATTCCGGGCCAGGTGACTTTCAGCATTGACCTGCGCAATGCCAGCGACGCGCTGTGCGACGCGATGGATGCCGACATCCGCGCGGTGGCCGCCCGCTTGAGCGTACAAAGCGGCCTGCCCATCGTCATCACCCCCGTGTCGGCCTACACCGCCCAGCCTTTTCATGACGAGTGTGTGCATGCGGTGGCGCGCGCTGCCGCCGCGCTGGGCTACAGCAACATGCCTGTTGTCTCAGGCGCCGGGCATGACGCGGTGTACATGGCCAGGCTGGCACCGGCTGGCATGATCTTCATCCCCTGCAAAGACGGCATCAGCCACAACGAGATTGAAGACGCCAAGCCAGAACACATCACCGCAGGCTGCAACGTGCTGCTGCACGCCATGCTGGAGCGGGCGGGCGTGGTGGTTTGAAGCTGGCGAGAAATTTCAATCTTTAAATCTTCTCAAAACTAGTCCTTTCATCACACACCACAGCATTGGCATAGCGGCTAAAAATCTTCTCCACAATCTTCTCAAAACGCTCCCCATAATCTGGGCCATGCGCCCACCCAACCAAGCCGCCCGCGACCAACTGCGCACCGTGCTGGCACGCCGCGCAGCGGTGAGCGCGGCAGACCTGGCCAGCCGACTTGCTGTCAGCGTGCCCACACTGCACCGGCTGCTGCAGGCCCACAGCGCTGACCTGGTGGTCACCGGCAAAGCGCGGCGCACCCGTTATGCGCTGCGCCGGCCGCTGCGAGGCGGCCCGTCGGATTGGCCGCTGGTCGAGATCAACGCCCAGGGCGCTGCCAACCCGGTGGCCAAGCTGGTGTTGGTGCATCCTGAGGGCACATGGCTGCCGCTGGACGGCTCAGCCTGGCCCATCCCTGAAGATTCACGCGATGGCTGGTGGGCCGGCCTGCCCTACATCCTGCAAGACATGCGGCCACAGGGCTATCTGGGCCGCCAACTGGCGCGGGCTGCGCACGCCGCGCTGGGCCTGCCACCCAACCCCGAGGCCTGGAGCGACGACGCGGTGGTGCATGCGCTGGCCCACATCGGCAGTGATTGCAGCGGCAATTTGCTGCTGGGGGATGTGGCCTTCCAGCGTTGGCAGGCACAAGCCCTGGCGCCGGCTGCGCCACTGATGGCATCGGCACTGGGCCCGGCCTACGCCAGGCTGGCCGAGCAGGCGGTAGCAGCCGGTGTGGCCGGCTCAAGTGCGGCGGGTGATTTCCCCAAATTCCCGGCGCTGCGCGACTTGGCCGGCGCCGACACACCCCATGTGCTGGTCAAGTTCTCGGGCGCCGATGGTTCACCCGCTGTGCAGCGCTGGGCTGATTTGCTGGTGTGTGAGCACCTGGCGCTGGGCTGCGCGGCCACCTTGCCGGGTGTGGCGGCCGCCGGCAGCCGCATCGTGCAGCATGCGGGCCGCACGTTCCTGGAGGTGCAGCGGTTCGATCGCCACGGCCTGCACGGCCGCAGCCCGCTGGTCAGCCTGCTCACGCTGGACGCCTGCTTTGTGGGCGATGGCAGTGGCGATTGGCCCCGCCTGGCCAGCCGGCTGCAGGCCATTGGCGTGCTGGACGCTGACACGGTGCTGCGCGTGCAGCACCTGGCCTGGTTTGGCCGCTTGATCCACAACACCGACATGCACCCGGGCAACCTGAGCTTTCGGCCGCAGGCGGTGGCCCGCACTGCGGCAGCGCCAACGTCACCCGCACCCGCACCCGCACCCGTCAGCGCCGGCCCCATGCAACTGGCACCGGCCTATGACATGCTGCCCATGGGCCATGCCCCGCTGCCGGGCGGCGAGGTGGCGTCACGCCTGTTCAGCCCGCCGCTGCCGCTGCCCGCCCAGCGCCCGGTATGGCTGGTGGCCTGCGCTGCGGCGCTGCTGTTCTGGCAGCGGGCGGCGGCCGATACCCGCATCAGCGCCGCGTTCCGGCAGGTGTGTGCCGGTCATGCCGATGTGCTGCAAGGTTTGGCGCAGCGGGTGTGAGGGTGGGCTGCAGCAACACCCACGCATGCCCCGGCAAGCAGCGCCGGCCCTGCTTGCGATTGACAACGCAAAAAGCCGACAACTCCGCTACGCTGCCGCCCTTTCCAAAACCTTGAGCAAGCACCGTGTTCGCCTTCTTTGAACGCCTGGTTGACCCCTACCCCAGCGCAGCACCCACCACCCCACCGGCAGGCTTTTGGCCCTTTATGTGGGCCTGCACCGCAGGGCTGCGCGGCTACATCGCCGCGATGGTGGCCTTTACAGCAGCCATCGGCGTGTTTGAGGCGCTGCTGTTTGCCATGCTGGGCAACATCGTCGATTGGCTGTCCAAAGCCGCCCCGGCCCGGCTGTGGGTGGACGAGCGCAGCCGCCTGATCACCCTGGCCGCCGTGCTGGCCGGCAGCATCGTGCTGGTGGCACTGCAAGCGCTGTTCAAGCAGCAGGCGCTGGCCGGCAACTTTCCGATGCGGCTGCGCTGGAATTTTCATCGCCTGATGCTGGGCCAGAGCATGGGCTTTTATGGCGATGAATTTGCCGGCCGGGTGGCCGCCAAAGTGATGCAGACCGCGCTGGCGGTGCGTGATGTGTGGATGATCGTCTGCGACATCCTGGTCTTCATCGTCATCTACTTTGTCACCTTGGTGGCGGTGGTGGGCGGCTTCCACAGCAGCATGCTGGTGCCCCTGCTGGGCTGGCTGACGCTGTACCTGCTGACGCTGCACCACTACGTGCCGCGGCTGGCCAAGGTGGCGCAAAGCCAGGCCGACGCCCGGTCCATGATGACCGGCCGCATCACAGACGCCTACACCAACATCGCCACCGTCAAGCTGTTTGCACATGACACGCGTGAAGCCAAGCATGCGCAATCAGCGATGGACGAATTCTTGGCCACCGTCAAACAACAAATGCGGCTGGCCACCAGCTTTGAGATCGTGATCCACGGCTTGAGCATGCTGCTGATTCTGGGCACCGCCGGCATGGCGCTGTGGTTGTGGACGGGTGCTGCCGTGGGCATTGGCGCGGTGGCCGCTGCCACCGCGATGGCGCTGCGGCTCAACGGCATCTCGCACTGGATCATGTGGGAGATGGCGATGCTGTTTGAGCACATCGGCACGGTGCAAGACGGCATCGGCACCCTGGCCAGGCCACGCCAGGTGGTGGATGCTCCCGCCGCCACACCGCTGGTGGTGACCCGCGGCGAAATCCAGTTCGACGCCGTGACCTTTGGCTACGGCAGCGACAAACGCGTGATTGACGGCCTGAACCTGCTGATCCGCCCGGGCGAGAAGATCGGCCTGGTGGGCAGGTCTGGCGCGGGCAAGAGCACGGTGGTCAACCTGTTGCTGCGTTTCCATGATGTGGCGGCTGGCCGCATCCTGGTGGACGGGCAAGACATCGCCCACGTCACCCAAGACAGCCTGCGGGCGCAGATCGGCATGGTGACGCAGGACACGTCGCTGCTGCACCGCTCGGTGCGCGACAACATCCTGTACGGCCGGCCAGATGCTGGAGATGCGCAGATGCAAGCCGCCGCGCAGCGCGCCGAGGCCGACGGCTTCATCACCGGCCTGGCCGACGCCAAAGGCCGCCAGGGCTTTGACGCCCATGTGGGCGAACGTGGCGTCAAGCTCTCGGGCGGCCAGCGCCAGCGCATCGCCATCGCCCGGGTGATGCTCAAAGACGCGCCCATCCTGCTGCTGGACGAAGCCACCAGCGCACTCGACAGCGAGGTGGAAGCGGCGATCCAGGCCAGCCTGTACCGGCTGATGGAGGGCAAAACCGTGGTGGCCATCGCCCACCGGCTGAGCACCATCGCCGCCATGGACAGGCTGGTGGTGCTGGACGCCGGCCGGGTGGTGGAGCAAGGCAGCCATGCCGAGCTGCTGGCGCTGGGCGGGCTGTATGCCAGGTTGTGGGCGCACCAGAGTGGCGGGTTTTTGGGGGAAGAGGTGGATGACGCGCTGGCGGCTTGAGGTGGCGCAGTGGCGCTACCGGGGTCACCAGCGCAAGACTGCGCTGAGCGCGTGTTGACCTGACTGGCCCGCGCCCCACCCGCTGCGCGATGACGCGCAAGCAGCACCCGTACAAGCCCTAGATACTGTATTTATATCCAGCCTCTACATTCCAGCAACGGTGTGGACAACACCGCACAACGCGGTTTTTAGGGGGCGCGGTCATGGGGGCAGTGCAGTGGCGCAGCGCCGCAGTGGCGCTTGGCATGCTGATGCTGATGGCAGTCAGCAGCACGGTCGCCACAGCCCAAGACCGGCACGATGTGCTGGAGGCGCTGCAGCGTGAGCGTCTGCAGGCGCTGCGGGATGCCCAAGCGCGCAGCGCCCCGCAATGGTCCCCGCCCGCTGCTCTTGCCTGGTTGCCACCGGTGGACGGCGAGGCACCTTGCTTTGCGATCCAGCAGTTTGAGCTGGTCAGCAACACGCCACCGTTGCCGCTCAACAGCCGTAACAGGTTCGGCTGGTTGCTGCAAGACCTTGGCGCCTTTGTTGGCGCTTGCCTGGGCCCACAAAGCCTGGATGCCCTGCGCCGCAACCTGGACGCGCGCCTGGTCAGCCAGGGCTACGTCACCAGCAGCGTCAGCGTTGCGCCGCAAAACCTGGCCAGCGGCGTGCTGCAGGTCAGCTTGCACATCGGCCGCGTTGCACGGGTTGATCTGCGCGGTGCTGCAAGCGTCATCAGCAGCAATGCACTCGCCATCCAGCCGGGTGATGCGCTCAACCTGCGGGACATTGAGCAAACGCTGGAAAACCTGGCGCGCCTGCCCAGCCAGGCCGCACAGTTTCACATTGAAGCGGCAGACCGTGCGGACGAGAGCGTTGTGGCCATCACCACGGCGGCCACACGCACCTGGCGTTTCAGCGCCGGGCTGGACAACACCGCCCCGCGTGACTACGGGCGCCTGCAGGCCGCGTTGCAGGCCGTGTGGGACGCGCCGCTGGGCTTGTCCGATCAAGTGGCCGTGGTCTTGAACCGGACATTGCACAGCGAGCAAAGCGCGCGTTACCAGGGCACGGCAACGCTGAGTTACAGCATCCCGTTTGGCCACCATCTGTTGTGGATCAACGCGGCACACAGCCGCCATGTGCGGCCCATCCAGGGGCTGACAACCCGGTTCAGCGAAAACGGCGTTGACAGCAGCGTGCAATTGCGCTGGCAATGGACGGCCTGGCGCAGCGCGTCTGCCCGATGGAAGCTGTGGATTGGTGCCACCGAGCGGCGCTCTCGCAATGCAGTGGACGACGTGGAACTGGTCTTGCAACGCCGCCACACCCGCGATACCGACTGGGGTGTGACGGGCTGGCTGCGATTTACGGCGGGTGAGCTCACCCTGGACATCGACTCGGCTGTGGCGCAGCGTGTTGGCGCTGCGCCCGATGTGCAGCTGGACCCGCCCGCCTTGCCGAACGCTCGCCGGATGCAACTGACTTGGCAGCAAGCTGTTGCGCACCACCTGCACTACGACACCCGGCTGACCTGGGCGGGTGTGCATGACCCGGCCAGTAGCGCTGATCTGCAGACACTCGGCAGCCGGTGGTCAGTGCGCGGTTTTGATGCCCAGGATGTGCTGACGGGTCAGCAGCAAATCGCCTGGCGGCAAGACCTCAGGCTGCCAGCATTCAATGCAGCGTGGTTGCCAGCCATTCAACTGCAGCCCTACCTCGGGCTGGACTACGGCCGCATCACGGCCACCATGACAACAGCCCCACAAACGCCCAAGCCAGGCCGGGTGCTGGCCGGTGCAGCTGCCGGCCTGCGCTGGGCCGGGCATGGGTGGAGCGGTGACTTGGCGCTGGCTGCGCCACTGCACAAGCCTCCCGGCTTTATGGCTTCATCCGCCGTCTGGTACGCCAACCTGAGCTTCAACCATTGATCCAGGAGCTTGTGGTGAAACCTCGCAAAACACACCTCGCCCACGCTGTGCTGGCGCTGGCCGCTGCACAGGCGCTGGCCCCACTGGCCATGACTGCGGCGCAGGCGCAGACCACGGCGGACGCCAACGCAGCGGCAGGCCGCAAGCCCAAGCTGGACACCGCCGTCAATGGCTTGACCGTGGTCCATATCGCCCCTGCCAACAGTGCGGGCATTTCACACAACCTGTTCACCCAGTTCAATGCGGGTGGCGCAGGTTTGGTGTTGAACAACTCGGCGGCGGCCCCCGGCGCTGCGCCAGTACCAGCACCAACACCAACGCCAACGCCAACGCAACCAACGCCACCGCCGCCGCCAGACCCTAAACCTTGCCGCACCTGCAGCTACAACGCGGTACCAGTTGCCGCAGCTGCAGCCGGTCAATTGCAAGAGACTCGCCCCGCTGTCGCCAACACGCCGGCGGGCAGGTCAGGCAGCAACAATACCAACGCCGTGACCAGCACGTCAAGCCTGGCGGGCGCTATCGGCGGCAACGTCTTGTTTGGCGGCAACAGTGCTGCCCAATCACGGTTGATCGTCAATGAGGTCAGCAGCACAGCGGCCAGCAGCCTGAACGGCATGGTCGAGGTGTTTGGCCAAACCGCCGATGTGGTGATTGCCAACCCCAACGGCATCAGCTGCAATGGCTGCAGATTCATCAACACCACCCGCGCCAGCTTGGTGACTGGCAAGCCGACTTGGGCCGGTGCCGCGCTGGACGGCTTCAGCGTCAACAGCGGCGTGTTGAGCGTTGGCGCCAGTGGCTTGAACGGCGGCACGCTGACATCGCTGGACCTGATCGGCGGCAGCTTGCGGGTGGACGGCACCATTACCCTGCCCGCCACCAACAGTGCCATTTATGCCGTGCTGGGCAGCAACCAGGTCAACTACGCCGCGCTGGCGTCCGTGCCCCAAGGCCGGGCTGATGCGCGCCCGGCGCTGTCGCTTGACCTGGGCGCTGCTGCTGGCATGTATGCCAACCAAATCTACCTGCTGGCCAATGAGCAAGGCCCGGGCGTCAATATCAGCGGCCGGTTGGAGGCCCGTGCCGGTGGTTTGAGTTTGGACGCTACGGGCAATTTGACTTTGAGCGGCACGCTCAAAACCACCGTGGCTGGCAGCGCCACCGTGCTCAGTGCGGCTGGTGTCAGCGCCATCGGCGGCAGCATCGACAGCGCCGGCCTGGCCCTGGTGCAATCCGCAGGCGGTTTGGGCTGGACAGGCGGTGCCATCAAAGCCAGCGACGTGATGCTGGCCACGGCCGGCAACCTGGCCGCTGAGGCCTTGCCGCTGCAAGCCAGCGGCGATGTGCGTCTGCGCAGCGCTGGCGAGCTGAGCTTGAAGGCCGGCAGCATCAAGGCAGGCGGCAGCGTCAACCTGGCTGCGGCCAATGACCTGAGTTTGCAGCCCACCAGAACCGACAGCGACATCAACGGCAGCGGCACCACCAGCCGGCTGACCCGCTTCACCCGCACCGACATCGACGCCGGTGGCGCGGTGGCCATCCAGTCCAGCGCCGGCCTGGTGACGCTGGACGGTGCGCAAGTCAAATCGGGCGGCAGCATTGCAGTGCAAGGCCTGGGCGTGGCCTTGCTGGCCCGCAAGGATTTGACCAAGACCACCACCACCGCCGGGTCCACCACCACGGCCCCAAGCACTGAGAACCTGGTGCAAGCCCGCCTGATCGCCGAAGGTGACATCGCGGTCTTGGCCACTGGCGGTAGAGACAGCGCAGGCGTTGAGCAAGGCAAGCTGTTTGTCACCGGCGCCAAGATCGAGGCCAACACCGGCCATGTCTCGCTGCTGGCCGCCAAAGACCTGGACATTGCCCACGACATCACCACCGACACCACCTACGAGCGCTTTTTTGAGGTCAAGCGCAACTGGTTCAGCAAGCGGGTGACTGACATCACCAAGACCAGCATCGAGGAGACCGCCAACCCCAGCGACATCAGCGGGCGCAGCGTGTCCATTGGCGCGGGTGGCAACGTCAATATTGTTGGCAGCCTGGTGATGGCGGACGGCGCGGTGGGCCTGCATGCTGACCAGGACTTGAACCTGCTGGCCACGTCCGAGAGCAACTTTGCGTATGAATCCCGCTCCGTCAGCAAGAGCGGCATCTTCAGCAACGGTGGCCTGTCCATCACCATCGGCTCAAAAAGCAGCAGCAACATCACCAGCACCCAAGCGACCCGCCAGGCCAGCACCAGCGTGGGCAGCCTGGCCGGCGATGTGCTGGGCACAGCGGGCGGCCAATACATGCAACTGTCCAGCAACATCACCGCGCCGCAAGGTGACATCCACATTGCCGCGCAAAACATCACCCTGCAAAGCAACAACAACACCCGCAGCGTGTTGAACATCGTGCGTGAGCGGCAAAGCGGCATCACCTTGAGCGCCAGCAACCCCCTGGTGAGCGCTGTGCAAACCGCCAGCGAAATGGCCAAGGTGGCCAAGCGCACCGAGAACGGCCGCTACCAGGCCATGGCGCTGCTGACCAGCGGCTTGACGATCTACAACCAATACCACGCACTGACTGCACTCAGCAAGCTGCAGTCCAGTTCATTGCTGGACGCAGCCACGAACCAATGGACCTTCAGCGCCAGCCTGGGCACCAGCCAGAGCAACGATGAGAGCCTGACCACCAGCACCACGCCTACCGAGTCCAGCATCAACGCCGGCCGCAATGTGAGCCTGACCGCCACCGGTGGCGCGGACAGGGGCGACATCACGCTGATCGGCAGCCGCGTCATCGCCAGCCAGAACTTGACGCTGCGCGCTGACCGCGACATCACGCTAAGCGCCGCTGTGGGCCGGGACACCGAGCAAACCAAACGCAGCAGCAGCGCAGCATCGGTGGGCATCAGTTTTGGTGTGGGTGGGCCACAAAGCGGGGTTGCGGTGACCCTGGCGGCCAGCCGCAGCAATGCCTGGAGCAACGGCTGGGGCAGCACGTTCTGGAACAGCGAATTGACTGCCGGTTCGCTGCTGAGCGTGGACGCAGGCCGCGACTGGGCCTTGAGCGGGGCCAAGGCCACCGGTGAGACCGTGATGGCCCAGGTGGGCAGCAAGGGCACGGGCAACTTGAGCATCGTCAGCCCGCAAGATGAGTCGTTTTACCAGGCCAAGGAGCAGAGCTACGGCTTCAACGCCAGCATCCCGTGGCCGGGCAACCCTTACGGCGCGCCAAGCCTGGGCGTCAATGCCAGCGGCTTGGCGCTGCTGGCCGAGAACGAATCGGTCAAGCAGCAGAGCAGCATCGTGGCTGGCACGGGTGGCCACATCATTCGGGTCCGTGGTCACACCCACCTCAAAGGCGCAGCCATCGCCAGCAAGGCGATTGCATGGCGCAATTATTTTGATACCTGGACGCTGACGCATGAGGACGTGGCCAACCGCGACGTGGCGTCGGGCAAGAGCTGGAGCGTGGGTGTCAACATCAGCGCCGAGCCAGCCGGCGCGGGCGCACTGGCCGGGTCCAGCGTGGGTTTTGCGCGCATGGACACTAGTGAGACCTTCACCACCAAGAGCAATGTTGCTAGCACGGTGACGCTGCTGCGGCCTGAGCTGCAAGCCGGCAGGGAGGCGGCCATGAAAACCAGCGAGCGTGAGCCCTTGGTGTCCGCACGGGACCAACGGCAGCGCGATCTGACCACCCTGATTGCCCAAGAGCCACCGCCTTGCGACATCTGCGCCTACACCAGCTTGCCGCAAGCCGGGGTGGACGCGACCACCACTGGCGCAGTTGCAACCAAGGCTGGCGCAACTGCAGCTTTGTCCACGGCGCGCGCGCCGCAGACCGACCGAAGCCAGCCGCCACACGAAGCCGCAGACGCCGGCAACAGCCGCTACCTGGCTTGGCAGGCCGCTGTGCTGGCAACGCAGCGTGACATTGATACGCTAAACACCCGGATCAGCGTTGTGGATGCCAAGGTCTACCAATTGGCAGCCACCCTGAGTAACAGCCCCAGCGGCCTGCACCAACCGCTGCTGCACACATTCGACAAAACCAAAGCCACCCAAGAACTGCGCGACGGGGTGGCGGTGACGGCAGCGTTTGGCAAGGCGGCATACCGGGCGGCGGGCGACTACGCCGGCGACAAGTACAAGGCCGCCAAGACCGCCTGTAACGGCAACACCGACTGCCCAGAGGCTGAGAACTGGAAAGAGGGCGGGCGTTACCGTGCCGCCCTGCACCTGGCCATCGGCGGCATGTCGTTTGGCGCGCCAGGCGCGCTGGGCGCTGGGGCCGGGCAGGCCTTGCTCAACGTCATGGACACCACCGTATCTATTCAGCCCCCCAGGCGCGGGGCAGATGACGTGAACGGCTGTGGCGGCAGCCGATGCCGCAACCCAAGCCTCTCAGCCGGACGGGGCAATAG